>DAIRCP010000123.1:0-6974 GCA_036796635.1 Prevotella sp. | reverse complement strand
TCGAAATTACCAAAGAAAGTAAAGGCTATTTATCATATTTGAGAGTACGATATAATAGAAGGGCTGTTTACCAGAAATATCGGGAAAATTAGTGCATTTTAAGAACTGCCAGAGTATAAACATAATTAATTAATAACAATCCTATTGGAAAAGTTAAGTATGCAGTAATTTAATTCCGCCAGCGGGTATAAGCTTTATTTATATTTTATCTTATGTGTATTGCGATATTCTGTTGGTGATACGCCTAATTGACTTTTAACGAATTTACCAAAGAATGCAATACTAGGAAAATTCATTTCTGAAGCAATTTCCTTAATTGTTTTTGGTGAGTAGATGAGATGACGAATGATAGCTTCTTTCGTATATTCATGTATCCATTGCAGCGGAGTCTTCCCAGATGATTGTTTGATAAGGTGAGAAAAGTACTTAGGTGTAAGATGTAACTTGTTTGAAGCTACAGCTACCGACCTGATTTTACCATCGCTGTCAGCCAGCAAATCCAGAAATTGATGCAGTACAGTGTCTTTCTGTCGTACAGCAGAGTTTTCCGCAATTTTCTTGTCCTGTTTCATCTCCTTTGCCACAATATTGAGAAATTCAAAAGCGAAGGCCTGAAAAAGAAGCGAAGCAATACTTTTGGTAAAAGGATCTTCTGCCTGTTGTACTTTCAAGAGAGACAGATAATAATAAGAATCTATGATTTTCATATCCATTTCTGACAAATAGACTACTGGATGTTTCCTGATATAATCATAGAATTGCCATATATACCGGTTGATGTAACTGGATCGTTCAAGTGCAGCAATTGAAAAGCCGAACACAGTAATGTTCACATCAGGTGACATCATATAATCATGGAGTATAGAACCCGGCAGACAGAAGATACACCCGTCCTCTTTCACTTCGTACTCCTTATCGTCCACTGTGATTAGAAAGCGTCCCTCATTGCAATAGATGTTCACCACATAATCGGTCTCCATATTGTAAAATGAGTCAGGCAACTCCTTAATGTCATCCATCATGAAGAAGTCTTCATCATTAAATCTGAAGATATTGTCCTCATACATATTCTTAAAGTCCACATGGTGTATACCGTCCTTTTCCATTTTACCACTGCTTTTATTCGTTTCGCCTACAAAGATGCATCAATTTATCCAAAAAGTAGTATTCTAAAGGTGTCTATTATTCTACTATTTACATCAATTAATTATTATGAAGCATTTTAGTCTATGTTTTAAATACTTTTAGAATACCAAACTCAACTATTTTATTTCTATTTTTGCATGCGAAAATAGAAAACCAGTATAAATTAGCCGAGATGAAAAAAATAGTAGTAATGATTGCAGTTGTCATATTGATGACTGCCTGCACAGATCAAGTGAAAAAGGAAATAGTGGAGATCACGCGCGTAAAAACCCAGCAGTTGGGTAATAGCGAGGATGCCACCAAACAGATGTATTCAGGAATAATAGAAGCAGGTAAGAAAGCCGAACTGAGTTTCACTGGAGGTGGAACCCTTACCGCCATACCTATAGAAGAAGGAATGGTGGTAAGTAAAGGACAACTCATAGCAGAGATAAACAAAACGCTGGCTATGGACAACTATAAGACGGCACGGGCACAACAGGCAAAAGCTCGAGATGCCTATAAGAGATATAAGAATATGTATGATACCCAAAGTATGCCAGAAGCACAATGGGTGGAAGTGCAGAATAACTTGCAGCAGGCAGATATTCAGGTGAATATGGCCCGAAAACAGTTGACCGACTGCAGTATCCGCGCTCCTTTTTCTGGCTATGTCTCCTCCAGGGAGGTTCAGGCTGGACAGAATGTGTCCGCTGGTATGACTGTAGCAACTATCACCAATATATCTAAGGTAAAAGTGAGTATCCATGTACCTTCTACGGAAATTGGCGACTTCAATAAAGGACATCGGATACAGGTGATTGTTCCTGAGTTGGAAAACAGTGTTTATACTGCTACAATTATAGAAAAGGGAATTGAAGCCGATAATTATACGCGTACTTATACAATAAAGGCACTGATGAGCAATCCTAAAGGGAAGCTCCTTCCTGGCATGCTCTGCAAACTCACAGGACATCCTAGTGTGACCAATGCAGAAACGATAGTCATTCCGGAGAATATTATTCAGATAAATTCTGATAATAGTCATTTCGTATGGGTAAGTAGGGAAGGTAAAGCTACTAGACGCACCGTAGTTACTGGTGAACTGACTTCCAATGGGCTAGTGGTGACAAGCGGATTGCATGCCGGTGAGCGCATCATTGTGGAAGGACAGCAGAAAGTGTATGAGGGTTGCAAGGTCAAGGATGTCAACAATGAGTAAAACAGAGCAGCAATGAAAAAGAAGAATATGTTTTTTACGTTGCCTTCCTGGGCGATGCACTATAGTACTGTCATAGTAACCATCGTATGCTGTCTGGTGGCTTTTGGTATTTATGGACTGGACAGAATGAACAAAAATGAATTTCCGCATTATACCATCCGTGAAGGTATAGTTACAGCCGTTTATCCGGGTGCCACATCCGAGGAGATGGAAGAGCAGGTAACCAAACCGCTGGAAGACTTTATTTTTCAGCATCCGGAAGTGGATAAAGAGAAAACCACCTCTGTCACGCAAGATGGTCTCTCTGTCGTAACAGTGGAACTGACGGAAGATGTCAAGCAACCTACAGAATTCTGGAACAAGCTGAAACATGAACTGCCCGGATTCAAGGAGCATTTACCGCAAGGTATATATTCTCTGGATGTGGATGATGATTTCGGTAATGTATCGGCACTGCTCATTACCATGCAGTCTACGACAAAGACCTATAAGGAACTATCCGATTATATGGATCAACTGAAAGATAGTCTGCGAACAATTCCCAGTATCGGCAAACTTGTAGTATATGGCATGCAGAAAGAGCAGATAAGCATCAGTCTTGATATAGAGAAACTGTCACAATACGGCATTACAGACCAGGAAATAGCTCAGCACTTATCTGAAAAAGGATATGTTACTACTGCAGGCCAGTTGAAGTCGAAACAGATGTTCCGTCCCATCTATGTCAGTCGTTCGGTGAATCGTCTGCGCGATTTGGAAGAGACTGTTGTCTATTCAGACCCTGCCACTGGCAAACAACTTCATCTGAAAGATGTGGCGACAGTCAGGCGTGAGTATCCCCAGGCGACCGATTATGTGACCTACAATGGAACCAAATGCCTGGTACTGAGTGTAGAGCTGAAGAAAGGGAATGATATATCACGTATGGGAGCAGCTGTAAATACCGAATTGGATACGTTCAGACAACAGTTGCCTCAGGATATCAGTATCAGCAAAATAGATGACTTGAGTAAAATAGTAGATGACAGCGTGTACTCCTTCCTTCATGAACTGATTATAGCCATCGTATCGGTGATACTTGTAGTCATATTACTGATGCCGTTTCGTGTGGCATTGGTAGCTGCCAGCACGATGCCCGTCACTATTTTCATCTCATTGGGCGCCTTGTATATTACTGGAATGGAGATTAATACCGTCACTTTGGCTGCACTGATAGTCACCCTGGGTATGATTGTGGATGATTCCATTGTCATCATCGATGGATATCTGGAAAATCTCTCACATGGCATGTCGCGTTATCATGCTACGATAGCCAGTGCAGAGCATTTTTACAAGTCCATTCTCTCAGCTACACTTGCCATCAGCATCACCTTTTTCCCATTCCTGATTTTTATGACGGGTGGAAATGGAGAGTTCCTGTTCAGTTTTCCTGTTTCAATGGCCATTATCCTGTTTATCTCCCTCTATGTAGCCCAGCTCTTTGTGCCACTCATGCAGTATCTGATTATCCGCAAACCATTGGAGGTGGATATTCTCGATCATGGGAAAGAGCATTTTTCCATGCTGCTTATGGTGCAGCGATTCTTCGATCATCTCATAGATATCTGTTTCGCTCACAAGAAGACGACCCTTGTAGTCGGTTTTACAACTGTAGTCATCGGTGCGTGGTTGGTGCTTCATCTGCCACAAGAGGTGATGCCGGCAGCCGAGCGTGACCAGTTTGCCGTAGAGATATATACTCCTACAGGTACCTCACTCACCGCCACTTCAGCCGTAGCCGACAGTTTGGAACACATGATGCTGCGTGACAAGCGTATCTTATCCATTGCGTCTTTTCATGGTTCCTCATCACCCAGGTTTGTTGATGGTTATTCGCCGCAGACAGGTGGAAGTAATTTCGCACAGTTCATTGTAAATACGGTCAGCAGTGATGAGACATTCAATGTCATACCTGAGATGGCTGCCAGATACAGCAGTTATTTTCCCCAAGCCTATGTACGATTCAAGCAGATATCTTATAGTGAGGAAGCCAATCCCGTGGAAGTTAGAATACAGAGCAGCGATATGGCACAACTGAGCAGAGCCACAGATTCTGTCATCAGCGTAATGCATACAATGAAAGACTTGTTTCTTATCCGTTCTGATATGGCAGAACCGAATCCTGGCGTGCGTATATCATTGGATGAAAACAATGTGTCTCATCTGGGGGTAACTAATCAGAATCTGGAAGAGACCCTGATGATAAGGTATGGCGAGGGTATGGAAGTAGGTACAGTTTGGGATGGCAATTATAGTCGCCGAGTGATGCTCAAAAGTAACAAGGCTGACAGTGCCAGTGTGGAAGATGTGCTGAATGAGGATATTCCTGTTAGTTATGGCAAGTATCACGTGAAAGTACGTCAGATAGCCAAGGCTGAACCTATCTGGAAATGGGGCCAGATAGGTCATCTTAATGGACTCCGCACTGTTACCGTCAAGTCGGAAGTGTCTTATGATAAAAATGTGAATGATGTGACCGAACAACTCATGAAGAAGATGAATCGGCAGCATTTTGAACAAGGAGTGAAAATCTCTTATGGAGGTAAAGCAGGCGGTGACGACAAATCTATGCCCGAGATAATGATGTCGCTTGCCGCATCGGTTGTCATCATCTTCTTTATATTGCTGTGGCATTTCAAAAATCTCACAGAGCCGTTGTTGATGCTCAGTTGTCTGCCATTCTGCCTTATTGGCACAGCCGTTGGCACCATCCTTACCGGTGCTTCATTCAGTATGACCAGTGTGCTGGGTGTAGTAAGTCTGATGGGTATTCTGGTGCGCGATGGTATCATTCTCTTCGATTATGCGCGAGAGTTACGTGATAAAGAGCATCTGTCTGTAGAGATGTCGGTGAGTGAATCATCTAAGCGCCGTATGCGCCCAATCCTTCTTACCTCTTTTGCTGCCAGTTTCGGCGTATTGCCCATGCTTATTTCGCAGAGTACCCTCTGGATGCCCATGGCAGCCGTCATTTGTTTCGGTACCCTCATCACTCTGTTTTATATACGCACGGTGATGCCGGTGATGTATGCACTAATCATAAAAAATAGATAAATAATATGAATAAGTTTTTTATTAGTTTGGTGATGCTGACTATCTCGTCAGTCATCTCTGCAAAAGATATTCTCAGTCTTGATAGTTGTAAGCGTATGGCTGTGAAAAACAATTTGGCTGTGAAGCAGGCCGACAATCAGGTAGTGAGTTCTCAGGAAGCGATGAAGCAGGCTTATACATCTTTTTTCCCGACAGTCAAAGCTACTGGTATGTACTATAAACCCTCGTCTCCTCTTCTTGATTTTGAATATGGTGGAGAGCGTGTTATAGATGGGAAATATGGTTATACAGCAGGGGTGGAAGCCTCTTTACCTATTTATTCAGGTGGACAGTTGACCAATAGTTATAAACTTAGTAAAGTGGGAGTAGAGGTCAGTCAGTTGGAACGTCAGAAGTTACTGCGTGACGTGGATATACAAGTAGAGGGGTATTTTTGGCAGATAGTGATGCTTCAGGAGAAAATCAAGACGGTGGATAGTGCAGATACATTGTTGGCTGATTTGCATAAGACAGTAGAGAATGCTGTGAAAAATGGTTTGAAGAATCGCAATGACTTACTGAAAGTGGAATTACGGATAGATGAGAACGAGAGTAATCGTCTACAGTTGGAGAACAGACTCAAGGTAAGCAAGCAGCTATTGGCTCAGTATATTGGGCGGAGTGATGCAGACTTTGATGTGACATCAGAAATAAATGTGAGTAATTTGCATCATGATTTGGTATCACTCCGTCAAAACCACGATATGGCTGTAGGACATATCGCAGAATATCGATTACTCCAGAAGAATGTTGATGCAGGCAAGTTGGAGGTTGACTTGGAAAGAGGGAAATACCTACCAACCATTGGTCTTGGAACAGGATATGAATACGAAAAGTTCTTCGGTAAGGCAGGAGGCGGGGCTGCTCTCTATGCCACAGTATCTATACCTATCTCCGATTGGTGGGGAGGTAGTCATGCCATAAAAAGTAAGAAAAAGGAACTGGAAAATGCCCAATATGAACTAGAGAACAGCAAACAGAAACTTCTGATACAGATTGACAAACTTTGGTATGATGTAGAAGAGGCCTACAAAATTCTCAGTATAGCGCAGAAATCTATTATACAAGCCGAAGAAAATCTCCGAATCAATAGAAATACATATCGGTTTGGTACAACCACTATGACAGAACTGTTGGATGCAGAACTACTTTGCCGTCAGGTTCATGACAATTATTCTGAAGCATATTCTAAATTACATACTAAAATCATAGAATATAAACTCATGATTTCTGATTAAGAGATTATCTATATGAACCCCTTGGCGAAATTAACAAGCTAATAAATCGATGCTTGGTAAGTTGTGCATATTATTTATTAGAACATTATAGGTAACCAAACTGTTTATATTAAATCAACGTATGTACAATTTATATGCAATATGCGCAAAAATTCTTGAGATATCGCCTTAAGTTTGACATGCTGAAACATTGAGCATAGATTTGCGCACCGCCAAAAAAAAATATCTCAGTGCGTAAATAAAATTGCACGGTGCGC
>DAIRCP010000122.1:0-7004 GCA_036796635.1 Prevotella sp. | reverse complement strand
TTCAAGAAAAGTCGCTCTTGGTCATGTCATCTTTGATTATATAATCAGTGGAAAAAGGCAATACCAGCTTGATGACTCTTGCCGGTACTGCCTCCGCTTGTAATTATATTCGTTCTCTCTCTTACTTCTTTCCTTATATGAACAGGTTCATGTTGGCCTGTTCGGCTCTTTCCAGATAGGATGCCACGCCGCCTAACTGGACATTGTCCAGCAGTTCCTCCTGCTTCACGCCCATCACATCCATGCTCATCGTGCAGGCAATCATCTCCACACCGTTGTCGATGGCTTGCTGCATCATGGTCTCCAGACTGTCTATGCGCTTGTTCTTCATGATGTGGCGCATCATCTTGCTGCCGATGCCGCCCATATTCATCTTGGAGAGTGACAGCGCCTTGCTGCCTGATGGCAGCATCATGCCGAACATTTTGCCGAAGATATCCTTCTCTACGGATGGCTTCCGGCGCTTCTTGATGATGTTCAGTCCCCAGAAGGTGAAGAACATGGTGACCTTCTTGCCTGTGGAGGCTGCACCGTTGGCAAGGACGAAGGAGGCGAGGGCTTTGTCGAGGTCATCACTGAACACGATCAGGGTCTTGCCGCTGTTGTTGCTCACTCCTGCTGCATTCAGCACACAGGCTGACGGTTGGTCGGCGCTCTTTTCCACGGTGGCTTTCACCATGCCGTGGCTGTTGTCCACATCCACCAGTCTGGCACCGGTGATGTTGCACCAGGCAGCTACATCTTTGGCAAAGGCAGGGTCTGTGGCCTTGATCACGAGTCTGTTGCCCGGCGTGAGTTGTCCGTAACTCTGCTTCAGTTTCATCACGGGACCGGGGCACATCAGTCCGCAGGCGTCTATCTCTATCGCATCGGCTTTGGCCTCGGCATCGGATGCGGGTACCTCCGTGCTGATATGAACATTGCCGGCTGAGGCTGACTGGGATTTCCAGTCGGTGGTGGCCACATGCCAGGTCTTGAAACCGCCTGAGAGATTACGTACATCCGTGAATCCGTGCTGAACCAATATCCGGTAAGCCAGATAGCCGCGCAGACCGATAGCACAATTGACGATGATGGGCTTGTCCTTGGGCAGTTCATGGATACGGCTGCGCAGACTGTCGAGTGGAATGTTGACAGAACCGGGGATGGCACCGAGTGAATATTCATCCGCAGTACGCACATCCAGCAGAATCGTCTCCTTGTCCTCGGGATGTATGTCGCGCCACTGCGCAATCTTCACTTTGCCGTCCAGCATGTTTTCTGCCACGAATCCAGCCATATTCATCGGATCCTTGGCTGCGGAATAAGGAGGTGCATAGGCCTGTTCCAGTTCTGCAAGGTCATACACGGTGCCGTGGCGCTGAATCACCTGGGCTGCCATCTCGATACGCTTATCCACACCGTCATAGCCTACTATCTGTGTGCCCAGCAGTCTGCCGTCTTCCGGCGAGAAGATAATCTTGATGGACATGGACAGGGCACCTGGATAATATCCTGCATGTGAGGATGAGTGGGTGAATGATGATATATAGGGGATACCCTCGCGCTTCAGCAGTTTGGCATTGGCACCGGCTGCTGCTACCGTGATATCGCAGACCTTGGCGATGGAGGTACCGATGGTACCGTTGTATTTGGCGTGATTGCCGCCTGCCATATTATCGGCAACGATACGTCCCTGTTTGTTGGCCGGTCCGGCGAGCGGAATCATGGCAGGTCTGCCCGTCACACCGTGTATCACCTCGCAGGCATCTCCCAGTGCATAGATGTTCTCATCAGACGTCTGCATATATTCGTTCACGGCGATGCCACGGGTGATGCCCATCTTAAGTCCGGCTTCGGTAGCCAGTTTCGTCTCGGGGCGCACGCCGATGCTGAGCAGCACCATATCCACGGGCAGCGTACGACCACTTTTCAGACTGACTACCACTTTGCCCGCTTCCTCAGAAAACCGCTGTACGCCGTCGCTCAGGATGAGTTGGATGCCCTTGTCCGCCAGTTCCTCATGTACCATCTGTGCCATGGAGAAGTCGAGCGGTGCCATCACCTGGTCTGCCATCTCCACGATAGAGACCTGAATACCTTGGCGATGCAGGTTTTCCGCCATTTCCAGACCGATGAAACCGCCGCCCACGACGATGGCGGATGTCGGTTTGCCTGTATTGATATATTCCTTGATGGTATCCGTATCGGTTACGTTGCGCAGGGTGAATATCTTCTTGCTGTCTATGCCCTCGATACCCGGTCGGAGAGGTTCTGCACCGGGGGAGAGTGCCAGCTTATCATAAGTCTCAGTATATGTTTCGCCCGTCTTCAGGTTCTTGATGTCCACCGACTTCTTATCGGGATGAATAGCCGTTACCTCCTGCAAGGTACGGATGTCAATGCGGAACCTGTCCACAAACCCCTGTACCGTCTGCACAAAGAGCTTCTTGCGGTCATTAATCTCACCACCTATATAATAAGGTAGTCCGCAGTTAGCATACGACACGTATTCACCTCGCTCGAAGAGGATAATGTCTGCTTGTTCGTCAAGTCTGCGCAAACGGGCAGCAACAGTAGCACCACCGGCCACTCCACCAATAACTATATACTTCATAACTATATTGTTTTTAATATTAATATTGTTTACTAGAAAATAAATAAGGAAACAAAAACTGATATTACTTGCATACACATTTTTTGAGTTGGGCATACAGCTCGTCCGTACTGAAGTCCGACTGCTTCATGCTGGTGATTTTCCTCAGTCCCAGTGCGGTGAGTGCGAAAAGCATCAGCCGCTTGTCGGTATCGCTCAGTTTCCGTTCGATGAATCCGAGTTTCTCCACCGCATTGATGACTTTGGACACACGGGAAGGGGACAGCCCGATGAAATCGCAGATTTCTCCTGCTGTACGTGTCTCGCCGTCATACAGATAGCAGAGCACCATCGCTTCATTGATGGTCATTCCGTATTGTGTCTGAAAGTCCTTTTCAAACTTATACAGTGATTTGTATATGTCTTTTAATTCGCAGATTGATTCCATATTATCAGAAGCATTGATGTTTGTAATGCGTATTGATGCTGGTATTCAGCATTTCGGCAGCAAAGTTATGAAATATTTTCCAATAGACAATAATATCTATTGGAAAATATTTCTTTTTTAGTTTTATTATGATAAATCCTTGGTAATTACACTAAAAGTAGTATATTTGCACCAACTTACAACAATCAATATGAAAAATCAATTGTTCATGACCATGGTGGCTGCTTTTCTTTCATTGGGGGCCATCGCTCAGAATGCTCCTCAGGCGAAAACCGGTGACGGCGTACTTGAGGGTGTAAACGAATCGGGTATCAAGGTGTTTAAGGGTGTGCCGTTTGCTGCTGCACCGGTGGGAGAGCTGAGGTGGAAGGCTCCGCAACCTGTCCAGAAGTGGGATGGGGTGCGCAAGGCTGATGAATTCGGTCCTAATCCGATGCAGGAAAATCTGTTTGGCGATATGATGTTCGGTACGAAGAAGATGAGTGAAGACTGTCTCTATCTGAATATCTGGACTCCCTCCAAGACCATGGATGAGAAACTGCCTGTCTTTATCTATTTCAATGGCGGCGGACTGATGGCGGGCAGCGGCAGTGAACCGAGGTATGCCGGACTGTCACTGGCCCGCAGGGGTATCATTGCCATCACTGCCAACTATCGTGAGGGCATCTTCGGCTTCTTCGCTCATCCGCAGTTGAGTAAGGAGACTTCCTATAAAGGTTCAGGTAACTACGGTTTCATGGACCAGGCCGCAGCCATCAAGTGGGTGAAGGACAATATCGCTGCCTTCGGCGGTGACCCGGACAGAATCACCATCATGGGTGAGTCGGCTGGTTCCATGTCTGTGAGTGCACTGATGGCTTCTCCGCTCAGCAGAGGTCTGATCCATCAGGCCATGGGTTCCAGCGGTTCCGTGCTTGGTGTCAGACCTGTTGCCACGCTGAAAGAAGCTGAGGCTGCCGGCATGGAGATGACGAAACGGATGGGCTGCAAGTCTATCAAGGAACTGAGAGCCCTCTCCGGTGAGGAACTGCTGAAACGTGCCTCAGTGAAAAATATACCTATATATAATGTAGATGGTTACTTCTTTACGGAGCAACCGGCAGAGACTTACGTCAAAGGTGAACAGGCACAGGTATCTTGTCTTATCGGCAATAATTCATCGGAGATGCCACCTGCCTTTATCCTGCAGGGGAAACCTGCCACTATCGAGAATCTGAAGTCAGCCGTGGAAAAGGCCTTCCCTGTTTCCGCCGATAAGCTCTTGCCTATGTACGGTATCCATACGGATGCAGACATCATGCAGCTTCCCGGTTATCAGTTGGCGGGCGATGCCTTCATTGTTTACTCCACCTGGAAATGGCTCAATATGCAGCAGAAGACTTCCGCACAACCTGTGTATCGTTACATCTACTGCCAGCCGCGTCCGGATATGGTGATGAAGGACAAGGAAGCCGGACTGGCAGGCGGCGTACAGGATAAAAAGGCTGATGCACCTGCAGCACCGAAGATTCCAGGTGCCATCCATTCAGCAGATATCGAGTATGAGATGGGCAATCTCTCTACCAACCGGGTGTTTGCCTGGACGGCAGAAGACTATGCCATATCCGATGTGTTCGAGAGTTACTTTGCCAATTTCATCAAGACCGGTAATCCTAACGGTCTGGGACTTCCCGAGTGGTCGCCTATCAACGGACAGACTGTTCCGCCTGTGATGATGATAGGTGTAAACACCGTGCTGAAATCAGATCCACTGATGGAGGAAAGATATCAATATATTGATGCCTGTCTGCATGCTAAGTGAAAGATGAAGGGTCTGCGTCCATGATATTGGCAGGGGCGCGTCCATTCATATATTCATTTTTCATGAAGTCCATGTATGGGGCTACATGCTCGAAGAACTGTTTGTAGCCGGCACAGAGATAATTGAGTTTCGGCTGTCCTTCAGCCGTTTTCACAAAGCGGTTTTTAGGGCACTCGCCATTGCAGGCAAACTTCCATCTGCAGGTCTTGCACTGTAGGGGAAGTGCTTGCTTGATATCTCCGAATGTCTGTTGCCGAGCACCGTAAAGCAACTCCACCAGTGAATGGTCATGAATGTTGCCCAACTTGAATTCCGGGAAGACGAAGTGGTCGCAGGAATACACATCGCCATTGAATTCCATACAGGCAGCTTGTCCACATCGTTCACCGAAGAGACACACGCCGGGTGCCTCGCCGCACCAGTTGGCTAAGGTAGCATCGAAAATCTGGATGAAGTATTCGCCCACGTCCCGTTTCACCCATTCATCGAATAGGCGGCAGAGGAAATTTCCCCATTGTCCGGGCGTTACGGAGAAGTCAGTCAGCGGTGCATCGGTATCCATCATATCAGCCAGATGGCGTTTGTCAGCCACCCATCTTTCCACGACAGGGGCAAACTGAATATAGCGAGCTCCAATCTGCCTGAAGAATTGATAGAATTCGATGGGGTAGTCAGCGTTATATCCATTGACCACAGCCATTGCATTCCATTCCACCTCCCATTTATTCAGCAGTTCTATGCCCTGCATCACCTTCGTCCAGGAGGGTTTACCGGTGCGTGTACGTCGGAACTTATCATGGAAATCCTGTGGACCGTCAATGGAAATACCCACCAGGAAATGGTTGTCATGCAGAAACTGGCACCACTCATCAGTCAGCAGTGTGCCGTTGGTCTGTATCGTATTGTCTATCTGTCTGCCATGTGCATACTTCTCCTGCAGTTCCAGTGCCCGCTTATAGAACGAAAGCGGTCGCATGAGCGGTTCGCCGCCGTGCCACTGAAACAAGACTTGGTTCATGGTCTGCGCCTCAATCATCTCACGTGTAAACCGTTCCAGCAGTTGGTCGCTCATCATCTGGTTGTCATCATCTGGATAGAGTTGGGACTTCTCCAGATAATAACAGTATTCACATGCCAGATTGCAATGGGCACCGGCAGGCTTCACCATCACATACAGCGGACGGGAAAAGGGAGTTGCTACATGGGTCATGATTCGATTGCACTTCTTTAGATGCAGCAAATATAATAAAAATAAGTGAAACAGCCATCATATTTTGGTTACTTTGTAATAATTCATAGCCGATATCGATGCCAGCATGATGATAATGCCGGCTGTCTGCCATATACTGATATGTTCATGCAGCACGATACGTGCACACAGAATTGCGACAGGAAGTTCTACTGACATTAAAATGGAACTGATGCCTGCGCCAATCTTTGAGATGCCTGCCGCAAACAATGCTGTGGGAATCGTGGTTCCCACCACTGCGAGGAACAGCACCCAAAGCATAAATTCTCCGCATAGATAGTTCCCCGCCGTAATGACACCTGTGTTAATCGTGAATATGCACAGGGATGAGCCTATCATGATGATGGTACTCTTGGCCTGCCATCTCACCTCCTTTCCGATGCGCCCGTTGGCTACGATATAGACTGCGTAGGTCAGAGCGGAACTGAAAGCCAGCAATGTGCCTCTGAATGAGAATATCCACTCTTTCATCTCCAGTATGCCTCCCGCTAATATCGTGCCGGTAAGAATGAAGAAGATGGTGACTAATTCTATTCTGGACGATCTTCTTCTGAATATAAGCCACTCCAGCAATATGCTCAGCCACGTAAACTGCATGAGGATGATGATGGCCAATGATGCAGGGATAAACTGGACGGATGCATAATAGAGGAAATTAGTGAGTCCTATGGCACATCCGGTAAAAATCAACGGCATTATATCCTGCCGCCGCAGTTTCCCACTGCCATTTCCTTTGGAAAACCACATGGAGATACTGAGAAACAATGCTGCCAGAAATGCCTGCCAGAATGATAATTCTGCGGCATTGAATCCGTGGGCATACGACAGTTTGACGAAAGATGACATCGTGCCGTACAAGGTTCCGCCAAGCAGAACCATCAATATATATTTAATATTTTTCATTTCAAAGTTGTTTTTATTAGCCGATATT
>DAIRCP010000121.1:0-7285 GCA_036796635.1 Prevotella sp. | reverse complement strand
GACTCATAATCTGGAGGTCCAAGGTTCAAGCCCTTGATGGCCCACCTCTGAAAACAGCGACTTACGAACTTCGTAGGTCGCTGTTTCTTCTGTTAAAACACTGCGAAAACACAAGAGATTCACGCTTCTCTCAAAATCAGCTCTATCAGTTATAATCAGCTAAATTGCCAATGAAGAAAAATCCGCCATGCCACTTTCCCTGTTTTTAGTAAGGAACAATAGCATAGCGGAAATATTATGTATCAGATGGGGTTACCACCTGAGTGGATTACTGATTATATCCGTAGTTTTGGTAGGCCTTCTTGGCTTCCGGTGTAAGGGCATTGCCCGCAGCATCGGTAAGCATATTGATGAAGTCGCTATGGAATGGTTTCAGAGTCATGTAGTTCTGGAATGCACCTTTTGCTTTGCCGTCCTGACCAGTGGTGGCGGTAGTGTTGTCGGATGTATCCCATGTGCCGGCAGCATAAGTAGTGTTGGATGGGTTGGCGCCCAACTGGTTGTGCCACTGTATACGCTCTGCCTGGATACCTGCGTGGTGGATACCCTCATAATACATTTCCTCCTCATTAAACTCACGGGCATACTCATTGTAGATGAATTCGATGAAACGCAGTTCATTGGTATTGGCTGCTGGTGCATAATTCTCTAATTTGGACTTATCTGATGCACCGTCCCAGTAGGAGGCGTCCACTTTAATCTTATTGTAGCAGTCCTGATTTACAGCATAAGGATACTGTTGTTCAGCCTGTTCCAGATTCTCATGACCGGGATACAGACGGGCTATAACCTCATCGCGGGTCTCACCAGACTTGAAAGCTGCGCGCTGACGTAACTTATTGATGTCATTGATGGCGAGGTCGTAAGAGCCTTTCCTGCCGTAAGCCTCGGCACGCAGCAGATAAGTTTCTGCCAGACGGAACAATGGGATATCACGGGTACCGTCGTAAGAATTAGTCTTGGTACGGTTGGGGTCATTGTACTTGATGGTACAAGGTGAACCCAGGCGGGCAGTGCCCTCCAAACCATAGTGATTGGAAGATACACCGTCACCCAGATTGGTGACAAAAGAGTATTGCAGACCCTTGTCTATCTTTTGTGGGCGATAGTAATATTTGCCGTCTTTCTTCATCCAGCGGGCAAAGAGAACGAATGGCTGGGCATCGGCCTCGGCCACATCGATGGCAGTTTCCTTGGTATTCTCAAGATATGCAAAAGCCAAATCACCACTACCCATCTTGTGCTCACCAGCTACGGCCTGACGACCACCCCATGATGCACGTTTGTAGGTAGGCAGAATGTTGGTATTAAAGTAGTTGGCCTGTGCAGCTGTCCATGTGTAAGTGGCATTCTTGGCATTGTTATATGCGTAATAAGGCTGATCCAGGGTAGGAGTGGTGTTGGTACCTCCCATGAGGGCTGTGGTATATTCCACATGGAATGACTCCTGGAAACGGGCGTCATTCACCTTGTCTGTGAATACATCATATCCCCAGTCATTATTGTGGAATGTCGTGTTGGGTGCCGACTCATTATTCCAAGTGTAGTCAGGAATACCCCATTTGGCATCTACGTAAGTAGTGGCAAAGAGCACAGGAGTACGGTTGCCATAGCGATAGTTGTCTGTACCGTAACCGAAGAGGGCGGGCAGAATAATCTCCTTGCTCTTCTCGTTGCTCCAGTCCTGAATACCCACTTTAAAGAGGTCGCCGTAATTGCTTTCCAATTCATAGTTAGGACTGTTGATGACCATGGATGCATAATAGATACAGGAGTCGAGGTCGGTGGATACATTACCCTTGTAGAGCATACCCAAGTAAGACTTCGGATTATTGTTATCAATAGTTCCGTCGGCATTGCGACCATACTCAGATGTACCGTATTTGGCACCCTGGGCACGCTGGAGATACAATTTTGCCAGGAAGTGGGCAGCAGCATATTTGGTGATGCGGCCATATTCGGCATCGGCATATTTCTCAGGGAGATTCTCTACGGCATAGCGCATATCCGCAATCATCATCGACCAGAGATTGGCTGAAGGTGTGCGGTTGAAATCAAAGCTGGATGGCAGACTGGTGATACTGGTCGTAGGCGCATAGATGTCACCGAACAGGGTGTTAAGGGAATAGAAAAGATAGTCACGGTTGAAGAGTGACTCAGACAACCGGTTGGCGGCAAAAGCCTTATCAGATGCAAACTTGCCGAGTGCACTACCCGAACGGATGGCGCCGATAGCCTTATTGCAACAGTCTATGACGGGGTAGCAGTTGATGATGAAGCCTGACTGCTGTTTGGACTGCGTACCCATGAATGTGTTGGCATATCCCGGAATGGTATTCCAGGGGCCTGTGGCTGCCCATGCAGAAGTGGAAAACTGGTTAATGGTATTCTGTGAATGTACCAGTCCGCAGTCATGTCCCATCTCGAACATGAATCCGCCTTCTGTGTATGGATGGCGAACGCGTTCCGCATTGTATGTACTCACGATGAGCTGGTCCAGACCCTGCTCAGTCTTAAAATAGTCCTGGGTGATAGTAGAGACCATTTCCTCTTTCAGAAAATCGTCTGAACATGAGGTTGCTGTCAGAGCGAGCAATCCTATATATAAATACTTTTTCATATTAGTATACGTCATTAATAAGTTAAAATCCTAAACGAACGCCGAGCACGAAGCTACGGGTGATACAAGTATTATTGGTCTGTCCGCCAATATGGTTGCTGGCATCCCAACCAGTGATGTCATCTGGGTTGATACCTGCCTTGACAAGTTCGCCGCCGAAGAGGAATGGATTGAGAACCTGGGCATATACCTGTGCACTTGTGGCACCGATCTGACGCAGGGCAGTCTTAGGCAATGTGTATGCCAAGGCGATGTTGCGGACGATAACCATGTCACCCTTGCAGTAATTGCGCACGTAGTCGTAAGTGGTAGTGCGGGTAGCAGTGGTAGGCTGGGCAAACTTGGCCCCAGTATTGTCGGGACTCCAAGTATCGTCTTCCACGCGGCGGCCGATAGTCTGTGTCAGTCCGTAATAGCTGTTGCCAAAGCGACCGTAGATAAAGAAGTTGAGTGACCAGTTTTTATAGGTGATGGTGTTGGTCAGACCGAAAGATACTTTAGGACTCTTCTGATAGATTTGCTTGTCATCATCATTGAACTTACCGAAACCGTTGTTGGCATAATAGTATTTCTGACCATTATATTCGAATTCCGTTGCGCCTTCTGTATTGGCATCGACCAGCGTCATTGGTTGGTCACATATCTTATATTGTCCGGGCAGGAATACAATCTTATTTTTGGCGTAAGCGGCCATCATCATCTTGTCTTCGTCAGTGTTCTGCCAGATTCGGTCGTACTTATAATCGAAGAATACATTCAGCGGACTACCGATAAACCAGGAATTACTAGTCATGTCTTCCTTGCCGTTTACCAGTTCCACGATCTTCTCCTTGTTGGTGGAGAATGAGAGGTCGGTCTGCCAGCTGAAGTCTTTTGTCTTGATGTTCACACTGGAGAGGGTCAACTCGAAACCGTTGTTCTGTGTTTTACCGATGTTGGAGCGAATCTGTGCATAACCAGTAACAACAGGGATGGAACGGTTCATGATGACGTCATGTGTCTTGGCGATATAGTATTCCAGACTACCGAAGATGCGGTTGTGGAGGAATGCAAAGTCGATACCGAAGTTGGTGGAAGCAGTCTTCTCCCATCCTAACTCATAGTTGGGGATTACGTCAGGCTTAGCACCGTCGGTGTTGGATACAGAACCGCCGTATCCGAATGGAATCTTGGCATAAGTAGATGTGACAGAACCAGAGGTCTGGTAAGGAGATACGGATGAGTTACCCGTCACGCCATAGCCTACGCGGAGTTTCAACTGGTCTATCCAGGTGATGTCCTTCAAGAATGACTCTTCATTGATTTTCCATGCCAGTGCAGCTGATGGGAAAAAATCCCACTTGTTGCCTTCAGCCAATACGGAAGCACCATCATAACGCCCTGTAAGGGTGAGGAGGTAGCGGTCCATGAGTGAGTAGTTCAGACGAGCCATGTAAGAGGCACGTGTCCAGTTGGAATAGGAGGTTCCGTAACTGGACTTGTCTTTGTTGGAGTTGCCCAGGTCGTACCATTCAGATGTAGGATAAATCACATCATATCCGCGGATATTGATACCTTCTATGCGGTATTTTTCAGCACTCTGCATCAATGTTACGCCGATGCGATGAATCTTAGCGATAGTCTTGTCATAGTAAAGTAAGTTTTCCAGTGTCCATGACATGGCAGTGGACTGATCATTATAACCCACTTTAGGAGCCGTGCTGGTAAATTCGTATGGGTTGGACCAGTTCTCACCGAAGAAACTGCCATAACGGTTGTGTCTGAACTGTGTACCGAAGTTGGTACGCCATTTCAGTCCGTCCAGCGGAGCCCAAATCTTGCCGAATTTTATTTCGGCGAAAGAACTGAGGTTCAGTCCGTAATATCTATATTCATTCTTAGCCTGATCGATATCCGAGAGAATGTTGTGACCGGCATCTCCGTTGGTTGTTCCGATTAAGTAAGAGCCGTCTTCATTATAACAAGGTACCCAAGGCATTGTACCCATAGCCAGGCCATAAGAGTCTTTAGCTACGGTGTTGCTGAAATTGCTGACGATACCATAGTTTTTGATAGAGTGTGAACCGTTCAGTCCCATACCGATGGTAGCCCATGGAGTAGGAGTGATTTCACCATTCAGATTCACGGTGAAGCGCTCATAGTCCTGATCCTTCATCGGTGAGTTCTGCTTCAGATAGCCGAAAGACATATACAACTTGGATATCTCACTGCCGGCAGAAAGTGATAACTGGTGATTCTGGGTAAATCCAGTGCGGGTTACTAGATCACCCCAGTCGGTGTTCAGCATGTTGGATGAATCATATACAGGTACTTTTGTAGCATATCCGGCAGCAATCTCGTCGGCAGTAGCATCACGCATCATCAGGTTACCGCTGGTATCGTAAGAGTAAGCACTCTTGATTACACGGTCACCCCAGCTTTCTGTACCAATCCACAGTGCTTTGTCGCGGTCTGGGTCAGGAGCAGTCCCGTAAGAACCTGTGTAAGTACCACCGGTGATGGCAGCCTGGCGCTTGTAGTCCAGCAACTGTCCTGCATTCATATAGTCTGTCTGTGAATGTAGTGTACTCCAGGTGAATGAACCGTCGTAATTGATGCTCACCTTGCCGGATTTACCTTTTTTGGTAGTAATCAGTACCACGCCGTTGGCACCACGTGAACCGTAGATGGCAGTGGCTGAAGCATCCTTCAGAATTTCCATGGATTCGATATCGCTAGGGTTGATGTCCGACATGGAACCGGCTGTCAATGGAATACCGTCTATGACATACAGTGGGTCATTGTCGGCCAACAGAGAGCGGTTACCGCGGATGCGTACGTCGCCCACTTCACCAGGACGGTTATTGGTAGTGATGTCCACACCAGGAGTCTTTCCCTGAAGAGCCTGCAGTACATTCTGTACAGGGCGTTCCTGGATGGTCTTGGCTGTCACTCTCGACATGGCACCGGTGAGGTCACTCTTCTTCATCGTACCGTATCCCACTACGACCACTTCGTCGAGTACTTTACGGTTTTCCTGCAGTACTACTTTTACAGACTGTCGCCCGTTGGTGGCTACATTCTGTGTACTATATCCCACATAAGATATGGTGAGTGTGGCGTTTTGAGCGCCTTTAGGAATGGTAAAGTTACCATTCAAGTCGGTTACGGCACCATTTGAGGTTCCTTTTACTACGACACTTGCACCGATAATCGGTTCGCCGGCAGCGTCGACAACAGTTCCGGTAATTTTGCTCTGAGCCCATATTCCAATGGAGAATACCGACAAGAAAACAAGTACCATTACTCTTTGGAATGTACAATCGTGAGATTTACATCCGGCACCTTTGTTCTTAAATCTAATCATTTTTTTGTAATTGAGGTTAGTTATACACTTGAGTTTAGTTGTTCTAGTAGTTGATTTGCTAGGGTATATTTAATAACTCGGATTAGCATTGCAAATATATAAAAAAGCATTTAAACATGATAACATATTTTCAAAAAATATAGTTAAAATAGCAAATATTATAGTTGATATTGTCTATGTGGTGATTCTGCTAGATAATAAAATAAAAAAAATGCAAAAAGTCTACTTATTCTGAAAGATAAGTAGACTTTTATGTTGGCTGCGGAAAAATTATTCCAGTTTCTTTTTCAGATCATTAGCGATGGCATTCTTATTCAAAAACAGATAGATGGTGTTATCCTTGATATAATTGTAGCTCATATACCAAGTGCCCTGATAGTCGCCTCGCTTGCCCCAGGAGTTCTTCACTATGTAGTATTTCCTGCCATTCTGGTCTTTGGCAATGCCATATATCACCATTACATGGTCATAACTGGCATCCCAACTGTCAAACCGCTGTTGCCTGGTTTCCTGTGTTGCAGTTCTTTCTGGAGAATCTGCGCCTAATGATTTTACGATGCTGTCCTGAGTGGCACTCGGTAGTTTGAGCCATCGGGCAGCATCCGTACCTGTAAGGTCGCCCACCTTGTTCACATCATAATTGATGGCCAGTCCGCTGCGTGTGAATCCCATCTCACTTACGTCGCCTCCCCAAGCCACATTATATCCAGCCATAATAGCATCGTCCAGCGTCTTCATCAGTTCGTCTATCGGAATATTATAACTGGGTTTGTGACGCCACTTATATAGAGCCTCTATCACAAACGGCTCATAGAAAGGGTGATGCGTGAAACTCGTGAGACTTATATAATCTTTCAGGTTCAGTCCCAGACTGGCTGCAAATGATTTAGGAGTATAGTTTTTGCCTTCATAGGCAAATGATTCAGGACATTTACCCAGATAGGCATCCAGTATGCCCTGAAATCCGGCACGCCATTGTGGAGTAATGGTTTTCGCCTTACTGGTGGCTACACCTTCTATATAAGGAGTGAGGATACTGAAAAACTCATTGAAGTTGGCTAGGGAGTCACCTACCATCGAACCGGGAGCAGCCATAGCCGTTTCCGGACAGATGCCATATCTCTTGATGATGTCAACCACATCGTCAGAAGACCCACCTTCCGTGAAGTCACCATGTCCATGCAATCTTACATATTGGTCAGCGCAATCCATATAGTCCTTATTGGCAACAAACATCTCACTGAGGTCATAAGTCTTGCCCGTCTTGTGAAGTATTTCACTTTCCAGATAGCCGATGGTAGCATAATCCCAGCAAGTAC
>DAIRCP010000120.1:0-7467 GCA_036796635.1 Prevotella sp. | reverse complement strand
TGGAAGAAACGATCAACAGGCTTGTGAAGGAATGGAAAGAGGACGGATTTGAGATTTTATAAAATCTAAACGTTTGCGTCTTTCCTCTGACTATTTCTTTTTCTCCATAATGACGTTTATGAAGATAAATCAGACACCTCCGGGAGGGCTTTTAACAAATTTTGCACGGAAGAATTTTAGTGCCTGCATGATATGTTTTTTCACTGCACTCTCACTGATGCCAAGTTCTACTGCCACCTCGCGATATTTCTTCCGTTCCACATAGCAGGCATTTATAATCTGGCGGGTACGAGGCGTAAGTTCATCCATGGCAGCCATGACTTTTTCCACGCGGTCGTCATGGTCATCGCATACGGCGGTCTCATCTGCCATCTGCAGATAGAGTTGCGCATAACGTTCTCTCACATTCTTCTTGCGGAAATAATCGAAACAAGAATTTTTCACCGTTGTGAGCAAATAACCTGCCATATTGTCGAAACTGTCAGTGGTAAAACGTTTCAAAATGAGCTCGAAAGAATCGCCTACAACATCCCGGCTCACCTCTTCATCATGCACGATGCTGAGGGCGAGGAAATACGCCTTGGCGTAATTGGCCTTGAAGAACTTTTCAAATAGTTCTGATTGTCTTAATTTGATTTACCTTGCTGTTCTGGTCTGCAAAAATACTTAAAATATATCAAACAACATAAATTACAGATAAAAAGTTACTGAAATTCCACTATAATTTGATTCCATCAATAACTCACACCTGTATCATTCAGTTATCGAAGATGACTGATATTATATAAAAACAGAAAAATAAATATATATCAGAACATGGGCAACTGATAGATATAACCGATGGAGATGCGGTCGGTATTGTAATCGGCATTACCATACTGGCGGGCACGGTCGGTATAATTGTACTTCCTTCCTACGTACATCAGGAAGAAATGCAGATTGCTGTTCTTGATGGGATAATATTCTATGCCGCCGATATAGGCCAGGGAAGTGCGGTATCTGCCCTGTTCTGCCTCGTTGTAGGCTTTGTGCAGCGAAGCGGTCTCATACATGCCCTGGACCACCAAATTCCACTCGGGCATGATACGGAACTTGAGCAGTGCCATCAGTGACAAATACTCGCTATTCTTCACTTTATTGGTGGTGGCATTGGGCTGCAGGATGGAGGTCATGATACCTTTATTGTCGGCATCTTCCAGGGAATACTTCACATCTACATAACCATCAAACTTCTTGGTGATCAGACGATTACCGAAGGCAAAATACTTGAGTGTATTCTCACGTGCCTGGCTGGAGATGGAGGCTGAATAACGGGTGTAGAATACATTCGCCCAACGGGCATTCCAATTCAATGAATACATCAAGGGCAGTTTGCTGTCGGTATAACCTGTACCATACTGCGTGGTGACTGATTTCACCACACGATTATCCGTCACCTGCAACTGAAGCTGCTGGGTGGGTGTGAAGTCATAGATGAAATTCACGCCACTGAGGAAGCAGGTGAGATTTCGCGCCATATCGGTAGGCTCATATCCTTCTATCGGGTTAATATAGGTCTCAAAACCGCCATAAGCCGCTCCCTGTTTACCGGCGAAAATAGAAAACTGCTTATTCACCTGGATACCCAGTCCTGCCCAGTCGATGCTGGAAGGCATATTGTCCACGCTGGAGGTACCGTCGTAACTGCGGTTGATACGCTGGCGATAACGGTAAGACAACCAGTCGGTCACTTTGCCCTTCATCTCTATACGCAGCTCATGCATCTTGAACTCACCATCATTGAATCCATTCTGGAAATTGGCATCAGCACTACCATTCATGTTGAGATAGAGATGGAAACAGTCCTGCTTCTTCTGGATGTTGGTAACCTGCTCAAAGAGCGACTTCTCATTTTTAGCCACATCAGGCTCTTCCTGCGCCACTGTCGGACATACTATCCACAGTAACAGTGCCGGCATCATACATTTTATATTCATCGATTAAACTTGTTTTACTAGATTAAGTGGCAACCATGCCCACACTAAGGAACCTTTTCCTACTTCTGAGTCAATGCCGATTTTCCCTTTCATGGACTTTGTTATCTTTTGGGATATGTAAAGACCGATACCGGTACCAATGGTAAACTCATTGAGTTTGACAAAACGCTTGAATACGTCTTTTTTCTTTTTTTTATCAAATCCTATACCTGTATCCTTCACCCATATCTTGATACCATTGTCTTCCCAGTCATATCCGATCGTGATGGAACCCTTCTCCGTAAACTTGATGGCATTCTCCACAAAGCACTTGAGCAATTCCGTTATTCCGTCTTTATTGGTATATATGGAACAGTGGCTACTATGCGGTGTATAAACCAATTTTAATTTCTTATCCCTAACTTGCTTCTCGTATTTACTTTCCACAGCCGTAAAGAGCAATTCTATATCAGTATCCTCGCATACGATATTCTTATTACCCGACTCGAGTTTGGCCAGATAAACGATATCCGATATCACATTCAGCAGTTGCTCACTGTTGTCCTTCACCTTTTCACAGAAGATGTCCATATCATCCTTGTCTCTGGAATTGCCCAGCAACTCTGCATAACCCATGATGGAATTCATCGGTGTACGGATTTCATGACTGATACTTGAAAGAAACGCCGATTTGAGTTTGTCGGACTCCTCTGCCTTCTGCTTGGCTTTGACCAAGTCTGTGATGTCCATGGCAGAACAGATGAGATAATTGGTTCCATTAATGACATGAGCAAACTTGATTGTCTGCATGTATTTGGTGACTCTCGGGGATATTGGTATCTTCTCTAAAGAAATGAGGGGTGATGCTATATCATGCTTGGATGCGATGCCATCAGTGATATAGCACTCTTTAGCCTGCTCGGGAGTAGAGATATCCTTATCATATTTGCCTACTATCTCATCTGGAGTAAAGCCATAGAATGAAGCAAAGTTATCATTGACCAGCGCAAATCTGTATCCCGCATCTATTTCTTTCACGAAGACGAGATTTGGCAGAGTACGCATGATAGAATTGATGAGCGAATAGGCTTTATTGGATTCATTCTGCAGTTGGATAAATCTGGATACATCCGACACGATGCCATAGCAAAACATGGTGTGTGCTTCTTCATCCATCAGAAAATTGACATGCTCTTCTATATTCTTGACTGTATTGTCACGCAATACAATTCTGTAACTGAGTATGAAAGATTGTAACGTCTTCATTTTCTCATCATACAAAGCCTGGTAATGATCTTTATCTGCGGGATGAATCCACTTAAGAAAAACATCATGGGACTTCAAATCTTGTAATTCAAGATTAAAAATCTTGCATATTTCAGGTGAAAAATAATACTTTCCTCTTGCAAGATTATATTTCCAAAGTCCATTTTCCAAAACTGTTTTTTGATGTTCTGCCATAAATGAATGATACTTATATGAATAACACACTGCCTTTGTATATACTTACAATCTATCTATAATGATACTACTGGCAGCAAATATACAAAAAAATATGAGAAAGTATAACTTTTCAGGGATTTTTTTTCATTAAAACTTATAATAACCTGGATTTGATGATCAGCGCTTGTTTTTGCAATGAGGACAAATGCCTTTTACCAGAAAATTAATGCCATGCTGCTCATACCCCAAAGGCAAGGAAATGGCAGGAATTGGAATCTCATGGAGGCAATAGGTCTTGTGGCAACATTCACAGAAGAAATGCACATGCTCGTCTTCGTCCTCTTCCTCATTATGACTGTGGCAGAGCTCATATTTAGTGCCGCCGTCCCCGTCTTCTATGGCATGCACCAAATGATGCGCATGGAAAAGCATGAGGGTACGGAAGATATTGGATTTGTCGATGGAAAGAATGGAATATTCCAGTTCCTTCATCGATACAGGTCCCTCAGCTACCCACAGAGCCTTGATGATGACGATACGATTGGAGGTGGGTTTGATACCATGCTCCAACAATAATTCTATACTCTTCTGCTCATCCATATTCTCCTTTTATTGTAATTTACCTGTACAAAGATAAGGCTTTTATTGCCATTATCCAAACATATATACTAAAAAAGATGAAAAGAAAATAAAAACGCACCTAAAAATAGCATATTGATACGAAACGTATTACCTTTGCATCAATTTATAACAAAACAACAATGAAAACTATTCAAAGTGTCCTTTTTGCTGTTATACTAACTAGTTTCCCATCCGTGATTTATGCACAACAACAAGATTCCATTCCTGCGAAAGACAGTCTTGTGAACAAGGAACATAAATTACAGGAAATAGTGGTAAAGGCTCAGAAACCGCTGGTGAAAACCCAGATAGACCGCATATCGTATGATACGCAGGCTGACGAGGAATCGAAAACAAAAACCATCATGGAGATGCTGAAGAAGGTTCCTATGGTAACTGTGGACGGTAACGACAATATCAAGGTAAAAGGTTCCAGCAATTTCAAAGTTTACAAAAACGGTCATTATGACCCCAGCATGACCGGTCATCCCAAAGATGTACTGAAGGCAATACCTGCCTCTATGGTCAAGCGCATAGAGGTGATTACGGATCCGGGTGCTAAGTATGATGCCGAAGGTGTGGGTACTATCCTGAACATCGTGATGGTAGAGAATACGGTCATCAATGGTGTGGCAGGCAGTGTAAGTGCCGGATATGACTTTGAGAACCAGGCTCCTACCGCCAACAGCTATATCACCACACAGATGGGCAAACTGATACTTTCTGCCAACTACGGTTATTACCGACAGAGCAAACTGGCCAGAAAAAGTAACAGCGAAAGCGAAACTATCTATCAAAACACAGGCAACCGACTGATGGATACCAATGAAAGCAATACTTCAGCAAATGTCCATTTCGGTTCACTGGAGGGCAGTTACGATATAGATACCCTCAATCTGCTCACACTCTCTGTATCCGGATATACCTATAATTACAAAGCTGAATCCAATGGCAGGAGCGATATGTATGACAGTGACAACAACAGGCTGTACGGTTTTAACGCTCTCAACAGTGGCAACGGTAGTTACTTCAATGTGGGTGGCAGACTGGATTATCAGCATAAGACGCATATTAAGGATGAGGTGTTTACTCTTTCATATATGCTCTCAGCCACCAACAATCATACCGATGCCAGCATGGACTATGCTGATATGCTGAATATGCCCGTAACTTATCGTGGTTATGACAACATGAACAAGGAAAAATTCTATGAGCATACTTTCCAGGCTGACTGGGTGAGACCTTTCGGTAAAATACATAAACTGGAAGCTGGACTAAAATACATCTACCGACTGAACAAAAGTCACACGACCATGGATTATCAGAATGCTGATACTGCAGATGTTGATACCCGATTTGACCATACCACACAGGTGGGAGCTGCTTATGCCCAATATAACATGAACCTGAACAAATGGTCGTTCAGAGCAGGACTGAGATATGAATTCAGTCGACTGTCTGCAGAATATCCTGACGGCAATGAACAGAACTTCTATAAATGGCTGCATGACTTGATACCATCAATGAGCGTAAAATATCAGATAAATGATGCCAACAGCATCAAACTGAATTTCTCCAGCAGCATCAACCGCCCCGGCATCTCTTATCTGAATCCGGCTGTGGTCAGTACGCCACTTACGGTATCTTATGGTAATGCCGGTCTGAGTAGTTCACATCATAACAACCTGTCACTCACCTACACACTGATGACTCCCAAACTCATGCTGAATATCCAGCCTTCATATGCTTTTGCCAATAATTGTATCAGCAGCGTACAGTTCGCCCAGGGTGACAAGACTTACAGTACCTACGACAACATCATGAAAATGAATACATTCTCCACCAGTGTATATGCCCAATGGCAGCTGACAGGCAGCACCACACTGATGCTCAACGGCAGCGTGGGATATGACCATCAGCGCAATGACAATCTGAATATGGAACTGCACTGTTGGGGCGGTCACTATTATACACAACTCACCCAGAAACTGCCTCTGGAAATCAATTTTTATGGTGGTGCTGGCAGTTCTTTCGGCAGAAATCTATCAAGTATTTACGGTTACGGCAGCAATTACTGTTTTTATTATGTATCTTTGCAGCGCTCTTTCCTCAAGGATAAGAAACTCACGGTAAGCATGTCATTCAATAATCCCTTTGACCATCAATACCGGAAGTACACTTCACGTACGGTACAGGGCGACGTAATCGGTACTAATACATCCTGGTCACGCCAGCGCGGCATAGAGTTGAATGTTTCATTCCGATTCGGCAAACTGAATGCCAGCGTGAAGAAGACTGCCACTACCATAGACAACAGTGATGTGGTGGGCGGTATCAGCAAAAAAGGAAAATAAAAAAAACGAGCGTTAAGAATGAGAAAACTGAGAACGATAGAAATGGAGCGGCTGAGCGTGGAGGAATTCCATGAGGCGCCCAAAATGCCACTCATCGTGGTGCTGGATGATGTAAGGTCCATGTATAATGTGGGAAGCGTATTCCGTACGGGCGATGCTTTCCGTATTGAGGCCGTTTGGCTCTGCGGTATCAGCGCCACGCCTCCCGCCACGGAGATTCATAAGACGGCTCTCGGAGCGGAAGACAGCGTAAACTGGAAATATTTCCAGTCGGCCACGGATGCCGTGGAGGAACTGCACCGCCTGGGATATGAGGTGTTTTCCGTGGAACAGGTGGAACACTCCACCAAACTGCAGCGCTTTACACCTGAAACAGGCAAAAAGTATGCGGTGGTGATGGGCAATGAGGTGAAAGGCGTTCACCAGGAAGTGGTGAATATGAGCGACGGATGCCTGGAAATACCTCAGTTTGGTACCAAGCACTCCATGAATGTGAGCGTCACTACCGGTATCATCATCTATCACTTCGCCCAGAAACTCATCTTAAAACCATAACGCAAACCGATATTGTGCTGTTTATTGTTTGTGTGCGCACACAAATTATTGATTTAGGTCAAGAATAAGCGATATTTATGCACGATTCGTGTTTTTTCTATTGATTGAACCGAAATTTCGGTGTATCTTTGCATCGTCAAAAGGTTAATAGATTGTTTTAGGTTAGTAGTAATATTTATTGTTTTAGGTTTTTAGTTATTGGTAATAGAAGATTGTTTTAGTGAAAACAGCTAGGTTATTAGTCTAAAGGTAATAAGAAAGATTGCAAAAAAGGATAACGATAATGGAGGCAAAACTCCTTATTTTTTGAAAAATCAAATTATTACAATAGCGAGTACGACCCTGGAAGTGATTCCGAGGTCGTATTTTTTTATCTATGTATCAAAATGGTCATGCTTCATCAATACCATTGCTTCTAATCAGTTTCTCTTCGAAGTAGCATCTGTCACACCGCTTCAAGAAGGCGGAGAATACCACTTAAACTATTAATTTACAACGATATTTCCCTATTTTGCGCTTGTTTTCAATTTTTCTTCATA
>DAIRCP010000119.1:0-7995 GCA_036796635.1 Prevotella sp. | reverse complement strand
ATGATATCAGTGTGCCATAATCATGACTATAGCGAAGCATCTGATGCGTATAACTTTCGGTGTAATCTATTTCTATGTCTTTGATATCCCCATGGGCATCCATTACAGGTTTCATCCATGGATTGATGAAACCTTTATAAGGAGCCAGGTTCAGTTTCTCATAGCGCTCCAGCACTTCCTGATGAAGTTCCGCGTCCACCTTGATGGCATACTTTTCCACGATATTCCTCGCCGCTTCAAAGTCACCCTCACTCTTGATGCGCTGAATCTCGGCTAGCAACTTTCCGAAGAGACTTCTCAGTCCTTCATAATCGCTTATCTCAATGTAAGTTTTTCCGTTTCGCTTTACCATTTGTATAGCGTTGCCGTTCTCCATACACCAATGAGCTATCAGCGCTCTGTTGCGCATGTGTGCCTCCTCTATCTGATTGCCGGGAAGTATCCGTATGAGTTGGGTCATCAGTCCATTCATGATATAAGAATAGTACTGCGATTTATAAGCCTCCATATTGGGTACCAGTCCCAGTTCCATCATCTTTGGGTCAGCAATATAGTAAAGTCCGAACAGGTCTGCACGAGCCTCCTCTATCGTGTTTCCGTAAGCTTTGAGTGCATCTGGATCCACACCGGGCAGCAACTTGCCACTGCCATGTCCCAGACATTCATGCAGGTCTGTATGCAAATCATCGCACACATCGCTATATTTGTCTAGTAGTGCAATGGTATCCTTATCTGCTACGAATTCATCACGCATGCCGCTACCTTTGGCAGCACGATTATAAGCATCGGTGAGATTACCTATCGTCACACTTTTGCTTCCGTGTTCAGCGCGAATCCAGTCAGCATTGGGCAGATTGATGCCAATGGCCGTCGATGGATATTCATCACCTCCCAGCATTGCCGCACAGATTACATTGGCAGTAACGCCCTTCACCTTTCCCTTCTTGAATCTCTTGTCCACAGGTGAGTGGTCTTCAAACCATTGAGCGGCATTACTGATAGTCTGGGTACGTTTGGTAGCTTCCAGGTCTTTATATTCCACGATACCTTCCCAGCTGCCTTTGATACCCAGCGGATCGCCATATACCTCGATGAAACCGTTGATGAAGTCAATACGGCCATCCAGTTCATTCACCCATTCGATGGAATACGCATCGAAAGTATGCAAGTCGCCCGTTGTGTAATAGTCTATCAATAAAGCGATTACGCGCTTTTGATGCTCATTTTCTGCAACGAGTATGGCACGCTTCAGCCAGTACACTATTTTTTCGATGGCAGGTCCATACATGCCCCCTATTTTCCATACCTTCTCTTCCAATTTGCCCTTGGCGTTTTTAATCAGTTTGGAGTTCAGTCCATACGAAGGAGCCTCTTTAGGAGCCTTCACTTTCAACTGATGATAAAAATCATCCACTTCTTCCTGCGATACATTTTCATAGAAGTTGCAGGCTGAAGTTTTCACCAAGTCCTCACCATCCGCTTTATTTACCCGTTTAGGTAGAAAATTTTGATTGAATATTACGGGTGAAAGTTTTGCACATAAGTCATCCACACTTTCACCGTCTGTCAGTGGAAGTTTTTCTGCATCCACCTGATGCATCATATCATTCAGATATTGCTTACTGAATGTCGGTACGAATTTCTCGCAGCCATAATGATGATAGATACCATTGGAGAACCACACCCTCTTCAGATAGATTTCCAGATTTCTGAATTCCTCAGAATCATGATTTACGGAAGAGTCCTGGTAAATAGTTTCCAGTGTTTTTCGGATTTGAAGATTGTATTTTCCGAATTGGTCGAATGTGATGTCCCGACCGAATAAAGTTGCCTGAGCAAGATAAAAGACGAACTCTTTCTGTCTTAACGATAATTGCTCAAACCCGTTTAGACGGTATCTGAGCAATTGTAAGTCAGCAAAACGCTCGTCTGAATAATTGAATTCAGAGTTTTGCATAAATTTTAATGAGGTTATTCTTCTGCGTTCTTTTTTGCGCGAGCACCTCTAGCGTGCTGAGCAAGATGCTGCAGGCGGTATTCACGTGGAGTGATGCCCATCAGTTTGTAGAATGAAGCGTAGAATGACTGGCGGTTAGAGAAACCTACCATATCGCTCACCTCTTCCATACGCAGACCCGTGTAGCGTTTGTCAACGAGGATAGTCATAGCCTCTTCGATTCTGAACTTGTTAACGAATGAAGTATAGTTCATGTGGAATCTTACATTCACTACAGCTGAAATGTAACGAGTATTGGTTCCAAGTTCTTCAGCCAATTTCTTTGCAGAATATTCCTTGTCCTTATACTTCTTTTCCATAACAATAATCTTGAGGATCTTCTCCTTCATCTCGTCCATCAATTTTGGGCTTACAAGATTACGGTAAGCAGCCTCTTTCTCTTTTTTCTCTGTAATGTTATACTTTGCCATAGCTAAATAAGTATTTACTTTATAATTTTTCTGCAAATATACTAAATAATTCAATATCTAGTACAATTTTTCTTGGAAATTTTCAAAAAATAACATAACTTTGTGGAAAAATTAGAGAAATGGAGATTTTTGACATATTAAAAAGATATTTTGGCTATGATAATTTCAGAGCAGAACAGGAAAAAATCATACGCTCGGTAATGGATGGCCATGACTGTCTGGTTCTGATGCCTACGGGTGGTGGAAAGAGTCTTTGTTATCAGATTCCCGCCATTGCCATGAATGGTACGGCTATTGTGATATCTCCGCTCATCAGTTTGATGAAAGATCAGGTGGATACGCTTATTGCCAATGGTATTGAAGCGGCGGCTCTGAACAGCAGTAATTCCCCTGAACAGGATTTGCTGGTCCGCCGAAAAGCTGCCAACGGCACATTAAAATTGTTGTACATCTCACCTGAAAGACTGATGGCGGAAGTGCCTTATTTTTTGAAACAGATTCAGATATCACTTTTTGCGATAGATGAGGCTCATTGTATCAGCCAGTGGGGCCATGATTTCCGACCGGAATATACACAATTGGGATTCCTTCATGATGAGTTTCCCGGTGTGCCTCTGATGGCACTTACTGCCACGGCCGACAAAGTGACCAGAAATGATATCGTCCGCCAGTTGAAGTTACGCAATCATCTTGAGTTCGTGTCCAGTTTCGACCGTCCCAATCTGAGTCTTTCCGTCAAGCGTGGTTACACTTCCAAGGAGAAGATGAATTATATTGTCAATTATCTAATGGCACATCCAGCTGATGCTGGTATCATCTATTGCCTGAGCAAGAAGAGTACGGAGAAGGTGGCATCCCAGTTGCAGGCCAAGGGTATCAGGGCTGCCGCGTATCATGCTGGTCTGAGTATGGAGGAACGCGACCATTCCCAGTTGCTTTTCAATCAGGACCAGATACAGGTGATATGTGCCACCGTAGCCTTTGGCATGGGTATAGATAAGAGCAATGTACGCTGGGTAATCCATTACAATCTGCCCAAGAGCATCGAGAGCTTCTATCAGGAGATAGGGCGTGCTGGTCGTGATGGCGCACCGGCAGATACCATCCTCTTTTATTCTTTGGCCGACATCGTACAGTTGTCCGTCTTTGCCAAGGAGAGCGGGGAGCGCGATATGAATCTCAACAAGTTGCGGAGTATGCAGAAGTATGCGGAGTCAGGTGTGTGCCGCCGCAGGATTCTCCTCAATTATTTTGGTGAGATGACCGATCATGACTGTGGCAATTGTGATGTGTGCAAGAATCCTCCCAAAAGATTTGACGGAACCCGTTATATCCAGATGGCGCTGAGTGCCATTCGCCGTGCTGATGAGAAGATACGTATCTCCACCACGATTGAGATATTGAAGGGTATTAACTCCCCCACTGTTCAGCGTTTCCATTATAACACGCTCAAGACTTTCGGCGTAGGCAGCGACATCTCCACCACTGACTGGAACGACTATCTGCTGCAGATGTTCCAGATGGGCTTTATCGAGATTCTTTACGATCAGAACAATATCGTCAGGATTACCCCCATCGGCGAAGATATATTGTATGGTAGGCGCGAGGCACAGTTATGCGTGATAGACAGGGATATAGCGACCGTTGCCAAACCCCGACGGCTCCATCTGCAGATTCCGGCCATTACCATACCCGGCATGGCTGTTTCCTCCGGTGTGGAAGACCCGCGTCTGTTTGAGGCTTTGCGTGTACTCCGTAAGGAATGTGCCGATAAGGAGGGATTCCCCCCTTATATCGTTTTCTCTGACAAAGTGCTCCATGCTATTGCTACCAACAAACCTACTACCATCGAGCAGTTTGGTTTTATCTCCGGTATCGGTGATTTCAAAAAGCAGAAGTATGGCGAGAAGTTTCTCAAAGTGATACGCCGCTTCGTCTGAGTCCCTTCGCAGGTTACAGAAATCCGACTGTTATGCATCCACATCCACACAAAAACGCATTCTTTTTGCAAAAGTAAGCGGAAATATTTTGGAGATGATGCAGAAATTGCTTATTTTTGCAACTTTAATATCGAATAATAAGAAATGTCAATGAACAAGATATATACGATTCTCATGGCAACTGCCATCGCTTCATTACCTGTGATGGCCCAGAAGCCCAGGAAGGCGATAGCTGTCAAGAAGCCTTTGGCCACACAGAAACTCACAAAGAAGGAGATGGCCCTGCCACCATACTTCAAGCAGATGCTGGATGCCACTCAGAAGGTGATGATAGCAGACAGTGTCGTGGTGAGCAAGAACGATTTCCTTGCCCACTATATCATGAATCCCGAATCAGGTTCACTCATGCCTTATAGCCAGTTTTTCCATGTGGATGAGCAGCCCAATGCCTACGTCTATCTCAATGGCATGGGCAACAAGTGCATCTATTCCTTTGAGAATGCCGACGGCACCATGGAGCTATATACGCGCGATAAATTAGGTGAAGAATGGGGAGAGCCACAGAAACTGAACATCATGGATAGCAAGACCATGTTTACCTCCATGAATTATCCGTTTCTCATGGCCGATGGCACCACCCTCTATTTTGCTGCTCAGGGCAAGGAGAGTCTGGGGGGATATGATATCTATGTCACCCGTTATGACGATGAGACCAAGCAATATCTGAAACCCGAGAATATCGGCATGCCATTCAATTCCACTGCCAACGACTATATGTATGCAGTGGATGAGATGGACAGCATCGGATGGTTTGCCACAGACCGTCATCAGTCGGGCAATGAGGTATGTCTGTATATCTTTGAGCCCTCAGAGTCACGCAACACCTACTTTAATGACGGACTCACCGAACAGGAAATCAAGCCTCTGGCGGATATTAGCAACATCTCCGCTACCTGGCATGACACTGCCCGTCGCCAGTTGGTACTCGATAAGATAGCTGCCATCAATAAGCGCAATGAATCACAAAGCCATAAGGCGGATTTCCATTTTGTCGTGAATGATAACATCACTTACACCCACGTATCTGATTTCCATGCGCCCGGCAATCAGACCCGCGTAAAAGCATGGATGAAGATGCATCAGCAGTATAATACCATGAATGATCAACTCCAGAAGAGCCGTGATTATTATGGTCATGCCAGCGCTCAGGACCGTGCTTCTTTGCGTACAGAAATACTTAACGCTGAGAAGCAAGTTGAACAGATGCAGCTTCAAATCCGCCAGATGGAGAAAGATATCCGCCAAGCCGAATTGGCTGGCAAATGATGTCTCACATCCACAGAGACAATTGTATTTGTACAGAAACTATAAATATAACCTATTAATTAATTGTTTTTATTTATTCAAGAAATTATGAAAAAGTATTTTGCAGAATCAGAATTGATTATTAATAATGATGGTAGTGTATTCCATCTTCACCTTCGTCCTGAACACCTGGCAGATAAAGTTATCCTTGTAGGCGACCCTGGACGTGTAGCTACCGTGGCAGCACATTTTGACTCCAAGGAATGCGAGGTAAGCAGTCGCGAATTCCATACTATTACCGGTACATACCAAGGCAAGCGCATCACCGTGCAGAGTACGGGTATCGGATGTGACAATATCGATATCGTGCTCAATGAGATGGATGCACTCGCCAATATAGATTTCAATACACGTGAGGAGAAAGCAGAGAAGCGCTCACTCACCTTCGTCCGTATCGGCACCTGCGGCGGACTCCAGCCCAACACTCCTACCGGCACATTCATTGCCAGCGTAAAGAGCATCGGCTTTGACGGTCTGCTCAATTTCTATGCAGGACGTAATGAAGTGTGTGATCTCCAGTTGGAGGAGGCATTCAAGAAGCATATGCAGTGGAATCCGTTACTTTGCGCACCTTACGTCATTGATGCCGACAGCTCTCTCATTGAGCGTATCGCCAAGGATGATATGGTACGTGGTATCACCATCGCCTGTGGCGGATTCTTCGGTCCTCAGGGACGTGAACTCCGTATTCCGCTGGCCGACCCTAAACAGAATGAGAAGGTGGAAAGCTTCGAATACAACGGAATGAAGATTACCAACTTTGAGATGGAGTCCAGTGCCGTAGCAGGACTTTCCCGCCTTATGGGGCATCATGCTATGACCTGTTGTATGGTCATTGCCAACAGATATGCCCAGAAGATGAACACGGAATACAAGAATAGCATAGACGATCTGATTACCCGCGTACTCGACCGAATCTAACGCGTACCTTATTATATTATATGAACGATTCTATTTGCGCACTTGCCACCGGTCAGGGTGGAGCCATCGCGGTGATACGTGTATCAGGCGATGAGGCTATCACTATCACATCACGTATCTTCTCCAAATCCCTTGCCGATGCCAAAGCCCAGTCTTTGCATTATGGCGAGATACGGGAGGATGAGGGTATAGTGGTGGATGATGTACTGGTAAGTGTATTCAGAGCCCCCCACTCTTACACCGGTGAGAATTCCACCGAGATATCCTGTCATGCATCACCCTACGTCATATCCCGCATACTTCAGTTGCTGATAGACCACGGATGCCGACAGGCTGAGCCTGGCGAATACACCCAGCGCGCATTTATGAATGGTAAGATGGACCTGAGCCAGGCAGAGGCTGTTGCCGATTTGATAGCATCCCGCACGGCAGCCAGTCATCATGTGGCCATCAGTCAGATGCGTGGTGGGTTCAGTCAGAAGTTGCGCCAGTTGCGCGAGCGTCTGCTCAAGCTCACTTCACTCATGGAACTGGAACTCGATTTTTCCGACCATGAGGAATTGGAATTTGCCGACCGTACCGAGTTGCGCCAGCTCACCGATGAGACCCATCAGGAGTTGCACCGACTTGTGGAATCCTTTAGCTTGGGTAATGCCATCAAGAATGGTATACCCGTGGCTATCATCGGCAACACCAATACAGGAAAGTCCACGCTGCTTAATGCCCTTCTTCAGGAGGAGCGGGCTATCGTGAGCGATGTGAAAGGCACCACACGAGATTCTATAGAAGATACGGTGAATCTCAACGGCACCACCCTGCGCTTCATTGATACCGCAGGCATGCGCGATACCGATGACGAAGTGGAGCAGATAGGTATTCAGCGTTCATATGCCAAACTGGACCAAGCCCAGATAGTATTATGGGTAGTAGATGCCGCGCACGTCAATGCCGACATTGCCTCATTAGGTGAGCAGATACTTCCCCGTTGCACAGATAAGCATCTCATCCTGGTCATCAATAAGATAGACAAGACTCCTGCCGTATCCAGCTATACCCTGCCCGCCACTGATATTCACTTAGCCTCTTTCCATACCATAGAGATAAGTGCCAAGACTGGTCAGGGTATGGAAGAACTGCGTGCCCTGCTCACTGAGAGCGTACGCATCAATGATGTGACCGACAATGATGTAGTGGTAACCAATCAGCGTCATTACACTGCCCTTCGTGAGGCGCAGTCTGCGATAGAGCGAGTTCAGCAAGGCATGTGCGATGGTCTCCCCACCGATTTACTCAGTGAGGACCTTCATGATTGTCTGGATTCTCTGGCCTCCATTCTTGGTGA
>DAIRCP010000118.1:0-8130 GCA_036796635.1 Prevotella sp. | reverse complement strand
ACCCGAAAGGGGTATACCGGATTTCGAGTCCAGCGCATTCGGTCACTCTGCCAACTTTCCAATAAACCTTTAAACCAAAGGCGATTCTTACGAATCTCAATAAGCAGGAAATTCCGGAGAATTCCCTAAAAGGTATTCCTTTCGAAAAACCTTCATGCAAAGGTACAACTTATTTTTGATACAGCAAAAATATAACCACACATTTTTTCAAAAACAGACCACTACCCAGTTTCTTGTCGAAGAAACCCCATCATTCATGATGATACGGCTCCCCCTTGATAATCGTACAGGCACGATAGATCTGTTCCGTAAACACCAACCTGACCATCTGGTGCGAAAAAGTCATGGGCGACAAGGAAATCATTTCGTTACTACGCTGATATACCGTTTGCGCAAAACCATAAGGGCCGCCGATCACAAAGATGAGTCTGCGGGCAGTCTGCTGTTTCTGTTCCAGCCAAGAAGCAAATTCGATGCTGCGCAGTCCCTTGCCATGTTCATCCAGCAGCACCACCGTATCGCTTGGCTGCAGCTGTTTCAGGATTAGTTCACCCTCAGCCAGCTTCTGTTGTTCCTCACTCAACTTCTTGGTATTCTTGAGTTCCGGAATCGTCACGATATCAAAAGGCATATAGTGACCGATGCGTTCCGCGTAGTCATTGATGCCAGCAATAAAATGCTTATTGATGGTTTTGCCCACCTGCAGTAAGATCGTCTTCATAAAGTCTTGATGAAAGTCCGTAATTACTTCTTGTCCTTTTTCTCCCTTTTAGGAAACCATCCACGCTCCACCCGTTTCTTCTGTTCAAAGAGTTCACCGATAGTCCAGAGCAGCGTGGCACCTAATACACCGAGCAGACTGGAGGCCACCACATTCGCAATCAGTAGGGCAGCAGCGATGCAGATGAGACCTAGGATTAGGAATACCCACCAGAATTTAGTGCCCGTGTAGTATTCCGTCTTGATGACAATCGGATGAAACACCCCTATAATCAGAAAGGTGCAGATTGCTATAAAAATACCCGTGAAGTTCATATTCTTGAGAGGATTGGTTGCATCGGTAAGTTTACTTGATTATCGTGTCGCATGGAAGCCCTCCATGTTCTGGTATTTACGGGTCATCATCCGCTGGTAGATGTTACGCAGCCAGATAGGATGAGATACCGTGAAGAGGATGCCCACCACCAGGAGGATGGTATAAGCAATTGTGTCACCCAGGAATAGGCTCAGCACCGTGGCGATGAAAGTAGGCACGATGAATACGACGGCCTCAATCACCAGTTGCAGCGTGTTCTCGAAGTTACCCTTGCCCGTTACCTTCTCGTTGAGCGGCAGCGACTGTTTGTTGTATACCGCCAACTGGAACAGCAGGAAGTAATTCGTGCCGCTGGTCGTGAAGAGGTAAGCCAGCACCATCAGCACCGAGAATTTCCCCGTGAAGATAGGAGCCAGCAGGATGAGCAGTGGCAGCGCCAGTACCATGCAGTAGAAGTAGTATTTCGCTTTCAGCAGCGTATAGATATTATTCTGGTGTACCATCAGCAAGTCGATGTAGTTACCTTCCGGTCCCATCAGTTTCACCAGGTTCACGGCGCCGAAGAACAGGAAGCAGTACAGACACCAGATGTTGGTGGAGAACTTCCCGTTGTAAACATCCGTAAATGCCAATATACTGCTCAGCATGATGATGAGCAGCACCCCCTGGATAAATCGCTGGCGGATAGCCTTGTTGCGCATGGTGCTTTTCACCTCCAGTTTCAGGTATTCACCCACCTCGCCGAACTTGTTGAGGAAAGTAAACTGGCTCACATGCTTCATCTTCGTCTTCTCCACCTTGGATATCTCCTCAGACACAAATTTCCGTTGCAGTCTGCGGTTGCCCAGAAACAGTCCCGTACCCAGCGCGATAGTCACTACCGTCGTGTACCAGGTCAGTCCGTGGTCCATGCAGCCGTCCAGCAGGAAATCCATCCCCTTTTCCAGGTTGATGATAGGATAGCTGAATATCAGCAGATATACAGCAGCAGGCAGCGCCCACCACCAGATATGATGGTTCACCAGAGTGCGTACCATCAGATACCACTGACTGTTCACGATGATCATCAGCATAATCAGCAGTAGCATGCCGATGGTCTCCATTCCCGGTAAGCCACCGCACCAGGCGATGAAGGAGTAGGGGAGGACCAGCGGCAGCCAGAATAGGTTCATTTCCGAGAAGATACTGTTCACCAGGAATGTATCTATCACTCTGTCCCGGGCTATCGGCAGCAGGATATACGGTTTGATGAGCATGGCAGGAGTCTGTTGCATACCCAGACGGATGAGGAAGTCGATGATTAGGATAAACGGCATGAAAGCGAATATCATATCACCGTTACCGCCTTTGGAAGACCATCCCAGCATCGTACCGATGCCGATGAAGTAGATGGTCCAGAAACCGATGCCGATGAAGGCAAACACCTTAGCCGCCCTGTTTTGTTCGAACATAGGGTGGCGACGTTCGCCCAGTCTGATGTTGTGGCGAAGCAGCAGGAAGAGTTGGATAAAGTTCATCGCAGGTCTATTACTTCAGCTTTAGGATAATCTTTAGCGTTGAATCGGAAGAGGTTATCGCTCAGCGATTTACGCTGCAGACCGCGGATATCTATCGTAGTCCAGTTCTTGCCCTGTCTCATTTTCACCTGAGAGAGCGTGTAACTGCCTTTGCTCACCGTGATGTACATTTCCTGTACGCTGCGGCTCTTGTTGGTAGCATCCAGATGCACCACATAGTTACCGCCCTCTTTAGACATCGAGTAGGAGAATCCATTCTTATACATATTGATGAAGTTGTAGGGGTTGATGGCCTGCAGCTGCGCCTCCGTAGGATTAGACACGTTCACCTCGTCGTTCTTCTTCATGTATGTCCATTGCGTCTTACCGTCAAACCACATCACCGCCATCGGCGTAGTAGCCTGGAATTTACGGCCTTTCACCGCGATGGTACCACTCACATTTCCGTATTTGTTGCCGGAGATAGTGAAGTTAGCTTTGATTCCGCTTTTGCTGCTGATGGTAGCAGCCGTTTTGTCAAGCACCTGCTTGGCAGTCTGAGCACCGGCATTGCCCACCAAGAGGAGGGCACATACCAAAGTAAATAATATCTTTTTCATTCTTGTATTAATGATAATATATGTTAGTCCCGAATATTACATACCGCGCATTCTGGAGAGCAGATTGTTCAGGCTCACCTCGTCCTGTATCAGCACCTCTCTCGGTTTGGCACCCTGGGCAGGTCCCACGATACCCGATTTCTCCAGCTGGTCCATCAGTCGTCCGGCACGGTTGAAGCCGATAGAGAACTTACGCTGAATCAGACTCGTGCTTCCCGACTGGCTCATTACGATCATGCGGGCAGCCTCCTCGAAGATAGGATCCATGTGCTGCATGTCCACATCCTTGCTGCCGCCTATGCCGCCGTCGCCCTCAGTCATATCCGGCTCAGGCAGTTCGAATGGGCAGAGATAGCCCTGTTGGTTGGCGATATATTCATTGATGCGTTTCACCTCCGGTGTATCCACGAAAGCGCACTGCACACGTACCGGTTCATTACCGTTCAGGAAGAGCATGTCACCTCGGCCAATCAGCTGCTGGGCACCCGTGCGGTCCAGGATAGTCTTGGAGTCTATACCCTGGCTCACCTTGAAGGCGATACGACCAGGAAAGTTAGCCTTGATGGTACCCGTGATGATGTTGGTGGTAGGACGCTGTGTGGCGATTACCATGTGTATACCCACGGCACGTGCCAGCTGGGCGATACGTGCGATAGGCAGTTCTATCTCCTTGCCCGCCGTCATGATGAGGTCACCGAACTCGTCGATGATTACCACGATGTAAGGCATATACTTATGCCCCTTGTCCGGGTTCAGCTGTCTGTCTATGAATTTCTGGTTATATTCCTTGATGTTACGCACCCCCGCCAGTTTCAGCAGGTCATAGCGCGTGTCCATCTCCTTGCAGAGCGAGTTCAGCGTCTTCACCACCTTCGTCACATCCGTGATGATGGGATCCTCATCATCCTCAGGAATCTTCGCCAGGAAGTGGTTGGCGATATTGCTGTAGATGCTGAATTCCACCTTCTTCGGGTCTATCAGCACGATTTTCAGTTCTGCCGGGTGCTTCTTATATAATAAGGAGGTGATGATGGCATTCAGACCCACAGACTTACCCTGCCCCGTAGCACCGGCCACCAGCAGGTGAGGAATCTTGGCGAGGTCAAACATAAACACCTCATTGGTAATCGTCTTACCCATGGCGCAGGGCAGTTCCATCTTCGTCTCCTGGAATTTCTTCGAGTTCAGGATGCTCTCCATGGATACGATGTTCGCCTTGGCGTTAGGCACCTCAATACCGATGGTGCCCTTGCCCGGGATAGGAGCGATGATACGGATGCCCAGCGCCGAGAGCGACAGGGCGATGTCATCCTCCAGGTTACGTATCTTGGAGATACGCACACCCACGGCAGGAGTAATCTCATAGAGCGTGATGGTAGGACCCACAGTAGCCTTGATGCTGCTGATTTCCACGCCGAAGTTACGGAGCACCTCCACGATTCTGTTCTTGTTGGCGTTCTGTTCCTCCATATCGATAAACGGTTTCCCGTCGTTCTCATATTTCTTCAGTAAGTCCAGTGTAGGGTAGTGGTAGTTTTCCAGGTCCCGTTTGGGGTCGTATGCAGCAATCATCTCGCCGCCCACGTTCACCAGGTTCTTGCTGGTAGCTTTCTCCTCAGTCGAAGCCACCTCGATGGAGAGGTCGGGTGAGCCTTTCACGGCAGCATGAGCCATCACGGCAGCATCAGCAGCAGGTGCGGCAGGTTCCGTCATCAGAGGCGGTAGCGGTTCATCTATTGTACTGGAGTTAGGCGTTTCCTTCATTTCCACCTTCTTCACACCGCCGTCCACGTCAAACTCCACGGTCTGCGTGTCAGGGTTGTCGAATACGGTAGGATCCGCAGCAGTTTCCTCATGCTGGTCATCCTCGGCGGTCTTCTCATCATTATTGCTGATAACAAACTTCACCTTACTGCTGAAGTACTTCACCGGGTTCAGCATCTTGCGAATCACGTAGATAGTCTCCGCGCTGATGAAGGTAAGAAACATGATAGCCGTCACCGCCAGCACCGCCGTGAGTCCCGGTGTACCCATCAGGTCCTCTATGCGCTGGCACACGAACACGCCGTGGTCGCCGCCCGGATTGAAAGGCGCGTCGATAAACAGCGGAGTGAGGAATTTGGCAAGAGTCACGGAAGCCCATATCATCACCAGCATCGTGCAGAAAAACCATTTCAGCAGGTTGATGTTGTATGCCCGCATCATTTTGAGCGAAGCCACGAGCATAAAGGCAGGAATCAGAAACGAAGCCAGACCGAAGCACTGTTTGATGAAGAAGTACGAGATGTAAGCCCCCATACTACCGCAGATGTTGGCGAATTCATGGTGAGCGTTCATCACCTCTCCCGCCTTAGGTATTTCTATGAGGCTCTGGTCATCCACTCCCGTAGAGAAGTAGCTGATAAATGAGATGAGCAGACACACAGCGAGGGCAAACAGAACGATGCCCCCGATAAAGATAACCTTCTCATTGAAAATGTTGTTGAGACCCAGCGTCTCAGCCAAAGACTTCTTTTTTTCCTTTTTGTTACTCCTTGCCATAATAAGATATGTCGTTTCTTAGTGCAAAGATATGAAGAAAAATTGAAAAAGCGTGCAAAATGGCAAAAAAAGGTTTTATTTTAATGTTTTAATTTATAAATATGACATCAATAAGATTGAAATTTCGTTCCTCTTCCGTACCTGGGAGAGAAGGTATGCTGACCTATCAGGTCATCCATCACGGTATTCCTCTTTAGTTTCTATGCCCGCGGCATGTCCTTCATCGATATCGCCTACCTCCGCAAACAGGACCTTCAGAACGGCTACGTCACCTAATCCCCATCTCCATCATCAGCGAGGGCATGGGTCACGATTCCGAAGCCACCACCCAGATATACCTCATGGCACTGGATAGTGCTGCCATAGACAGGGCCAACAGGAAGATATTGCGTAATCTCTAAATCCCCGCCGTATCATCACCGTTTCCCCGATTTTTGAGGATGAAAGTTGACATATCCTCGAAAATTGGGGGGCGATGATTGATTTTTATCGCAAAAAATGCCTTATTTACGGGAAAATTATTATCTTTGCACCTTGTTGGGACTTTTCTGTATCAGAATCCCAGAGAATACATACATAATTAAAACCCGTGTTTTGATGAGACAATGCAGTCCGGCGATCACGAAGGAAACTTCCGCCAATCAAAACATAACGAGCACGGCGTCTAAGTTACTGGATAGTTCAAGCGCCACAGTCTCAGCCCCGGGGGCAATCATGGCACCACGTTACGACGGGGGAAAGAAGACTGTATCCACCCCCGAACCGCTCCGCTGGTATTATATGGTACTTCGCAGCAAAGATCTGAGACAGTTTAGTGCCCAACTTTCCGAGCAATTCACCACCTATCTTTATACAGCAGTAGACCATCAGCAGCGCGTCCAGGCCTACACCTATTCCGAGGAAGAATATGAGCAGCGCCAGGAAGCCGCCAAGACGATGGCGCAAAAGCTCAATCATCCTCAGACAGGAGCCCTCACCGAGAGCACAGCCAAGCGCGGCAGTGGTTATCTGTTCATCCGCGCTTGTCAGCAGCAGCTCAATGCAGCCTTGCTGAAGATCACCCCCCGCCGTTATCTCGCCAAAGACAAGGCCACCGAAGTTGCAGCTGTCATCCCCGACAAGCAGATGAAGGATTTCATGATGGTCTATGAGTTGGCCCCCTGGAACATCCGTTTCATGGACCATCCCATCACCGACTATGCCAAAGGTCACGACCTCATCCGCATCACCGGTGGTGTATTGGAAGGCGCCGAAGGATATATCGTGCGCATCAATAAAGACCGCAAGCTCGTCCTGTCCATAGGCAATATGACCCTAGCCGTAAGTGATATCCATTCATATCCTTACGAACCCGTCAGCAAGAGCTAGACATCCCCTTAAAACTTATTTAAACTCATGCGACATTACTATATTATTATAGCAATCCTCTCAATATGCATATTCACAGGCTGCGCCAGTCAGAAGGACATCGCCTATATGCAGAACAGCGCCACAGTAGACCTCAGCAAGAGCCAAGGCCTCTATGACCTGCGCATTATTCCGCAGGATGTATTGAATATTTCTGTAGTATCCCAGGATTTGGAGGCATGTAAGATATTCAATAAGCGGTCAAGAACAGAATATGATAAACAATATGTATACGTTGATAGCATATCGCTTGGTTCTGTTGATCCCTATATTGTCGATAATAATGGTGATATCGATTATCCCATAATAGGTAAGCTCCACATCGCAGGAATGACAGAATCCCAAGTTGAAAAGGCCATAACAACAAAGATATCTCCCTATTTTGGCAAGGAAAAAGCCAATCAACCTATTGTAACTTGTCGTCTCAAGGATTTTTCTATTACAGTATTAGGTGAAGTAGAACATCCAGGTTCGTATGTGATAGAGAATGAGAAAGTAAATATCCTCGAAGCATTAGCTCTAAGCGGTGATCTTACCATATATGGCAAGCGCAACAATCTCAAACTTATTCGTCAGAATACCGATAAGGGAGTAGAGGTACACACAATAGACCTCACCGATGCCAACTTCATCAACAGCCCCTATTACTATATGCATCAGAATGATGTATTGTATATAGAACCAAATACGGCTAAAGGTAAAGAAAGTAAGATTGGTGATGTTACAGGCCTTTGGATAAGAGGTACCAACATCAGCATTTCATTGGCATCATTGATTGTGTCAATACTAAATAATTAAGCTAGTATCCTGGAAGTTCATGAATCGAAATCTACTGCCAGCAACGATTGGTATAAATCAAAATAAAATTTAAAAAACAAGTTCCATTTTGGCATATTCATCATATAAACTACAGAAATGTGGTTTAAAATGTGGGGTACGCTAAAATTGGACGCTAACGTAAAATTGATACTTCATTAGTAAGCACTCAATTGCTTATTAGGTGTTATAAAAAATAAAGTAGACCTTTGTG
>DAIRCP010000117.1:0-8340 GCA_036796635.1 Prevotella sp. | reverse complement strand
TAAATGTGCTCAGTAAGTGGGGATTCTGCTGGGTGATGGTACTCTTTGGACAACTCACTCGTACATCCATGCATCAGAAGACGATGACAGAGCAGTTGAAGGAGGAGAAGCAGAAGCGAGTAGAGGCGGAGCTCTCCATGCTCAAGAGTCAGCTCAATCCGCATTTTCTTTTCAATACGCTCAATAATATATCGAGTCTTGTACAGATAGATGCCGATGCAGCGCAGGAAAGTATTGGCCAGTTGAGCGACTTGCTTCGCTATTCGCTTTATGATTCCAATGAGAAGGTGATGCCTATAGAGCGGGAAATAGAATTTATGAACAATTATATAGACTTGATGCGACTGCGCTGCAATGAACTGGCGGAGATAAAGGTGGATATGGCACAGCCGGAAAACAATATTGCGATAGCCCCGATGCTGTTTATCTCACTGATAGAGAATGCGTTCAAGCATGGAGTGAACAGTCGCAAACCATCTTTCGTCCACTTCTCCCTGCATCTGGATGGTGATGTCCTCACGTTTACTTCCGAGAACAGCTTCTTTCCCAAGCCCGATACAGACCGTATAGGTTCCGGTGTGGGCATCATGAATACGCAGCGCCGACTGAATCTCATCTATCCCGATGCTTATGAGTATAAGCATGAACAGCGTGGCAATACTTATTTTTCCCAAATCATAATCAGACATTGCGTATGAGAGAACTGACCTGTATGATAGTAGACGATGAGCCGTTGGCGGTGAAGATGATAGAAAACTATGTGTCGCGCACGGACGGACTCACCTTGGTAGCATCATTCAATGATCCTGTTGAGGCTCTTGCCGAACTGGACAAACAGTGCATCGACATCGTGTTTCTGGACATCCAGATGCCGGACCTGGATGGCCTGAATTTCTCCAAACAGGTACCTGCGGCTACAAAGATTATCTTCACGACTGCATTCAAGCAATATGCATTTGAGAGTTATGAGGTGAATGCTGTGGATTTTCTGCTCAAGCCAATCCGATATCAGAAGTTTCTCATTGCTGTCGATAAGGTACGTCAGCGTTTAGGTATTGTTCAGCAGTCAGAACCGGAACAGACGAGCATGTTTATCCGGATTGACAATCAACTGCGACAGATAGATTTCTCTGACATTCTGTATATCAGTGGTTTGAAAGACTATGTCCATATCATATTGACTACGGACAGTCGTCCCATTATCACCCATCTCACGATGAAGGCAGTAGAGAAGATGCTGCCCTCATCGCGCTTTATGCGTGTCCATCGCTCTTATATCGTAGCCCTTGACAAGATTAAGTCCATAGACCGTAACAGTTGCATTTATATAGGCAAGGAAGTGATACATGTGACTGATGCCTATAAAGAAGCCTTCGATGCCTATCTGGATTCCAAGATTCCAAAATGATACATTAGTTATTCTTCTTATAACTGATGATGGCCCAACTGTCCATGATGCCGGCAAAGATTGTGAGGGCACCGATCTGCGGGAGAATACTGGAGAGGTCACCGCCGCGGACAAACACGGTGCGGATGGCATCTATGAAATAGTGCATCGGATTGATATAGGTAGTGAGGTAAGCCCAATGAGGCATACTGCGCACCGGAGTGAACAGTCCGCTCATCAGTAGCATGAGCATGATGCAGAACCACATCACAAACATCGCCTGCTGCATGGTCTCATTGTAATTGGAGATAACCAATCCGAAACCACTGAAGATAAATGCCAACAACATCGCCAATAGATAACAGAGTCCGATATTCCCTTCTGGTACAATATCATATACTACCCACGAAAGAATGAAGCAGAGGGTCATCACAACCACGGCGATGATCCAGTAGGGTATCAGTTTGGCAAAGATGAAAGACAGTTTGCTCACCGGCGTCACATTGATAGCCTCGATAGTGCCAGTCTCCTTCTCACCTACAATATTCAGAGAGGGCAGGGTACCGCAGAGTAGCATAACTAGTATCGCAATCAGAGAAGGTATCATGAATTTCTTGTAGTTCAGATTCTTATTGTACAGATACAGAATGGATGAGAAACTGCCGTTGTCCGCAATAATCTGACTCACATATGAACTTCCCATACTGCCTTTGGTACCGTTTACGGCATTGGCAGCGAGGAGAATCTGCGGGTGCAGACCATTGATGATGTCACGATGGTAGTGAGCCGGAATCTCTACGATGACGTCAGCATCAGCATGTTCCACGTCCTGCAGCGCATCCGCATAAGAAGACTTCTGACCGTTGAAGACGAAATAATTGCTGGCTTCTATGCGATGTACCAACTGCTGGGAAGTAGTGCTGCGGTCATTGTCTACGATATCCACCCGGATATTCTTCACTTCCATATTCATCACCCACGGCATCACACACATGATGACGATGGGGAAGACGATGATGAGTTTGGGCAGAAACGAATTACGCCGTATCTGCAGAAACTCTTTTTGTATCAGATATTTGATAGTCATAGTTATTCCAGTCTTTTATTGAATTTGATGAGTGCCGCAGTGAGGAAGAATACGGTCATTCCGCAGAGTATGCTTACTTCCTGCATCACATTGCTCACGCTCACACCCATAATCATGAGTTTGCGCATGGCTGAGATATAATAGCGCGGAGGCATCACGGCAGATACCCATTGCAGGATGACTGGCATGCTCTCTATCGGGAACATCATGCCACTGAGCAGTATGCTGGGCATAAGCAGTACCACTGCCGATACGATAAGTGCCACCAACTGCGTCTGGGCAATGGTGCTGATGAGCAGACCCAGTGACAATGCCAACAGGATATAAAGTGATGAGATGAGGATGATAGCGAGCAGATTGCCTGCCAGCGGTACATCCAGTATATAGCGCGACATGAGCAGAATGGTGATGAGAACACAGAAGGCCAGTACCATATAGGGGATGGCTTTGGCGATGATAATCATCAGCGGTTTGATGGGGGATACCAGCAGCACCTCCATAGTACCGCGCTCTTTCTCCTTCACGATACTGATGGATGTCATCATCGCACAGATGAGCAGCAGCAGCATACCCATGATTCCGGGCACGAAGTTATAACTGCTTTTCATCTCCGGATTATAGAGCAGTTTGCTGTTTACCGGCGATGGGATACCACGTCCTTGCGTGATTTGAGAGGCAAATATCTGCATGGCGTAATTGGCGTATTGCTGCGCCATGTTCGGGTCGGCACCGTCGGTGATAATCTGCAGTCCGTTGTGCTTGCTCGCAAAATCAGCCGAGAAGACGATGGCGATATCCGCTTTCTGGTTACGTATCAGTCGCTCTGCATCACGGGGAGTGGGTACCGTATAGCAGATGTCGAAGTATTCTGACTGACTCAGGGCGGTAATCATCTGTTGAGTGAGATGATCCTGGGAGGAAGTGACCACAATGGTACGCACATCTCTTACATCCGTGCTCACTGCAAAACCGAAGATAAGCATCAGCATCACCGGCATGGCGAAGAGGATAAGCATCGTGCGGGTGTCGCGCAGGATATGCTTGGATTCCTTGATGATAAAAGCGATAAACTGTTTCATGAGTCACTTCTTTTGGCCTGTCGTGCCAGGTAGGTGAATACACTGTCCATATCAGGTTTGTTAAACTTCTGTTTCAGTTCGGCGGGCGTACCCATCGCACTGATTTTACCGTCCACCATGATGGAGATGCGGTCGCAGTATTCGGCCTCGTCCATGTAGTGCGTGGTGACGAATACGGTGATTCCTCGTGCAGCTGCATCATAGATGAGTTGCCAGAACTGTCGGCGGGTGGCTGGGTCCACTCCTCCGGTAGGTTCATCCAGAAATACCACGTCGGGTTCATGGAAGATGCTGACAGAGAAGGCCAGTTTCTGTTTCCAGCCCAATGGCAGCGATGCCACGATGTCATTCTTATGCTCTGAGAATTCCAGACGTTCCAGCAGTTCATCCGTCTTTCGGGCGATGTCGCGGTCATTCATTCCATAGATACCCGCAAAAAGACGGATGTTTTCTTTCACCGTCAGGTCTTCGTAGAGAGAGAATTTCTGGCTCATATAGCCGATGTGCTTCTTGATTTGCTCATATTCTGTGCTTACATCAAACCCAGCCACATGACCATGACCGCTGGTAGGTTGGTTCAGTCCGGTGAGCATGTGCATGGCAGTGGTCTTGCCGGCTCCGTTGGCACCGAGAAATCCGAATATCTCGCCCCGCTTTACACTGAAGGAGATATCATCCACTGCATGAAAACTGCCGAAGGCCTTGACCAGATGCTCTACATCTATCACGTTCTCGGTTTGCGTATTTGATGAGGGAGACTCCTTTTTCTCAATCTTCGGCGGATTGAAGATGTCGCGGAACTGTGTGAGTATCGCCTCTGGTGTATCAATACCCATCAACTGTCCCTGATTCAGAAAGGCGGTGCGATTACATTGGCGCACCTCATCCAGATAAGGAGTGGCAGCTACAATCGTAATCTGTCGTTCCCGCAGGGAAAGCAGCATCTCCCAAAACTCCTTGCGACTTACAGGATCCACACCGGTGGTGGGTTCATCCAGGAAGAGCACACTGGGTTGATGCACCAAGGCACAGCAGAGTGCCAACTTCTGTTTCATACCACCGGAAAGAGCCCCCGCCTTGCGGCTGTCGAATTTCTCTATCTGACGGTAAATGGGCGCTATCAGTTCGTAACCTTCATCTATCGTAGTGCCAAAGAGCGTGGCGAAGAACTGGAGGTTTTCCCTGACAGACAAATCCTGATACAGGGAAAACTTGCCTGGCATATATCCCACGCGCCTGCGAATCTGTTCCATGTCTTTCACCACATCCAGTCCGTCAACGGTGGCGTTGCCCTCGTCCTGCAGAATGAGTGTAGCCATGATGCGGAAGAGTGAGGTCTTGCCCGCTCCGTCAGGTCCGATGAGGCCGAATATCTCGCCCTTGTCGATGGACAGGGAAACATCCTGGAGGGCCTGCACCTTACCGTAATGCTTGGATATATGTGTTAACTCAATACTGTTCATCAGAATTTCATTTCTCCGTACATTCCTATCTTGATATAACTGTCATTGGTCACGGCTATCTTGATGGCATACACCAGGTCAGCACGCTCGTCATCGGTGAGGATGGTCTTCGGGGTGAATTCGCTCTTGTTGCTTATCCAGGTTACGGTGCCTTGGTATTCCTTGCGGTCGCCGTTGCCGTAATCACTGAACACTTTCACCTTCTGACCTATTTTTACCTTTCTGAGTTGGTCGCTGGTGATATAGGCACGCAGATACATGTGGTTGATGTCTGCCACCTTGAAAAGCGGTTTGCCTACAGCGGCAAATTCCCCCTGTTCTGCATATTTCTCCAGCACCGTACCCGTAATCGGTGAACTGATATGGCATTTGGACAACTGATCAATTATCTGCAACTTCTCCACATCTGCTGTGCCCATCTGGGCGGAAATACTCTTGGTGGAGGTATTGAGTGAAGAACTTTGTGCGGTCAACTGTCGCTGCAATACCGCCAACTGACTTTTGGCATCGTCCAGCATCTTACGGTTGGCGGCACCTTCGCTCACCAACTGTGCATAGCGGTTCACCTCTTGTCTCGCCTTGACTATCTGTTGCTGGAGTGCAGCTATCTGCTTCTGTGTTTCAGGTCTCTGTGACGCATACACCATCTTGGTGGCACCGATCTGTCGGGCTTTCAGATACCATTGCACGGTATCGATGAGACCCACCTGTCGGCCGGCTTGTACCTGGTCACCTTCCGTGATGTCAAACTGGAGCAGTTTGCCTGTCTGTTCTGCTGATACCGTTACCTCAGTAGCTTCGAAAGTGCCGGTGGCATCGTACTCTTTTTCTTTATTTCCGCAACTTACCAGTATGGCAGCTGCAGCAAAAATGATAACCTTCTTCATAGTCCTTTATTTGTTTTCTGTGCGTATATTTCCTTGATGAGTTGTATTTGATGGAGCGCCTGCTGCTGTCGGGCCTCACTCACGGCATTGATGTCGCGGAGCATCTCGTTCACACTCTCAGTTCCCAGTTGTACCTTTTTCTCGCTCATGCTGCGTATGCGTTCACGTAGAGATACTATCTTGTCATCTTGAGCCAGTTGTTTCCTCAGTGTTACGATATTCCCGTTGGTGCTCTCATCCTGCAGATGATTGTTGAATAGGAAGGTGGAACGCTGACTCTCTATCTGTTGTCGCTGTATCTCCAGTTTCTTCAGATCATTCTTGCGGGTGTAGAGTGCCCCGATGTTCCAACTGAGTGTGACACCTCCGGCAAGCATCCCGTTTTTCATCATATCCGATACCGTGGTGTGATACATGCCCATTCCGAAAGCGGATATGGTAGGGAGCAGCTTGCTGTCCAGTTGCTTCTGTTGCGCTTCGGTCAGTTTGCTCTGTGCCGTATAATAGGATAATTCCGGTCGTAGGATATTGTCGTCCGTAGTGGAACCAAGTCCGGATTCAGTCCTGTTTCCTGCATCCGATAACGTAGTGGCAGGAGTCTGCAGCGTAGTGGCATCACCTAGCTTCTTGCCGATGAAGTACCCCAGCATCTGGAGATAAGCTGCACGTGATGACTGTTGCGCATCCAGTGTCTGTTGCGATTTCACCTGTTCCACGTTTACTGCATCCAAGTCAGTCTGATTGGCAATCCCACCTTTTATCATAGAGGTGATGGACTTGTTGCTCAGCGCCAGATCACTTTGCAGTAAGCGAGTCTGCTTCATCTGCTCATCAATGGTGAGAATACCGAAGTACAGTTGTTCTATACGCTGATTGAGATCATACAGACTGACGTCCAACTGCTGTTTCTGCACTTCCGCCTGTGCAGCGGTCACCTGTTTGCCGGCCTTGATTCTGCCACCGTCATAGATGGTCTGGTTAATCATGATGTTGCCGGCAGCCATCTGCTTGTGCATGCTGAGTCCAGCCTGTTGCATCTGACTGCTCACATCCAGCACATCCGTAAAAGCCAGTCCGTTGATGGTGGCACTGATTTGTGGCAACCACGATTTCGCGGCATTCTCTATCGTATAGTCACGTGTCTGAGCTATCAAGTCGTATTGCTTGATGGCGGGATAATTGTCGTGCGCCAGTTGCTTGCAGTCTTGGAGTGTAAGCGATTGTGCCTGTCCTATCTGCGCAGTGGCGATACACATCATCATGATGAAAAATTGTCTAATCATATCTTGTGATTTTAAATTCTGCTGCAAAATTAGGCTAAATCCTCAGAATATGTTATATCTATTTTATGGCAAAAATGTTCTTTTTGTACGATTTGCCATTTGTATTGGATATAATTAGAGGAAAATGATTATCTTTGCGTACGATTTAAAGAAGATGATTATGCAAAAGAAACCAGAATCACTTACCTTCGACAGGTTCCGTGAGATTATATCGCCGCATGCTGTTTCAGTTCCGGATACGCTGTATCTCACCCGTGATATTTCCGTGGTAATCAATGCCAATTCCATGGTCCAACGAGTCATGAAGTCTAATCTTATCCTGCAGGTGCAGGATTATCGTTGTGGTATCGTAAAAAGAGGTAAGGCAAAACTGTGGCTTAATCTCATAGAACGGGAATTCCATACCGGCATGATGGTCTTTCTCACGCCGGGCACCATCCTGCAGCCGATTGCTGCATCGGATGATTTCTCGCTTACGGGTATGGCTCTTTCTTCAGATATGGTACATCTGTCCACGGGCGGGCGTTTGCCTTTATATCTTGATGGGAGACAGATGGATGGCCAGTTGGAGATAGACGCTGACGAAATGAAACTGTTGACTGATATGTACGCCTTATTAATGAGGATCGTACAGTATAAGAATCCCAACAAGCAGGCGACGCTCTCGATGGTGGCGGTCATCCTGAGTGAATTCGATCAGATGTTTGCCAGTCAGGATGAATATCAGCAGTCCAATTCCAATCATGAACAGAGCATGTTCGACCGTTTTATCTATCTGGTGAATAAGTTCAGCAGACAGCAGCACCAAATGGCATTTTATGCCGAGAAGATGTGCATCTCCGAGCGCTACTTAGGCAGCGTGGTGAAACAGGCCAGTGGTGTGACGGCAAAGGAATGGATAGACCGTTCGCTCATCTCCGCCGCCAAAGTGCTGTTGAAGCACAGTGAACTTTCCTCCTCCCAGATAGCCGATGAACTGAGTTTCCCCAATCCGAGTTTCTTCACCAAATACTTCAAGCGTTTGGTAGGGTGTACACCGCAGGAATTCAGAAAAGATTAGGGAGATTATCTATGATTAGATACATCAGCCGACACTTACCACACGTAGCCTTTGTTTATCGGGGATTCAGTGCCAATCAGCCTACACTTGAGCC
>DAIRCP010000116.1:0-8419 GCA_036796635.1 Prevotella sp. | reverse complement strand
TTTATATTTTTTCGGCATAAAACGAGAGATTTTTTGGGATTAATAATTTTTTTCACTATCTTTGTACCCCCAAACTAGTCATGGGATGATATTATAGATTACCGACAGGTATCTACTTTTACCTAATTGGACATGCTTTATGAGACAAAACACGAAGACAAATAATTTAATTCGCAATATAGTCATCTTTTCCGACTTTATTGCACTTAATCTATTATTCTATGCCTTTCTGCAATTTGAACGTACCTATTTACATTTGAACACAGGTTCATTTGGTAATTGGTTAGCTCTCATGCAAAACTTCGGTATGGTGATTGCCCAGTACTATTTCAGCACCATCATACATCAGAGAATTGTAGGCAGTGAACAAGTGCTCAGGCAGACCACTTACCTCTCTTTTACACAAATATTATCAGCTAGCATCCTGACAAAGATTTTCTTCAGTATTGAAAACTTCACAACACCAAATATAGAATTCTATGTATATTTCGGAGGATTACTGTATATAGCACTTATCATTATCAGATTCACCGAAAGATATTGCATTAAGCGCTATCGTTCCATTGGAAAGAATTCACGCACTGTAATATTTATTGGTTCAGATAAATCATTGATAGGGCTTTACGATTCATTAGTAAGCGACCCTTCCACTGGTTACCGTGTGATAGGATATTATGCAAATGAATTAATGGAAGATGCCCCTGGGGGACTGAAGCATCTCGGAGATTTGAATGACCTGAATAACGTCATAGAGAATACGGATGTTTTGAAAGTTGACAGTATGGATGAAGTATATTGCTCTCTGTCATGGTCCAAACATGATGAAGTAAACCGAATCATGAAGTACTGTGATAAAAATGTGATTCACTTCTATTACATTCCCATTTATGCAGAAAGTTTTGGCCACAGCTTGAAAATTGAATCAATCGGCAATACTATTACATTCACGAATTACGAAACGCCACTGTCACTACCTGCAAATAGACTTGTTAAACGGACATTTGATCTCGTTATATCATGCATTTCATTGCTATGCCTATTGCCTATCATCCCAATCATAGCACTGATTATCAAGATACAGAGTCCGGGACCTATATTCTTTAAGCAAGCAAGGACTGGTATGAATGGAAAGGAATTCCAATGTTATAAATTCCGTTCCATGCATGTCAATAAGGATGCAGATTTAGTACAGGCCACCGAGCATGACCCACGTAAGTTTTCGTTTGGAAATTTTATGCGTAAAGCCAATATAGACGAATTGCCCCAATTCTGGAATGTATTTATCGGGAACATGAGCATTGTAGGTCCCCGCCCACACATGCTGCATCATACAGAGACGTACGCACAGTTAATAGACAAGTACATGGTAAGACATTTCGTAAAACCAGGCGTCACCGGTTGGGCTCAGGTAACAGGATTCAGAGGTGAGACCAAGGAACTATGGCAAATGGAAGGTAGAGTAAAACGCGATATCTGGTATATTGAGAACTGGAGTATATGGTTGGATTTACGTATCATTTGGAGAACAGCCAAGCAACTGATTATTCATGACCAAAAAGCATATTAACTTGTGATGATTATCCTAACACTGCTTGTTTATTTCCTATTACTATTCGCTGTAAGTATATTTACGACGAAACAATCGTCCAATTCTACATTTTACAGAGCAGACAAGAAGTCCCCATGGTATATGGTAGCCTTCGGAATGATTGGGGCTTCCATATCAGGTGTTACTTTCATTTCGGTGCCTGGTATGGTAGTCAAGAATGACATGACCTATCTACAGATGTGTATAGGATTCATATTTGGGTACTTAGTCGTCGCATTCATATTACTACCACTTTATTACAAACTGAATCTCACATCTATTTATACATATCTGGGCAAAAGGTTAGGACCGAAGTCCTATCTGACGGGAGCCTATTTTTTCTTATTGTCGAAAATTACAGGGGCAGCCATCAGTTTCTATGTGGTTTGTATGATACTCCAGCGTTTTGCATTTGATGAAATGCACATTCCATTCGAAGTGAATGTGATTATCATGGTCACTTTTATTTGGCTATATACATTCAGAGGAGGAATAAAAACATTAGTATGGACAGATTCTTTCCAGACCTTCTGCCTACTAGGTGCCCTTCTATTAATCATCTATTATGTGATTGGCAATTTAAATATGAATGTCAGTGAAGCAATAACTGCTGTATCAGCGAATAAGATGAGCCGAATGTTCGTGTTCGATGACTGGATAACCACACAGAATTTCTGGAAACAATTTTTCAGTGGTATTTTCGTCGTTATCGTCATGACCGGTTTGGACCAGGACAAGATGCAGAAGAATCTGACTTGCAAAACGCTGAAAGAAGCCCAAAAGGATATGTGCAGTTATGGCATATCATTTGTTCCTGTCAATCTGTTATTCCTGACATTAGGCGTATTACTCGTCATGCTTGCCAGACAGCATGGACAGTCACTACCTGCCGCTGCCGATGATTTGCTCCCTATGTTCGCAGCCACAGGCAAACTGGGAGAAACCGTAGTCATACTTTTTACACTAGGAATTGTAGCCGCATCATTCAGCAGTGCGGATTCTGCACTCACCTCACTCACGACATCCTACTGTATAGATATCAAAAAGAATAATAGCGACATCAAGCTCAGACATCGTACACACTGCATGATGAGCATACTGTTTGCCATTGTAATAATTTTGTTCAGAGCTATCAACAACACAAGTTTACTGGATGCTATTTATACTGCCGTATCTTACACATACGGTCCGCTACTAGGACTTTTCGCCTTCGGTCTGTTCACAAAGAGACAAACGAAAGATGACAAAGTGCCATACATTGCCATAGCAGCACCGATTCTCAGTTTCCTGATATCATGGGGAATCAAGACTACAACAGGTTACGTAATGGGTTACGAATTGCTCATGCTCAACGGAGCAATCACATTTGTTGGCCTTTACTTGCTACCTGCTCAATGTACTCCTTCGGCTGCATGCCGAATTCTTTCTTGAATATGGTAGCAAAATACTTGGGATCACGGAAACCCACTTTATAAGCCAAATCACTTACACGGATATCCGGCTTCTGTCTGACAATATCACTGGCAGCCTTCATTCTGATATTACGCATAAAACTGCTGACGCTCATTCCCGTAATTGATCTGAGTTTATTATATAAGGTAGACGAACTTGCCCCCATATCAGAAGCGAACTGCTCTCTGTCATAGTCGGCATCACTGATATGCACATTTACACATTCAATAGCACGATTGAGAAAATCTTGGTCGGCAGATACATAATGTGCTTCAGTCGGCTGAGCCGTTTCCGTCAGCAACTGTGTCTGGAAATCATGCTGTATTCTTTGTCTGTTTTCAATTATATTGTCTATACGCAAACGCAGATCGCGTAACTTAAACGGTTTCACTATATATTCATCAGCTCCGTTGGCCAAAGCCTGTGCCTTATCATCCTCCTGTGTTTTGGCAGTAAGGATAATAATAGGCAAGTGAGAATAATCAGGGTCACTCTTCAGCGCAATGGTCAATTCATTGCCATCCATTTCCGGCATCATCATGTCTGAAATGATCAAATCCAATTCATTATTATGAATAACCTCAAGTGCCTCTTTTCCGTTAGAAGCAGTACGAACATGGTAACTAGCTGACAACAATTGCTTCATCAGCATCAGTAGTTCCGCATTATCCTCCACAATCAATATTTTATAAGCATCTTCATCTGGAGGTTCTATAATAGCGTTAACGTCAGTCTGTATCAGATGTTCCTGAATATCCTCAATCGTGAATTTAGGCACACTTATCTGTACTGGCGTATTCTCGTCGCGCTGTTCTGCAGCAAACGACTCTTTACTAATCGGCAAATTAACAACAAAGGTAGTACCATGCCCTACTTCACTGTAACAATGAATATTACCTCCATGAAGATAAACCAAGTCCCGAGTCAAAGCCAAGCCTAATCCAGTCCCCGTAGTATGATTCTTGCGATATTCCCCATCATAGAATCTATTGAAAAGGTGTTTCATCTTATCAGCCGGAATTCCGACGCCATTATCACGCACCTGTATGGTAACTTGGTCATAAGTAGCATTAGTAGATACATCAAGCCAAACCTCGCCTTTTTTACCTGAATATTTAGCGGCATTGCTGAGCAGATTAAATAAAATTTTATCCAGTTTATCCGTATCTATCCATCCCATCATCGTATCTGGTTTACACAATATATGAAATTGCAAATCCTGTCGGGCCATCAATGGCTGCATTGAATAGGATGTTTCACGTATATAGGTCATTACATCGCCATTAGACACACGTAATTTCAGTTCACCTGCCTCAGATTTGCTAGTTTCCAGTATCTGTTGTAGCAAACGAACCACGCGCTGGATATTCAAATCCATCACATCAAAATCTCTAACATGGTTATCATCATGCTGACGAAGTAATTCCACAGATGCAGCGACTACAGTGAGAGGGGTGAGAATCTCATGCGTAATATTTGTGAAGAGCTCCTTCATCTTAATTTGCTCACGCATACGCCTACGTTGGACATACACCACCCTAAGAACTAGGATAGTGAAAATCAGCAAAAAGATGACATCTATCAGAACAATAAAAAACAAATCCATAAATTAATACGCATATTCTTCAATGCAAAGCTACTAAAATTCAACTAAATAAACAAATTAATAACCTAAAAAAATCGCAGAGATTCAAAAAAGGTTTGTTTTGCGTTATTTTAGGTAGAAAAATCATTAACTTAACGCATTTTCAACCCAAAATAGCGGAAAGTAAACTATCATTCTAGCATTTTACGCTATCTTTGCACCATGAAAATAATAGAAACGATAATAATACAAAGAATGTAACACACGAGTAAGAATAGTATTAGGTTTATGGTTGATTAATTAGTTTTTTATCAATAAAAAAAAGCCTCGCTGAGACAGCGCGGCTTTTTTTGTTTATATACCTTAGGGCTAAGAAATAGTCAATTGGATTAATGCAGTAAATACCTCTCGGCCTCAATTGCAGCCTGGCAGCCTGTGCCAGCAGCAGTAATAGCCTGTCGATATATTGGGTCAGCACAGTCACCTGCTACGAACACTCCAGGAACCTTTGTCCGAGGTGTACCATTCAATTTCTTCAGATAGCCAGTCTCATCCATATCCAACCACTTAGCAAATAATTCTGTGTTTGGCTTATGTCCGATAGCGAGGAAGAATCCATCAATAGCGATATCCACCTTCTCTTCTTCAGGTTCACCAAGTTTCTTTACCAGACGAGCACCTTCTACCCCATGTTCTCCGAAAAGGCCTAAAGTATTATGTTCATAAAGCACTTCAATATTAGATGCTGAAGAAACACGCTGCTGCATCACCTTGGATGCACGCAAATAAGACTTACGGACAATCATATATACCTTCTTGGCGAGACCTGCCAGATACAGTGCATCTTCACATGCCGTATCACCGCCACCTACTACAGCCACAACCTTCTTCCGATAGAAGAATCCATCACACGTAGCACAGGCAGACACTCCCTGACCATTATATTTACGTTCATCATCGAGACCTAAATACTTGGCAGAAGCTCCAGTGGCAATAATCACCGTATCAGCTTCTATTTCCACGCCCTCGTCCGTCTTTACACGATAAGGCGAAGCAGAGAAGTCAACTTCCACAATAGAACCATCACGGATATCAGCGCCAAAACTTTCAGCCTGTTCACGCATGTCCATCATCATCTGATTTCCATCCACGCCTTCAGGATATCCAGGGAAATTCTCCACGGTTGTAGTCTGAGTAAGTTGTCCACCAGGCTGCAAGCCACAATATTCTATCGGTTGCAAATTTGCACGTGACGCATATATGGCAGCTGTATAACCGGCAGGGCCACTTCCAATAATCAAGCACTTTGTGTGTTGCATACAATTTTATTTAAGTAATTCTTCTATCTGTTCTGCGATATGCTCAATCTTCTCGGTAGGTTCGAAACGAGCAATCACTCCACCCTTCTTGTTAATGAGGAATTTGGTGAAATTCCATTTGATATCGGGTTTCTGCTTATAATCAGGGTCTGCTTTGGAAAGCATATCCTCCAGCACAGGAGCAATGGGATGAGACATATCCCAACCAGCGAAACCTCGCTGTTCCTGCAGAAATTTGAACAGGGGATCTGCATCAGGGCCATTCACCTTGATTTTCTTGAAACGAGAGAACTGAGTGCCAAAATTAAGCTTACAGAATTCATGAATAGAATCATCTGTACCTGGAGCCTGCTGACCGAACTGATTACAAGGAAAATCCAAAATTTCGAATCCGCGACTATGGAAACGCTCGAACAATTTTTCCAATTCTTCGTATTGAGGTGTAAAACCGCACTTTGTAGCAGTATTGACAATCAACAATACCTCGTTTGCATACTCCTTAAGAGATACATCTTTGCCTTTTCTGTCTTTGACAGAGAAATCATACACTGTTTTCATTTTACAAGTCTTCTGTTTTTTGTTTAGCTTCGCAAAATTAAGCATTTTCCTCGTTATACCCAAACGATTAAGAAATATTATATGTTTTTTTATTTTTCAACTCATTTTTGCTAATTACCAAATTGATTTAAATCAATAAATAAACACAAAGGAGAACACTTTTAAGTGTATTTAGAACATCGGAGCCAATTGTGAACTAAATTTGCGACATGAAAAAGAGAAAGGTTTGAGAGTAGATTTTTAGTTTAAGCATAGAGAAAATATACAGGTTTTGGTTTCAAGGTAAGAAGATTGGAAGAAAGATGTATCGGGTTTGCGCTTGCCACGTGAACCCGATTTTTTGCACATATGCACAAGTTGTCTCAGTTATCCCTTAGTTCCCGACCATAGAGGGATAATCTTGTTGACACGGGGAGTTTCTTTAATTTATCCTTTTTGAAGGCACGAACATAGCCTTTATGGAAGAAACCAGGCAAATGTAATTTACCTGTTCCATTGCTTTCTACAATTGCCAAGCCAACCATATATTGATGTCCTTCTTTCAATTGGATGTTTTCCGTGACTTCCTGATTGATATCATAATTATGGCGTATATTGTCAAGTTTAATATAAATTGGGAAATGATGAATGGGTATAAATGCACTCTTAACTATCTCATAAATGATGATACGAATCGTGCAGAATGAATACGTACATTCATTCACATGAAACTTGACATTTGTAACTTGATAGTTATGATTACTACGAATGACTGGACCAGTTTCATAATCAGTATGATTGCAATTATAGTAAATCACTCCTCCAGGAATAGCCACACCTGTTCCAACAATTTGACTTATCTTCTGTTTCTTATTTGATATTGTAACATCAGATAATATATAACTTTTTTCTTTCAGTAGTACACTGACTTTTCCACCTTTATACTCGCCAAATGGAATTGACTGAGACTCGAAGCTGAGATGGCTAACTATCATATTGGAGGTATGACCTTGAGGTATCGTGATATCAAAATGGCCTTTACTGTCAGAAATCATGTAAATACTATCCACTTGAACAGATACATACTCCACTCCGACGCCTTTTTCGCTTAATACGTTTCCCACGACATGCACTTGTGCCGACAAGGAGCTGACTATAAAAGCAAAAAAGACAAAGGCAAATAAATTTCTTTTCATTCTCAATTTCATTATATGAGTTTACGATAAATATCAAATTTGGCACAAAAGTATAAAAAATATCTTACAATAACGGTCAGATACTTGAATATTTGTGCTTTTTTACCGTTTTCATTATTCGATTTGCACAATATTAAACTTCTTCAGTTTTTTGACGATTAAAGATTTATACGATAACACAGTAAAACACTATCATAGAAACACCCTTTATAATCAGTACGACAAAAGCATTATGGAAATTACGCAATATCATTATTTTATTTTTGCATCCGTAAGGTATCGTATTTACCTGCCATACCTACGGCAAAAAGTTAGCATACAAAAGTAATTAAGGATGATATCATTATGGAAGAACAAGGGGGTTATTCCGTATACAACCGTTTCTCCATGATTTGGTTAAGATGGAGATGAGAAAAAGAAGTACATTCAGATATATGCAACTATCTGAATGTACTTCTTAAAAAATATCCTTAATGGAAAATATCTTATTTCTTCGCAGCCTTACCGTAGCGACTCATGAACTTATCAACACGACCTGCTGTGTCCACGAGCTTACTCTTACCTGTATAGAATGGGTGAGAGGTACTTGAGATTTCGATTTTTACCACTGGGTAAGTTTCTCCTTCAAATTCTACTGTCTCACTAGACTTACATGTAGACTTTGTAAGGAACATATCACCGTTAGACATATCCTTAAATACGACGGGGCGATAGTTTTCTGGATGAATACCTTTTTTCATTT
>DAIRCP010000115.1:0-8420 GCA_036796635.1 Prevotella sp. | reverse complement strand
AAGAGGGAACATCCGGACATAGCTACGACCACACTACCCGCTGTATCATCATACCTGGAGAACCCATGATGAAACTGATAGTGTGATTCCGTTGCATGCGATTAATAGGGAATCGCAGCTTCTTCATGGCGCCATTCTGCAAGACTTGGTCTTTCCATGTCTTGGAATACTCCTTGAACGGATTATCAATTACCTGAACAGGACCGTTGTCTATGCAGACACCTATCGTGGTGCCACAACCTTGATAGGTGGGCCAGAACGGAACGGTATATATGGTGACATCAATGCTGTCATGCACAGGAACCTGTTGAGCATCGCAAGTGAACTGATACTCAAAACGGGAACCTGCCTGATTCGTGGCATCGCTGACTGGTTCTGTGGGATTGCCTAAGGAGATGACATTCCAGTCATAGCCCATGCCATGGATGACGGTGAGATGATGTCCATCCTTCTCTATTTTGGCTGTATAATGAGTTAAATCCAATTGATGTGCAGCGGATGCTGATGCCGGGGATAAATCCATGGGGGCACTCCCCCACTCCGGTGTGACGGTCACGTCTGGTTTCTTGTAATACAAGGCACAATATCCCTGTGGGATACTCATGAAATGATTCCATTTGCCATGCTGCAAGGTATTGAAATGGGTGCAAAGTGAGTCTATCTGCTGATAAGCAAGGTCTACCTGACGAGCTGCCCAGTTGGCTTCAGCATACTTTTTGGCTTTAGTCATTTCGTGATTTAATTGCGCCATCAGAAATTTACGGTTCATCTGACAGGCGCCTTGTACGGAGAAACCTAACATCTCGAAATAGGCATCCTTGAGCGTGGCGGGCAACTGAGCATAAATACTGTCACTTAATTGGGCTATCTGTGCATAATCTGCCAGTCGCTGCTGGGCTGAACGTCCATCCGGTGCTGCACTCATATCTTGACTAAACTGGAAATAACTGTCATGCAGACCCGTATGCTCCTTATCATCCCATTCACGTTCAAAGCCCATAAATTCGGGTTTGCGGGTCCACGCCAACTGCTCATATTGGTCCAATATCTGCTGAAAAGCTGTTCGATATTGGCTGCCGAATATTTTAGTCAAAAAGGTACTTTGGTACTGATTGGCTTTGGCGGCATCGAAATCCGAGAAGTGATAGGCCATATCGAAGAAGGTCTGCACACCCAGTTCCATCGGTTTGATATCGCCTACATTCAAGAGCCAATAACGGTCACCTCCTGTATCATACACCTTTTTGAGTTCCTGATACATCAGCACGGGCGGTGTGGTGCATATCCACAGATAATCATGCGGGGCGCCCAAATAAGAGAGGTGATAATACACACCGGAACTGCCGCTGCGCTTCTGCTCTTCGGGATTGCTCACCCGCTTCATATAACCGTAATTGTCGTCTACCCATACGAGTGTGGCATCATCGGGTACCTGCAGGCCATTCTCATAGATATCCATCGTCTCTTTATAGGGCACGAATATCTGGGGAATGTCTGTGGGCTTCTTGCCCAGATGCTGCTGCAGCAAACTGCGCTGATCGGCGATGACCTGGGTAAGTGTCTTGATGCGGTCTGCCATCGGCATGTTACCCACCATGCCGGCATCATGTACGCCACGCATGGCTAGCGTATAGATATTTTCGTAAGGTGATGCCTCCGTGAGACGGTTGTCCCATTTCTGATAGATGGCCTGTTTGTTGGTGGCATAGTTCCATTCGCCATCGCGTTTGCTGTCCCATTCTGTCTTGGCGGCATTATTGAGCAAGAGCGGTTCGCAATGGGAGGTGGTGATAATGATACCAAGTGAATCGGCTACCCGTTTGCTTTCGGAGTGCGAATAGAAGGCTCCCGTGACTGGATGCATGGCAGGCGCAAGCATATTACCCTTCAGACGGAGGATGAGTTCGCAGACTCTGGCATACGTCCGAGGACCTATGTCGCCAAGGGATTTCTCGTAGTTACAGGCAGCCCAGGGTTTCAGTCCCCAGTCTTCATCATTGATGAAGATACCGCGGTACTTGACGGAAGGACGGGGCGACACGTAATCTGCCTGCAACCATATATTCTTCTGTTTGGCTGGTACCACATCCGACCACCAGGTCCAGGGTGATACGCCGATGGCATCACTCACGGAGAGGATACCGTAAGCAGTACCGCGGCGGTCACAACCAGCAATGACCAAAGCCTGCCCCACGCCTTTTGAAGGTTGAGAAATCACCTTAGCCACATACTGTTCCCATCCCTGTCGGATGGCGGTGACATCCAGTTTGCCGCTCTTGATGAGTTGGTCGATATAGGGATTCTTCCCGATGGTTCCGGCTACGATGGTATGTTTGCCGCGTGGTCTTGCGGCAATGGAAACTGGATATTTTCTATCGGTCACTGCCGTGATGTCCGCTGCCATCATTTGGGCAGCGCGGGTGACTACTGGGGCATCTGATGCACTCACGCAGATGGTTACGTCTGTCTGGGGTGCAGACAGGGGGAATGTATTGACCTCATTCTGTGGACACATCCTGATCTGTGCCACAGCGACTGTGGTGAGGGTGAGGGTGAGGGTTGTGAGGATATGTCGTTTGTCAAAAAGGAATTTTTGCATTTTCTTTTATTTTTGATGTTATTGTTTGTGAAATGTTGTTGAGGTGATGTTGGTTTGTATTTGCAAAGATATATATTATTTATTAGTGGTGTATATTCGCATGTCTCAAATATTTTTTTCTTTGTTTCATTTCTTTTGTTTGTTGTTTGTTCTGTTTGTTGTTCTGTTAAGTTGTTAGGTTAAGTTGTTAGGTTAAGTTGTTAGGTTGCTGCTATGTTCGTTTGGGTGTTTATAAGGAATTGTATCTTTCTTTTTGCTAAAAGAAAGGTACCAAAGAAAAGAGCCTCCCCCTAGGGTCCCCCTCAAGGGGGACACCAACCACTCGCCTACGCTCGTTCATACATTAAGGTAGTTCGGGCATTCATAAGCCCGACTGAGTGGGTTGCGCGCGCTGATGCGCTATGCAACGCGTCTTTGGGCGCGTACCGCGCCTTCCTACCTAATGCTACTGGGGATTATGTTGGTTTGCCTTCCTTTCCTTTGCTACTTGAGCTTACTTTGGTTTACCTTCCTGGTCAATGTTACTTAGGCTTACTTTGGTTTAACTTATGGCCTATTCCTACTTGTTATTGAGCATTATCAATATCGCTGAGCAGAGAGTAACTTATTGCCCGTGAGGGCAGAAGAGCGAAGCGTACTGCTATTCTCGCTTCCTCTGTTGCTTCCTCTTGCCCTGATGGGCAATATGGGGGGCGGCAGCTTGCGACATTCCGCAGATTAGCGTTAAGAATTTGTAAGATTTTCGAAATCTTAATGAGTCTGATTGTGCGTTAGCAGAATCAGCAACGAATTCTCGGCGTGTGTTTGAGCGACAGCGAGTTAGCAAGAGGATTTCTAAAATATCACAAATTTAGCGTGGCGAGGACCGTCGCAACTTTCTCTTCTCCGGTTCGCCTCTTCTCTTCGCCGAAGAGAAGAGGGAACATCCTCTCCTTATAAAAGGGGAATAAATCCCAAGAGAATAACAAAGAAATCATGAAGGGAAAAAACTTCCAAGGGAATATAAAGCACATTCAAAAAAAAAATCCACCCGGAGCAAAAAGCCCCGGATAGATATCAACTTAGAAACAGGTTATATTAATAACCTGGATTCTGCTCCAACTTGGCATCCTTATTCGACTCTATTGCTGTCTGAGGGATAGGATACAACGAATATGTATTGCTGTAATCCTTTCCATCTGCAGAATGAGCAGAATTATACCAAGGATTATAATCATGAACACGATTATAAAATTCGCCCGTACGTGATAAGGTAAGACGACGCTTCTCCTCTATGCCATACTCACGCATGCGCTCATCCAAGATGTAATTGATGTTTACCTCGGCAGCACTCACTGCTGAAGCGTGAGAACGACTACGGATAACATTCAAGTCATCAGCTGCCTTCTGATTCTGATTCTGTTTGAGATATGCTTCGGCACGAAGCAGATAGGCTTCCGGCAAACGTAACATATACTGATCACAATATGTGCCACCGGCAGTTCCTGAAAGTTTATAGTTGGATTTGTCCAGATACAAACCGTCGGGATGATCATACGGAGTAGTACACTTGCTCTGGTATCCCGTGAGATAACGACCGGGAAGTGTAGACTGGTCCTGCAGTCCTGTAAGCATCTTCACACCGGCGGGAAGTTGAGGATTCATCAGATCAATGCTGTCACCAAACTGACTGCCGTACTTGGCAATGAAATCCGGATTATTGAACTTAATCTTACGAACGAAATTGTAATTGGAATTACGGATATCATTATTCCAGTCACTCTGCCATATCTCTGTATAGAAATGAGGATCAGGATAACCATTGCCAATACCACGACCACCGGTATAATCACCAACAGGCCAAAGGAACGGAGAGGCTTGGGTACCATCAGACATGATAAACTTAAACAGGCCTACCTGCGGACCGAAGTGACGCTCTGCCAGATAATTACCTGGTACAGTCCAGAAGTAAGTATTGGTGGAACTGCCACCACCTGGTGTATCTGGATTATTCAACTGGATGACCCACAAACCCTCTGTATTGCCGGCGCTGCGGTTCTGATTGCCGCGCTGGAACAAATCCCAATAGACATCACCGGGTTGGGAAGTGCGCTTCCCGAAACGATCCTTCATCAGTGCGAGTGCAGGATTGCTGATAACCTTAGTAGCTGCATCCACTGCTCCCTGATAGTCTTTGAGTGCCAAGTCGAGTTCTGATACGTATGTCCAGGCTGTGGGCGCACTCACCTCACCATCTTTCACGGCTTTGATGTCAGGCAGATTCTCTGCGGCAAACTGCATATCAGCCTGTGCCTGTTTGAGTGTTTCCTCCAATGTGGCACGTGTATAATCTGTCTTCGGAGTAGTTACCTGTTCCAACTGCAAGGGCACACCGCCATAGAGATAAGCTAAGGTACGATAAGCAAAACCACGGAAGAAGCGGGCCTTTGCCTCATACAGCGTCTTCTGGGCATCCGAAAGACTGGATTTAGCCAGTGTAGTAGTCATCGTATTGGCCTGCGAGACAAGCAGATACAGATTGTCCCAGTGGGTCTTAGCCACTGCACCTGTGGAATTGAATTCTGTGCTCAGATTGGACTGTGTGGCTGAACCCTGGAACATCAGATCGGTACCATAAAGATAGTCCAGACTACGGTCGCCGTCACAAAAGAATTCCAGACGGGTGAGATAATAGAGTTCCGTAGTGGCTGCATCAAAATCAGCCGCAGTGGAATAGGAGTTGTCGCCACTCATAAAGTCGAGCGGAGTCTCTTCCAGAAACTTATCCTCATTACAAGAGGTAAGGGCAAGGGCTGACAGTGCTATAATAAATATGCTTTTTTTCATAATGCTGTGAGATTAATAAAATTAGAATGATACATTGAGGCCGAAGCAGAAAGAGCGCATCACTGGTCTACCGTCATAATCACTACCCGTATAACAGGTATTGCCGAAATCATCAGTATAAGAGGTGGTGAATTCTGGATCCCATCCATGCCAACTGGTGATGGTGAAAAGGTTCTTAGCATTGAAATATACATTCAGTCCCTCGATACCGACATACTGCAATACAGACTTGGGTACATCGTAACTCAACGTCACATCCTGAAGGCGCAGGAAACTGCGGTTCTCATAGCGATGAGGGGTTATCTTACCGGCTGTGTGAGACAGGGAATATATTCCGTCTGTATTCACAGGTGACCAGAAGAGGTCGGCTTTCTCACTTATCATATTATAGCGTTTGGCATTGTCATCTTCCAACATTGCATCGGTATTTCTACCCAGGAAGCTCTTGCTGCCGCCTACTACGGAATTGAAGAAGAAACTCAAGGTAAGGTCCTTATAACGGAACTTATTGAGCAAACCCATACGGGCTGTCGGATCGGTCTTACCTATCACGGTACGGTCGGCAGTGGTAATCTTACCATCATGATCGGTATCTACGATGCGATAGTTGCCGGGATAATAGCCCTCCGGGATATCGTCGCCCACCTGATAGATGCCGTCTATCTGATAGTCATAGATGGCTGACAGTGACTTGCCGATGAAGAGGTTGCTGGAAGGCATGTCGTCTTCTACCCCATCGCCATTGCTGTCCATACCTGTAAGACTCTTAATCTTATTGGAATTGTGGGAGATATTGAAGGTGGTACTCCATTCAAAGTCGGGTGTGACGATGTTTCTGGAGGTGATGCTCATCTCTATACCGGTGTTCTGAATCTTACCTACATTGGAGGAGATATTCTTGAAACCGGTGATGGATGGGATGGAAACATTATAGAGCAAATCGCGTGTGGTGGTGATATAACCATCGATATTACCGAAGATGCGATTGTTGAGCAATACGAAATCGATACCCATATTGAAACCAGATGTACGCTCCCACTTCAAATCAGTATTACCCAGTGTGGCGAGTTCCTGACGAAGGGAACCAGAACCGCCGTCGCCATAGATATAGCCTATCTCTGAAGATACCTTGGAGAGTGAAGCATATCTGTTGGTCTGATTACCGCTAACACCCAGACCGGCACGCAACTTGAGATTGTCCACCCAGTTGACCTTGAACCAGGATTCCTTGGACAGCACCCATCCTAAAGCCAATGAAGGGAAAGTTCCAAACTTATGGTCTTTGGAGAAACCTGAGAAGCCATCACGACGTACAGTGGCAGTCACCAAATATTTATCGGCATACTTGTAGTTCAGTCGGAGTATCTGATAGAGGGATGTCTCCTTCCATGCATCTGAATAGGTGTACTGATTCTGTCCCTGTTCCAAACTGTTGTAACCCAACGTCATACGTGCAAAAGTATTGGCCTGCGCATTGGTCCAGAGGTACTTGTGACGACTGGCACCATATACAAATGTACCTGTGACAGCATGCTCACCAAACTTATTATCATAAGTAAGAATATTATCCAGTGTATAGTCATAATAATCAGAGTGCTGCTTGTAAGCCTCACCATTGTTACTGTGGGCAAAGGCACTGGCATAATTATGATTGCTTACATTATAATTGTTACCGAAGTTGATGCGATAGGTAAGACCCTTCAGTGGCAATTTGATTTCAGAATAGAGATTGGCGAAGAAATTGTTGGAACGGTCATAGTCATCCACCATTGAACCGTGGTATGGATTCTCACGGGCCGTAGCCATCGGGTAATCCACCAAATTGCCGTTTGCATCATAAGGAGAAGCCAACGGACTCTGTGTTATCATATAATAGAGGTATGTTTCCTGTCCATCCTTATTAATAAATGAACCGAAAGCCTGTATGCCCACTTTCCACCAGGAGCGCACCTGTCCCTCCAAGTTGACACGGATGGAATTACGACGGAAATCATCATTCAGCATGAAGTTTTTCTGGGCAGTATGGCCCAGAGAAATGAGATAGTTGATATCCTTGGTACCACCGGAAATACTGAACTTGGTATCCCAGATGCTACCAGTACGGGTAAAGTTACCCCACCAGTCATAATCTGTATCAATGATATTGCCTTTGCTGTCAGTCATATAGGCATCGGGCATCGTTGTGGCAAGATTGAAGTTAGGATTATCCTGCGTGTAACCGGATTCCTTGGTATAGGCCTCATTCCAGCAAACTTTCTTGTCCCAGGCGAGAATCTCGGAACGATTCATCGTACGCAGATTCTTGGTAGGATTCTGGAAGGTATAGCTGGTAGAGAATTCTATCTTTGCCTTACCCATCTTACCTTTCTTAGAGGTAATCAGAATTACACCATTGGAAGCCTGAGCACCATAGATGGCTGTGGAAGAGGCATCTTTCAGGACATCCACAGACTCGATGTCGGCAGGATTGATGGAAGAAAGCGAACCGCTATAGATAATACCATCCAGCACAATCAGCGCATTGGCATTACCAGAGATGGTATTCTTACCACGGATGGAGATGGATGGTGATTCACCGGCGGAAGCTACCTGACCGATATTCAGTCCAGGTACAGTACCCTGCAAGGACTGGATGATATTCACGTTAGGTTCCTTCTCAAAATCCTTGATGTTGGCACTGGCTACTGAACCAGTCAAATCCGAACGTTTCATGGAACCGAATCCCACGACAACGACTTCATTCAGCGAATGATTGTCAGTCTGCATCACCACCTTAACAGATGATTTGCCCTGCACATTGACAGTCTGGGTAACATAACCGATATACGAAACGGTAATAGTTGGTTTTGAAACCTTGTTTAATACAAAGTTTCCATTTAAGTCTGTGATGGCGCCATCATTGGTACCATTCACCTTTACAGTAGCACCGATAACCGGTTCTCCGGCATCGTCTTTTACGTTTCCCTTGATGGATTGTGCCAATGCCCAGGTAGGA
>DAIRCP010000114.1:0-8817 GCA_036796635.1 Prevotella sp. | reverse complement strand
GTAAACAAATTATAATGGATACATCAAAATTTCAATTCAGTGAGTGGCCGCTCGATTTATTAATCGATTATGCCCTGAAGATACATCATCGTCGCATACGTGAAAACGGTCCGTCATTACTCGCTTTAATCAGAAACATTCAGCATGAAAATGCCGTGTTGCCACAGTTAGCCGACCTCTTTTCGCTGAGTTTGGACGATTTGGACGAACATCTCATGAAGGAGGAAAATGTGCTTTTCCCATATCTGTATGACTTGATAGCAGCCGACCGAGAGGGTAGTGCCATAGCCCCGATGCACTGCGGTACTATTTCCAATCCCATCCGAGTGATGATGATGGAGCACGACAGCGAAATTAGTCGTCATCAGCAGATTTCCGACCTGACCCGTCAGTACGCAGCACCTGCCGATGCCAGTGATACGTACAGAGAAGTGCTTGCCGGACTCAAAGAGTTCAGAGCCAATCTCTATGAGCATGTGCATATAGAGAATGATATCATATTTCCTCAATGCGAAGTATTGGAACAAAAAATCGTGATGTGATGAATCAGTTAAGTATTAAACGTATATATGCACCCGCAGAACCGGCAGACGGTTATCGTATTCTGATAGACCGTCTCTGGCCTCGCGGCATCAAGAAAGAAGATGCCCAGGTAGATGAATGGGCAAAGTCAGTAACTCCCACCACTTCCTTGCGCCAGTGGTTTGGACATAAGGAGGAAAACTATGCCGAGTTTGCCGAGCGTTATCGTGACGAACTCAATCATAATCCTGCAGCCTCCGATTTCGCCTATTATATCAGAATGTTGCTCACCGATACCCCCGTCACCTTACTTTATGGTGCCAAGAGTGAGACTTGCAATCATGCCATAATCCTTCGCGACTGGATATTATCGTCCACCTATTCGCCCAGCACTCCTGGTAAATAAAAGAGGATAAAAGCCAAAAAACAAAGGATATATTTGGTTGTTTCGATAATAAACGTTAACTTTGCAGTCGATTTGCAGTATGCATATCAAGGGGTGCTCGCGGGTGCGGGCTGAGATGATACCCTGGAACCTGATTCGGATAATGCCGATGTAGGGATGGATAGCAATCAAAATACGCTCCCTTTTTTGATTTAATGATTTAAAATAAGAGGTAACGATTTATGAAAAATGGATTGTGGCTCGTAGCGGCAGGTTTTTCCGTGTCCGTTACGATGCAGGCAGGTAACAAAGTGAACTCCCATGCAAACAATTTGGCTGGCAACCATGAGAATGGTGAGGCGGTAATTTATGATTCCACTCACGTGCAGAGATTGCAGGAGGTATTGGTGAAAGGTGTAAGGCTACAGAAGGATGCTCCTTTCGCTGTTGCCAATGTTCGTGGTAAGGAGTTGAATGCTTTTTCTTCTACTGGCAAGGAATTGCCATTTCTGTTTAATCAGACTCCGGGCGTACTGGCTTGGAGTGAGAATGGTCTGGGTACCGGTACTACGCACTTACGTATCCGTGGTGCAGCAGATTCTCGTATCAACATCACACTGGACGGTGTGCCATTGAATTCCCCGGAAGATCAGTGCGTGTTCTGGGCAAACATGAACAGTTATGGTGCCCTTTTGGGCAGTGCACAAATACAGCGTGGCGTAGGTTCTTCTACCAATGGCGACGGTGCTTTTGGTGGCACAGTGAGTTTGACCACCAAGACGGTTTCTCAGGTACCTATGCTGGAACTGAGTGGTTCTTATGGCTCTTATAACACCTATAATCTGGGTGGTAATTTCTCTACAGGATTACTGGGAAACCATTTGGTGTTCGATGGCGCTTATCACGAGACGAATACTGATGGATTTATCCATGGTACAAGTGGTCGCTCGGGCAGTTATTACGGCGGACTGACTTGGTTGGATGATAAGTTTCAGATTAGCTATAAGAATGTGGGCAACTTCGAGAAGACCGGTCAGGCATGGAACGGCGTAACAGCCGGTAATGATGACTTGAGTCTGATGGACGGCACTTATGGCGCCAGCACAGGTATCCGCACCTATAAAGACTTGTATAATGCCGGTCTGGGTAGATATAACAGTCTGTATGAACAGCTGGTGACTGATGATAAAGGTCATTTTGTCAAGGATGCCAACGGTAACTATACCACGGAACGGTACAAGATGAATGACGGCAGTTACTGGGATAAAGCTACAGATAATTTCTGGCAGAATCATAATATCCTTTCTGCCGTGTTTGACATCAGCAAACATTGGACGGCTACTGCCTCTCTGCATTATACCCATGGTTATGGCTATTACAAGGAGTTTAAGAATAATTACAAAATTAAGAAATTCGGTTTGACGGCTGATGACGGAACCAGCAAGAGTGACTTTGTGCGTAAGAAGGGCCTTTCTCAGAATGCTTTTGGTGCAGTGGGAAGTGTGAACTATAAGGATGATGCCTGGGATGTGATTGGTGGATTCTCCGTACAGAAGTTTAACGGCAATCATTTTGGTTATCTTACCTATATCAGCAATGCAGCTCTGAATAAGAAGTATATGGGTGACGGTGAATATAAGTATTACGATTCTGATGCACATAAGTTTGACGGAAGTGTATATGCCAAAGCTTCTTACAGCATTGATAAGGTTTGGAAGGTATTTGCAGATATGCAGTATCGCCATGTCAGTTACAAGACGGATGGTGTGAACGATAAATTCTATAAACAGTCAGATGGTACCTATACTAACCAACGACTGGACATCAATGAGAAATATGACTTCTTCAATCCTAAAGCTGGTATCAGCTTCAGTCAGGATGGTCATCGTGCTTATGCATCCGTAGCATTTTCACATCGTGAACCCGAGCGTAATAACTTCACAGACAATGGTAGTTATCCTGCGCCGAAAGCAGAATCACTTATGGATTATGAACTGGGTTATGATTATACGGCTGAGACATGGCATGCAGGAGTGAACCTATATTATATGGATTATGACAATCAGTTCGTACAGACAGGTGCCCAGAGTGATATCGGTGAGAATCTTACTACCAATATTAAGAGCTCATATCGTATGGGCGTTGAAATCACTGCCGGATGGAATCCATTGTCCTGGTTGACATTGGAAGGTAATGCAGCGCTGAGTCAGAACAAAATCAAGGACTTCGACGAGATGGTGGAAGACTGGGATGACTGGGAAGGTAATACTGAAGCAGCCAAATACCATTGCGATGGTAACGGTGACGGATATCGCCAGATACATTATGACAACTCCACACTGGCATTCTCTCCTTCCGTAATCCTCAATGGATTTGTTAATCTCCATTGGAACGGGCTGCAGGCTATATGGCATACCAACTATGTAAGTCGTCAGTATCTGGACAATACCCAGAATGCCGACCGTGCACTGCCTTGTTATGCAGTAACCAATGTAAATCTGAGTTATACGCTGAACACCAAGAAATGGGTGAAGGCACTCAAGGAAGTAGTATTCGGAGTGGACTTCAATAATATTTTCAATCGTCGATATGCTTCCGGTGGTTGGGTATATTCAGCCATTGCAGAGAGTTCTGGTCATACCAATGACAACCGATATTATCAGATAGGTTATGTTCCAATGTCAGGTTTCACTGCGATGGGACACATCACACTCAGATTTTAATCATATATCATGATAGACTTTATTGTTCAGCATGGTCTGGACATCTTCACTACGATACTCGGGCTGGTGTATATCTGGCTCGAGTATCGTGCGCATATAGCCCTGTGGATAGTGGGCATCATTATGCCAGCCCTGGATGTCATCCTTTATTGGCAGCACGGGCTTTATGGAGATTCCGCCATGGCTGTGTATTACACGGTGGCGGCCCTTTACGGTTATGCCGTCTGGAAATGGGGCGTACATCTGAATATCTTCAGAAAGGGAAGTTCTGACAATAGTCGGCAGGATACGGTAGTGACTCAGGCTGCAGAATCCAATGATGCAGTCAGTATCAGTCACATGCCTTTGCGGCGTTATCTCCCCGTAGGAGTCGTATTTCTTGTGGCATGGAGCGCTACTTATTGGGTGCTTGCCCGTTATACCAATTCCACGGTGCCTGTACTGGATGCCTTTACCAATGCTCTGAGTTTCGTGGGTCTCTGGGCACTGTCCCGTAAATATATTGAGCAGTGGGCGTTTTGGATTATCGTTGATGGAGTCGCCACTTATTTATATATAATCAAAGGAATCCCCTTCAATGCTTTCCTCTATGGACTTTACATCGTGATAGCTGTCCTGGGATACCTCAAGTGGCAGAAAATGATGAAAAAACAATAGAAAATAGAATGTGTTCACAATTTTTTATGTAAATTTGCTCACTGATTACATCTAAAGGTTTATCAACAGTGAAGCAAATTTACATCAAAATATTACCTCTTATCGAAAAACTACAATATGCAATAATAGCACTGCTATTTTTGTGGATGCCATTTCCGGTGAAAGCGCAAACTGGATATGGACGAAATCAGTTTATGTTTGACCACCTTGGTATGACAGAAGGGTTGGGCAGTCAGCGGGTCTATTCCGTTATGGAAGGTCCTGATGGTGCCATCTGGATAGGCACGAAGAATGGTATAGACCGATACAATGGTCAGACTGTACGTAATTATATGCTCAATACCAAGAGAAAATATAGTGATGCTAGTGGCAGAAGCATACATTTGTTCAGTGACGTTCGCAGACATATTCATTGTTTCGATAATAAGGGTAACCTCTTTACCTATAATCCAGCTACAGATCAGTTTGAATTCTGGTTTGACTTGTCCGTGAAGATGGGTGGCAGCGTGATACTGTCACATGTCTATATGGATGCCAGTCATCGGGCATGGTTGGCTACCAATACAGGACTCTTCCTATTGGATTGCTATCATCAGATACATTCTGTAGTCCGTGGTTGTTATGTGAATCATGTATCCCCCTTGGGCACAGAGATGATAGGTTGCTCGGATCACGGCGTCTTTGCTGTGAACCGGAAGACATTCCGAACACGGTGGTTGGTCAGAAAAGTCAATGCACTCACCAGTTATTATGATACCTCTACCCATATACTGTGGGTAGGCACATTCCATGACGGCGTATTGTCACTGGATATGCGGACAAATGGTGTCCGTTCCCTGCCAGCCTTGTCGGTCATTCCACATACTCCTGTACGTGCCATTATGCAGATGAACAGGCATAGCGTTCTCTTTGGCGTGGACGGCAGTGGAGTTTATGCAGCTGACAGAACCGGTAAAGATGTTCACTTGCTCTTCAGTGCGGATGATGAGACAGGGAATGCATTGCATGGTAATGGTATCTATGATATCTGTCGTGACCATTTCGGCAATATTTGGGTGTGCTCCTATTCAGGTGGCGTGGATGTGGCTTATCCGATGGGCAATCTGATACAAGTGTATCAGCATGAATACCTCAACAAACAGTCGTTGATTAGCAATAGCGTGAATGCGGTGCTGCAGACTGCCGATGGGGTGCTATACTTCGGTACAGACCATGGCGTGAGTATATATGACACCCACCGCCATCTATGGCATCACTGTCTGTCGAATAAGGTAGCCATCACCCTCTGCCAGTCGCCCGATGGTGGCGTGCTGGTAGGCACTTATGGTGATGGCGTTTTCGCTGTGAATGCGCAGGGTGGAAGCAGACCGATGTATAATGTGGAGAATGGAAAACTCCAGACGGATTATGTGTACAGCCTCTGGGTAGACCGTCGTCATTCCCTCTGGATAGGTTGCCTGGACGGTGACTTGGTACAGATGTCGGGGAATGTGCGCAAAACTTATCCTGTGCAGCAGGTGCAGTGCATCACCGATATGCCCGATGGAAGACTAGCTGTAGGTACTACGGACGGGTTCTTTGCTGTGGATGCTGTCACAGGCAAAGTGCAGCATTACTTCCGTGGCGGAGGTTTCCCCGGCCGTGATGTGAATGCTTTCGTACAGTCGATCCTCTTTACCGACCGCACTACAGCTTGGCTTGCTACAGACGGAGGTGGCATCTATATCTACAATCTGCGCAACAATCGTCTGCAGACATTGAATGTAAGCAGCGGATTACCGTCCAATACCGTCTATTCTCTCCAGAAAGACAGTCGCGGACGAATCTTCACCAGTACAGATATGGGACTGGCCATGGTGTTGCCCGGCAAGCGTCCCGAAGTGGTAAACATCAACTTTGTTCGCGGTATGGACCGTGAATACAAGCGTACATCCATTGCCCGCCTGAATGACGGACGGTTGATATTCGGCAGCAGCAGTGGTGCCGTGGTACTGGACCCGGAACAGATAAATCGACTTTATTATCCTTCCAAACTGGCTGTTACCCGTCTGGAAATCTTCGGCCAGCAACTTGACGTTGATGCCCGTACCGAACTCTATGCGATGCTCCGTCAGGGTGAAGTGGTATTGTCGTATTATGAGAATACTTTTGCGGTCTATTTCGAGAGCATCAACTATAAGTATCAGCATGATATCTTGTATCAGTACAAGTTGGATGGTTTTGATGGCGACTGGGGTGCCGCCTCGTCAGCCCAGAGTGCGCGTTACACCAATCTTCCTCCCGGTCATTACGTGCTTCATGTGCGCAGCATCAGCAGAAACGACGGCAGAATCATGGATTCACGCGATGTGGACATCACCGTGTCTCAACCCTGGTGGAACACATTCTGGGCATGGATGGTATATCTCTGCATACTCGGTTGGTTGACTTATATCCTGTGGCGTTCCTATAAGAATCATCTGGAGCGCAAATACTTTGATGAGAAGATCAATTTCTTTGTGCATACCGCCCACGATATCCGCACACCATTGAGTCTGATTTTGGCTCCGCTGAGCAATATGGACAAAGACCAGTCCATAGCACCTGCCACCCGTAACTATTTGAACATCGCCCGCAGAAACGGAGATAAACTGCTCAATATGATTACGCAGTTGCTCGACTTCCAGAAAGCTGACCGTAACGAGACCTCCATGAATGTGAGCGAACTTGACTTGAAACAGCTCTTGCAGCAGCAGGTGGAGAAGTTCCGACTGATGGCGCAGCAGAAACATATGCAGTTGACCATTGCGTCCTGTCCGGATCAGCTATCCGTGTGGATGGATGCAAATATGGCCGACAAGATATTCGAGAATCTGCTATCCAACAGTATCAAATATACGCATGAAAGCGGAACTGTGACTGTGAAAGCATGGGTAGAGAAGGATGAGATACATATCACGGTAGCTGACAATGGCATAGGCATACCCAAGAATGCGCAGCGACATATCTTCCAGAATTTTTATCGTGCCGATAATGCTGTCAACTCCAAGGAGGTGGGCAGCGGACTGGGACTGATGCTGATACAGCGCTTGGTGCGGCTCCATCACGGAAAACTCACCTTTGACAGTGAGGAGGGGAGAGGTACTACCTTTATGATTACCCTGAAACAAGGCCATGACCATCTGCCGGCAACCATTCATCAGCAAGCAATGCCTGGTATCCCGCAGAAAGCGGAACAACCCTTTGTGCCGTCAGACAGACCGCAAGACAATCTTCATACCGTTGCGGAAGTACCGCAACAGCAGCTATTCAGAGGCAGTCAGAATACCTTGCTCTTTGTGGATGACAATGATGAACTCCGTAATTATATCAGTCTCACTTATGCACAGGATTATCAGGTGGTGACCAAAGCCAGTGCAGAGGAAGCCTTGGAGTATCTTCGCGACGGTTATTGCGATATCGTGGTATCCGATGTGATGATGCCGGGTATGGACGGTGATGAACTCTGCAGGCGAATCAAGGAAAACTATGATACTTCGTGGCTGCCTGTTATCCTGCTCACAGCCAAGACCGGACGCGACTATGTGATAGAGGGACTCAATAAGGGTGCAGATGACTATATCAGCAAACCGTTTGATGAGGCTATTCTGAAGAGCAAGATAGACAGTATGCTCGCCAATCGCCGTCGACTGAGCACCTACTATATGAACCGTACCGTGGAGATAGCACGCGGTGAAACTCCCCAACCGGAACCTGCAGAAGTGGAGGTGGCCTTAGAGGAAGACGATAAGGTATTTATCGACAAGGCTACCCGACTCGTGAAGGATAATCTGATGAACCAGGAGTTTAATATAGATTATCTCTGTCGGGAGATGGCAATGAGTCGCACGTTATTCTATGGCAAACTCAAGACGCTGACTTCACAGACACCGCAGGATTTTGTACGTATCATTCGTTTGGAGAAAGCTGCAGCATTGCTTAAAGAGGGAAAAGGTATCGTGGATGTATCGGTGATGACCGGATTTGTCAATACGAAATACTTCAGTACCGTATTTAAGAAATACTTCGGTGTTTCGCCAAGCAAGTATCAATAAATCAATTATTTATATATTTTATAGAAAAGGTTTCAAACTTAACAATTGTTAGGTTTGAAACCTTTTCTGATAGTATTCAAACCCATGCATGACACATATTCTGTACTTTTGCTGCCGAAATATTCAATGTAGCTAACAGTTGAAATTCCCCAAATAAAAAACCTAATTAGAAATGAGCAAAAGTAATCGGAATTTAGTCTGGGCTCTTTGTGCAGGAAGTATGTTTCTCACAGTAGGAGTGCAGCAGTTGTGGGCCGACAATGCAGTATCTGTCACGGCAGTGCAGCAGGTCCAGAAGATTAAAGGTGTAGTGACCGACGGCAAGGAACCTGTCGTGGGCGCCAGTGTCATCGTCAAAGGTCAGGGTACGGGTACCGTAACTGATATCGACGGTAAGTTTACCCTTAATTCCGCAGCGTTATTATTTGTAAATAGCGCAAGTGTTTGATAAACAAAA
>DAIRCP010000113.1:0-9279 GCA_036796635.1 Prevotella sp. | reverse complement strand
AGGTGAAGTTGCGCGGTTTCCGTATCGAGATGGGCGAGATAGAATCCCGTGCCATCTCATTCAGCGAGACCATCAAGTCAGTAGCCGCAGAGGTGAAAGAGATAAAGGGTACTCAGCATCTATGCCTATACTACGTGAGCGGTACGGAGATTGACGAGGAGTCCTTGAAGTCTTACATATCTGAGACACTTACTGAGTATATGGTACCTGAAGTCTTTGTTCGTCTGGATATCATGCCGATGACACCTAACGGAAAGATTGACAGGAAGGCATTAGTGGCTCCATCATTTGTTGTTGTTACTGAAAATGTCAGTCCTGCAACTGTCAAAGAAGAGACGTTGTATGAATTGGCAAAGCAAGTATTGAAGACAGATGACTTTGGCGTGACTGACGATTTGACGAAATTAGGTATGACGTCTTTACTGGCTATCCGTTTCGCTATGATGGCAAATAGCAGTGGTATCAAAATAAAGGTCAATGACCTTTTGACACAGCGCACCATTCGCAAAGTGCTTACTGGCGTGACTACGATGGCTTGCTGGATTAACGGCTACAAGACGGACTGTCCTATAGTAGTTGTTGTCTGTGGTGAGACCTCTTATAAGAGTCTTTCTCCATATATAGAAGCCCTTTGCGAAAAATTCTCAGTACTTGTCTTTGAACCGATAACGGAGCACTATGAAATGCTATTCAGTGAAACCGATGTCGATGAGGTAATTGAGATGTACACTGCATTGATAGATTTCCTGGTTAGGCCGCAGGACAAAGTCTCCGTATTTACAGGACACTGTTATGGAGGCGAGATTGCCTACAAACTCGCAGAAAGATGGACCAAGGACCATCCTGGGGATAAACCATTGCTTGCGATGCTGGATGTGTTCTGGAGGATAAAGGAAGTACAAGAATTGGAGCCGCTCGTCCGTTCTTTAGTTTCAGAGCAAGTGATTAATAAATTATCAGAACAATTTGAATATGAGTTTAAACTCAATCGTATGTATCGTAAACTGGGAGGCGTTGGAACCCCAGCTGTATTCGATTGCAAAAAGATGCTGTTCCGCGCAATGGTTCCTGAGCCGGAATCTGATGAATTAGATAAGTTTAAAGACGATTTCGGTGATGATTTTGAACAGATTAAACAGCTTTTGGCAGGAACGACTTCGGGCAGAAAGTGGGACAATGCTGCGTTTTGGACTAAATATTATCCTGATATTGAAATACACGAGGTACAGGCCGACCACATGACGATGCTGACGAATGAATTCGTAAATGGTTATGTAAAGAGGATATCAGAATTTCTCACTAATAAAAAATAAAACAGATGATAGATTTAAAGGGAATACATAAGACCTATCCAGGTGAGCAGCCGCTCCATGTACTCAAAGGGGTCAACCTCCATATAGATGAGGGCGAACTTGTGAGTATCATGGGAGCGTCGGGCTCCGGTAAGTCCACATTACTCAACATCATGGGTATACTTGATGACTATGACGAAGGTGAATACCGCTTAGCCGGTAATCTGATCAAAAATCTGAGCGAGCGTCAGGAATGTGACTATCGCAATCAGCTGATAGGTTTCATCTTCCAGTCATTCAATCTCATCAACTTCAAGAATGCGATGGAGAATGTGGCTATGCCGCTCTATTACCGTGGCGTAGGCAGGAAGGAACGCAACCAACTGGCCATGGAATACCTGGAAAAGGTGGGTCTGGCGCAGCATTGGCAGCATCTGCCCATGCAGATGTCTGGTGGTCAGCGACAGCGGGTGGCTATCGCACGCGCCCTTATCTCCAAACCGAAAATTCTGTTGGCGGATGAGCCTACCGGAGCCCTTGACTCTAAGACGACACAGGAGGTAATGGACATGCTCAAAGCCGTGAATCGTGAAAATGGCCAGACCGTGATTATCGTAACGCATGAGCAGGATATTGCTGACCAGACTGACCGGAAAATATTCTTTAAAGATGGGCTTATCTATAAAGATGAACGAAATGACATCAAGGTATGAGGGATCTATTGACTGAAGTATTTGCAGCCATGCGTTACAACAAGATGCGCATAGGACTGACGGGATTCTCTATAGGATGGGGTATTTTCCTTCTTATCGTCATGATAGGTTCAGGCAATGGTGTGCTGCGAGGTATTACCAACGGATTCGTTTCCAGTACGGATAATATTATCAATGTCAACACCGATACGACAACGCTTGCTTACCATGGACTGCAAAAAGGCCGTGGAATCCAACTTACAGATGATGACTGCCGATATATCCAGTCGAGGTTCTCTGCTTCAATAAAGAAACTGATACCTCAGCTTGATACGACTGTTACAGTCTGTTGCGCAGCGGAACATGTCACCACAACGATGAACGGCTATTATCCGAATTATCTGATTGTGAAAAACCAGAAGCTTGCTACGGGGCGTGACATCAATCAGGCTGATATCATCAACAACCGTAAGGTCTGTGTCATCTCACAGACAATGGCAACCCGTTTGTTTCATCAGGCAAATCCAGTGGGGCAGCGTGTCAGTGTGTATGATATTTCCTTTGTTGTCGTTGGCGTGGTCAAACCCAATCTGGAGACAGATGACCGTAAAACGATTGTTACTCCGTTTACAACGGTTCGCAATCTGTATTTCCGTGATCATCACATCACGACTCTGAACATGGTGATGACAGGTCTAGATACAGAAGAGGCAAACAATGAGTTTGTGAATAAATTCCGTAGCATGTTTTCGATGAGAAAGAATGTCTCTAGTAAGGATGTGAAGGCAATTGCTATTACGAATGATTTTGAATACTATCTTGAAATAATTGGTATACTGAAGGCTATCCAGTTCTTTGTCTGGATTGTAGGTCTGGCTACTCTTGTGGCTGGAGTTGTGGGCATTTCCAATATCATGTTGATTACCGTCAAAGAACGGATGCGTGAATTGGGGGTCAGGAAGGCTATGGGGGCATCTTCGTTTTCCATTATCCGTTTGGTGCTATTGGAAGCCGTATTCATTACTGTCATATTCGGTTATGTGGGAATGCTGCTGGGTATAGGTCTTACGCAGCTTGCCGATAGCCTGACTGACGCGAACAGTACGATTTTCTGTCATCCGACAGTCAGCTTCTCTACGGTCATGATAGCCAATGGCGTACTTCTCATCTCCGGTATTATTGCCGGCTACGTACCTGCAAAGCGGGCGGTGACGGCCAAACTTGTAGATGCGTTGGCAGGTGTGGGATAGTAAACAGAAAAATATAAACGAAAAATTCTGAAATATGAAGATAGAACTGTTTGATAAAGATTTATGGCAGGAGGTACTCTTTACTGTCACAGCGCAGAAATGGCGTAGCCTGATGACTATGTTTGGCGTGTTTTGGGGCATCTTCATGCTTGTCATACTTGTAGGATGCGGATTTGGTATGAAAAACGGAATTCTGGGGAAACTTCTTCAACTGTCCGTTAACTCCGTATTCATAGGTGCGAGACCGACTAACATACCCTATAATGGGTTGGATCGTGACCGCGTATGGCATCTGCAACAGGTAGATGTCCAAGCTATCACAAACTATGCCGGTGATAAGTTGAAATCCATCTCGTGCATTAACACGGATGAAGAGAAAGAGATATCAAATGGTCATAAAAGTGGAATCTATCAGGTTGGTGGTATTATGCCGGAATACATAGACGTTATTCCGCAAAAGGTGCTCAACGGGAGATATTTTGATGAAGTGGATATCAAAGAATCCAGAAAGGTGTGTATGATAGGGCAGCAGATAGCTAAAGAGTTGTTCGGCTCAGACAATCCTTGTGGTAAGCAGATCAAATTGTCTGACATGAATTTTAAAATAGTGGGCGTATTAAAACAAACTAATAATCAGATAAGTGTAGGCTTGCCGCCCACGACAAGTGTACTTCTTCCTATTACTACCGAGGAGAATGTTTTCAACCGGAAAGATGATTATTCGATGTTAGTCGTTACTTTTAAGGATGAATATCCGATACACGATTATGCAGAGGGAATAAAAAGTATGGTAAAGAAAAACCACACGATTAATCCGAATGATAAAGATGCCGTATTTACTCTTATTCTTAGCGATGCTGTTAAGCAATTCTCGAGTATGCAGATTGGTCTAACATTACTGTTATGGATTATCGGTATAGGTACACTTCTTGCAGGATTGATAGGCATAGCCAATATCATGTTTGTCATGGTGAACGAGCGTACGCAGGAAATAGGTGTCCGTCGTGCACTGGGTGCCCATCCTGAGGTGATTATACGACAGATTATGATGGAAGGACTGGTGCTTACGGGGGTTGCCGGTATAGCAGGCATTGTTGCGGGCGTTTGGTTTCTTGCCGGTCTCAACTCCCTGCTCACCGGTCAGGGTGATTCTGTGTCTCTCATAGAAAATCCCATGATTCCGCTTCTACCTGCACTGACATCCCTGTTTATTATCGTCCTAGGTGGCCTGATGGCAGGATATTTTCCGGCGCGCAGGGCTATGAAGATTAAAGCGATAGAAGCACTTAGAGAGGAATAATTCTATAATATTGATAAAATATAAGTATATGAAAAAGGTAATTAAAACAATCGGATGGTGTCTCGTGGCGATTTTCGTCGTTTACACCTTTTATTTTCTTTGGAAACAGTCACAACCTGAACCAGCGATGTATGAACTGATAAAGCCTGCCGCACGCGACATAGACCGCAGTTGTGTGGCTACCGGAGTGATAGAACCTCGTCTACAGGTGAATGTGAAGCCGCGTATCACAGGTATCCTTTCAGCTTTGCTGGTCAAGGAAGGGCAGCACGTCAGTGCCGGTCAGGTGATAGCTCAGGTACAGATCATACCGGATATGAATGCACTCAACGATGCTCAGAGTGCCGTGCAGACCGCACAGCTCCAACTGGATGAAACGTGTAAGGAGACCAACCGTGTGATTTCGCTCTTTAAGAAAGGTGTAGTTTCTAAAGAGGAATATGAGCAGGCTGCCAACAAACTCAGTCTGGCACGAGAAGCGCTTACTAAATCCAAATCTCTGTTGGAAGTAGTTCTGAAAGGTAGCAGCAGCCGTTCTGGTAGCGTCAATACGACCATGGTGACATCCACGATGAGCGGCACAGTTATCAGTCTGCCTCTGAAGGTGGGTGCCTCTGTAGTCAGTACTAACCCATATACAGAGGGTACTACGATAGCAACCATTGCAGATATGCACAGCTTGCAGTTCACGGGTAAGATAGATGAGACTGAAGTGGAGCGACTGCACCCTGGCATGCCGATGACTATTACAGTAGGTGCCATGCAGGAGAAGAAACTGTCTGGTATGGTAAGTCAGATAGGTACCATGGGTAATAAGGAGAACGGTACGATTATGTTCCAGATTAAGGGAACCGTGAATGGCCTTGACGCATCTGATGTGTCCAAAGCGGGTTACAGTGCCAATGCCAGTATTGTTACGGATCACCGTGCAGGAGTCACTTCTGTAGAAGAGGCTGCCATAGAGTATGATGGTGACAAGACGTATGTATGGAAACTTACCTCTAAACCTGAAGAGGTGAAAGCACAGACTTTTGTGCGCGTACCTATCGTTACGGGACTCAGTGACGGTATCTATATAGAGATAGTCAAGGGCATATCCAAAGGCGATATACTCAGAGGAAATAAGAAAAACTAAAAGATAGTCTATGAAATATTCTATTTTATATATAGTAGCGGTTCTTGCCGTACTTCCGTGCAACATGGATGCACAGAAGAAATGGACACTGGATGAGTGTGTAGGTTATGCTATCAGTCATAACAACGATATCCGTCACCGGGCTGTGGAGCAGAAGGTTCGCGAGAATACGTTGGACAACAGCAACAATGCACGCCTGCCGCAAGTCGATGCCACCATCGATCAGAAGTTCAGCTTCGGTACGAACATCAGTACCGGAGTGAGGGTATCTGCAGACCTGTCTTACTCGGCAGTCGCACTGAATGCCTCCATGCCATTGTTTACAGGATTCAGAATCCCCAATCAGATCAAGGCAGACAAGTTCTCGCTGATGTCGGCTGTGGAAAACCTGAATGCTGCCAAACAGGACATCCGTCTTCAGATTGCGGCATCCTATCTGCAGGCTCTGTATTACAAGGGACAGGTACGTATTGCCGAACGAAAGGTGGATGTGAGCAAGCAATTTGTGGATAAGGCTACCGATCTGTTTAGTTCCGGAAAGCGTCCGAAGAGTGAACTGGCGGAGGCGGAAGCTACGCTGAGCAGTGATCAGTATGCGCTGACAGATGCCAGAAGCAATGCCAAACTCGCCTGTATCACATTGGCACAGATGCTGAATCTGACGGATGTGGAAAGTTTTGAGATAGAAGATCCTGATACCACATCTGCCTTTGCACCTTTGGCTGAACCGCAGGTGCTGTTTAATGACATTGTGGAGAATTATCCCACGATCCTCTCTTCCAAGTACAACATTGAAAGTGCCCGTTATGGCATCGAGGTGGCAAGGAGTGCATATTGGCCTGAATTGTCGTTGGTAGGCAATATCAGTGACTATTATTATAATACCTTTCATCAGACAGTTCCAAGTTTTGGCTCCCAACTGAAAGACAATGATAATTATGTCATCGGACTTTCGCTGAGGGTTCCCATCTTTAATGGTTTTAAGACCCGCAATTCCATCCGGAAGGCAAAACTGGCTTACGAAGATGCTCAGGTCACATTGGATGATGCGCGTCTGAAACTACAGAAGGAAATACAGCAGGCTTACTATAATGCCATTACTGCCCGCGATAAGTTTGAGGCAGCCAACAAGGCGGAGACTTCCAATTCGCTTTCCTATTCTTACGAGAACGAGAAGTATGATTCGGGTCGCTCCACGGTCTATGATTTGAATCAAAGCCGACAGAAATGGTTTACTGCACAGGAAGATGCACTCCGTTCCAGATACGAGTATCTGATTAGAATGAAGATTCTTGATTTCTATAAAAACGTAAATAATTAGATTGCTATATGCAAGAGGCTGTCAGTTTTATTAAATTAATTGAAAATCGCATCAGGGAGGGATGGACTAATCCTTCCATTGGTGATTATGGGGACAAGGCATATACGTATGGTGAAATTGCAAAGCTCATATCGCAATTGCATCTGGTCTATTCCCGTGCAGGTGTAGGTAGAGGTGACAGGGTCGCTCTGTGTGGAAGCAATAGTTCAAGATGGGGCATCGCATTTGTGGCAGCTCTTACTTATGATGCTGTTCCTGTACCCATACTTCCTGATTTCCAATCAGATCAGATTCATAACATCGTGAACCATTGTGATGCGGAAATGCTGTTTGTCACCCAGGGTGTATATGAGCGTCTCCATCAGAAAGAAATGTCAGGTGTGAAAGCAATCTTGTATTTAGAGGATTACACATTGGCATATTCCGAATCAGCGGATATACAGTCAGCCATGGAGAACATAGATAGTCTCTATACTGAAAGATACCCCAATGGGATTACCCCGTCGGACGTGATATACAGAGCAGAAGGCTCTGCTGATGACCTGGCAATGCTCAATTATACGAGTGGAACCTCGGGTTTTTCTAAAGGTGTCATGATACCATTCCGTGCTCTTTATAACAATTACATTTTCGCATCATCAGTTTTTCCAAGAGGTAATATGCTTTCACTTCTTCCAATGGCGCACATGTATGGATTGATGTTTGAATTCATATTTCCGTTTATCGCAGGATATCGCCTCAGCATCCTGACGAAGATACCTTCGCCCGCCATTCTTAAAAAGGCATTGATGGATGTTAAGCCTTCTATCATGTTTGCAGTTCCGCTCATTGTGGAAAAAATAGTAAAAAAGCAGATACTTCCCAAGCTATCAGGCAAGAAGGTGATGAAATACATCAAGTGGCCAGTACTAGGCTATTTCCTCAGCTGTATCATCCGCAGACAGATGATGAAAGCATTCGGCGGGAAGGTAACGGAAGTGATTGTGGGTGGCGCAGCCATCAACAGTTCCATAGATGAGTTCCTCTATGATATCGGATTTCCTCTTGCCAATGGTTATGGAGCTACAGAGTGTGCACCGCTTATTTCTTACGAAAGATGGTACAAACGCGTGAAAGGCTCCTGTGGAAAGGCAATCCTGAATATGAAGATTAAAATCAACAGTGCTGATCCTCAGCGTGTCCCGGGTGAGATATTGGTGTCAGGACCCAATGTCATGTTAGGATATTATAAGGACGAAGAGGCAACAAGGGAGACTATAGATTCGGATGGATGGTATCATACAGGCGATTTGGGGCTGCTTGACAAGAAAGGAAATCTGTTTATCAAGGGAAGAATCAAGAACATGTTACTCGGTTCCAGCGGACAGAATATATATCCGGAGGAAATAGAAGACCGGATTAATTCCATGCTGATGGTGAGTGAGAGCGTAGTAGTGCAGCGCCAAGGGAAACTGGTTGCCCTGGTATATCCTGATTATGACGAAGTACACTCTTTGGGACTGACAGATGAGCATGTAGCTAATATCATGGAACTCAATCGCGTGGACATCAATGAGATTGTCCCTGCTTATGAGCGGATAGCGTCTTTCGAGATAGTTAAGCAAGAATTTGAGAAAACTCCCAAGAAGAGTATAAAAAGATATTTATATAAATAATCATTAAAAACATAAATAAAACAATGGAAACAAAAATTTCAAATGTAGACGACAAGGTTATCGTTAAGATCATTGGTCGTTTGGACACAACAGTTGCTATCGATTTCAGTAAGGAAGTGGCACCTTATTATTCTCAGAAGAATGTGATGATGCAGTTTGACTGTTCAGAAATGGATTATATCGCTTCTTCTGGTCTGAGAGTGTTCCTGTCCACGTTCAAGTCGCTTAATGCCAATGGTGGAAGTCTGGAAGTGTTGAATCTGCAGCCTCAGGTAATGACGGTATTCAGAATGACCGGATTTTCTACCTTCCTGAACATCAAAGAGGAATAATCAGAGATCGTATAGACTAGTTACCGCTTCGTTGTAAAACGGAGCGGTAACGGATAATCTGGGATGAGGATTGACCTTATAAACATATAGGGGAGCTTTGATATTTATGATCAATACGGCATCATGTATATGAGAATACTGGAAAAATGCCTTTTAACTATTATATAATGTCTATCACGATTTTTGCTTGATATAAATCAACCGTCCAAAAAATAATTGGAATTATTTTCAAAAAAGGCTGGAAAAAGTTTGGAGTTTCGAAATAAAGTTGTACCTTTGCATCCGCTTTCGAGAATGAAACA
>DAIRCP010000112.1:0-9593 GCA_036796635.1 Prevotella sp. | reverse complement strand
TTTTAGTTGTATCCATAGAGAATTATTTAATTATTAGGTAATGAATTTAATCAATAACATATGATAATGAGGCAAAGATACAAAAAAGGATTGTATCTTTGCCTCATTAAGAGTTTATTTTATGTTAAAATGAGTGCCTGCTTATAATGCCTCTCCAACAGGCTGTCTTTCTGTCTCAGTCTTGAGCTGCTCATAGAAGTGTGCGTGGGCAGTGAGATTGTATGGCATCAGGAACAGAAATCCGATGCCCAGTGTGAGGAAACTCAGTATAAGCCATCCTATCATACTCAGGTCGAGGATGAAGAGGTCCATCTTGTGGCCTTCCATCATTTTCATGCTGCGCACGATAGCTTCATCATAAGCTACTGTGGGGTCGTCCTTCATGATGAAGCAGGTCATACTGTATGAATAACTCTTGATGATGCCTGGTATGATGAGCAGAATTGCCCACAGAACGGTGTATATATCCAGGAGCAATACGGTGAGGAATACACGGGTGAAATCCTTGAAACCATCGAAGAGATTGCCAAGGTTGGTCTGCTCTTCCTGAACATGTTTCAGAAAGATGATGCTGTAACTGTATGATAACGGGATAACTACTAAATACCAAAGCAGACTGACTCCTGTACTCGCCGTCTCTGACATGCCAAATGCTAGGAATATTTTAGTAAGGCCATTGGCTATGGCTGAAGTCAGGAAGAAATAAACAAATGAGATGATGGAAAACTGCCCCCATTTGCCAGTAAGACTTGTGCACGCACGATCTTTAATTTGTGTGAATGATTCCATTGCTTTTATTTTTAAGTTAATAATCTAAAGATATTCCCCGCGCCATCTTTACGGATGTGCGCGGGGATGTTAAGGTGATGATTCGATAGATATCAGTCTATAACGACTGTGGTCCAGTTGTGCTTATCTTCTACGGTCCCGTACTGGATGCCACGGAGGGTGTCGTACAGTTTTTTGGAGATAGGTCCAGGTTTCTCGCCGAACTCATAATGCTTGCCAGTATCCAGATCGTCGATATAAGAGATAGGGCTGATGACGGCTGCTGTACCGCATGCACCTGCCTCCTCGAATGTGTCGAGTTCATCCTCTGGTATCTGTCGGCGCTCTACCTTCAGACCCATATCTTCTGCCAGCTGCATCAGACTCTTGTTGGTGATGGAGGGAAGAATGGATGTGGACTTAGGTGTGACGTACGTATTGTTTTTAATACCGAAGAAATTGGCAGCGCCGCATTCATCCATATACTTCTTCTCTTTGGCATCGAGATAGAACTCGCAGGCATAACCCTTCTGATGTGCGATGTCATTGGCCTTGAGGGAAGCAGCGTAGTTGCCGCCTACCTTATATATACCAGTACCGAGCGGTGCAGAACGGTCGAAGTCTCGGATGATGACGTAAGGATTGGTTGAGAATCCCCCCTTGAAGTATGGACCAACCGGAGTAACGAAGATGAGGAACAGATACTCTTTGGAAGGATGAACACCTACCTGAGCTGTAGTACCGATGAGCAGTGGACGTACATATAGGGTAGCGCCGCTCTCATAAGTAGGTACATATTCCTGATTCAGACGGACTACCTTCTTGACCATCTCCTCAAACAATTCTGTAGGCACCTCCGGCATCAGAATGCCGCGGCAGGTGGACTGCAGTCGGGCTGCATTCTCGTCCATGCGGAACACACGCACCTTGCCGTCAGGGCAGCGATAGGCTTTTAGTCCTTCGAAGGCTTCCTGACCATAGTGCAGACAGGTGGCTGCCATGTGCAGTTTGAGATATTCATCGGAGCAAATTTCTATTTCGCCCCATTTGCCGTCACGATAATAACAGCGTACGTTGTAGTCGGTGGGTCTGTATCCGAACGATAAATTAGCCCAATCTAAATCTTTCATAACTTATCTTTTATTGATGTTGTTCTTGTATGAGCAGCAAAAGTAATCATTTTATTGCTCATTTGCAACAAATTTGAGCAAAAAGTGATAAAAAACTGATAAATCGTAACTCGTTCGTTGTTTTATGCAGGATGGGAGCCTTCATCGGCAAAGGTGATTTTTTGTATTTCCTCATCGGCTTTTTTGAGCTTTTCCTTGCAGAAAGTGAGCAATTCCTGGGCTTTACGCAGGTTTGTTGATAATTGGTCGATGTCCAGTTCATTGCGCTCCATCTTCTCTACGATGTTGTCTAGTTCATGGAGGGCTTCTTCATATTTTATTTCTTTCTTCATATTTATATGTTTGGGTGGATAGCTATTATTGTTTATTAGCGATACTTATCACTGTTTACTTGATGTATCAGTCACAGTACTCTTGACGATGCCTAGTGCCAGTCGGGTCTCTAATTTGTCGCCGGGATGAAGTGTGGTGGCATCTGTCATTGCATGACCGTCTTTTAGCGTGATGCTGTAACCTCTGTTCAAAAGGAGCACGGGGTCTAAGGCATGTGTGCGTTGTGCCAACAGTTCTAGTCGGTGCTGTTCCTGTTCCAGTCGGCGCTCTGTCTGTGGTTTCAATGCAGAGGCGATGATGGCAAGATGCTGCCGATGGCGCTCCAGAATACGAGGCGCTGCAATGATGATGGCAGCCTGCTGTTGCTGGAGCAGTTGATGCTGACTGCTGAGTGTCTGACGGGCGATAGCCGGTATGCGGGCAGTGAGCAGTTGCAGATGGAGCTGTGCCTGCTGCATCCGCTGATTGACGTACTGGATGATGGCGTCCTGTGACTCTTCCAAATGGTTCAGTTGGGTCTTCATGCAATCAATGAGGAAGGCAGCAGCGGCAGTAGGTGTCTTTACACGGGTGTGGCTGATCATGTCGATGATACTCTCGTCGCGCTCATGGCCGATACCAGTAATAATAGGTAAAGGGAAGTTGGCCACATTCTCTGCCAGCAGCAAAGTGTCAAATCCCGACATATCGCTGGTGGCACCTCCACCACGGATGATGACCACCACATCAAATTCATCTGCGGATTCATTGATGCGGTTGAGTGCCTGAATCACACTCTGTTCCACACGTTCTCCCTGCATCACGGCAGGGAAGAGGGTAGGCGAGAAATAGAATCCATCGGGGTTAGTGGCGAGTTGATTGCTGAAGTCACCATATCCGGCTGCCGTCTCTGCTGAGATGACGGCGATGCGCTGGGGTAACAAAGGCATGGGAATCTGCTTGTTCAGGTCGAAGACGCCTTCTTCCTGCAGTTGGCGGATGATTTCCTGTCTTTTGCGTGCCATATCACCGAGGGTGTAATTGGGGTCAATATCCGTGACTATCCAGGAGAAACCGAATGCCTCATGAAATTGTGGACGTACCTGTAGCAGTACCTTCATGCCGGGATGCAGCATCTGTCCAGTGATACGCTCGAAGTGTGGGCGGAGCATCAGCCATGTGTTTCGCCAGCATTTGGCTGAGGCTTTCGCGATAGGTGTATTGCTGCGCTCGTCCTTTTGTATGAGTTCCATGTAGCAGTGACCTTTCACCTCGCGACATTCCGCCAGTTCTGCCTGTACCCAATAATCCTCTCGCAGGGTAGTCTCGATAACCTCGCGTACTAGAGAGTTGAGTTCATATAGACTTAATGCTTCCATTGGCTAGCTTTCCAGAAGTCAGGGATACCATATCCATAGATATTATTGGGATGCGCCACATTGTTGGAAGAGTTGCGCACCAGTTGGATAAGTTGTAGAGCTGTGAGTTGAGGTTGTGACTGCCACAGGCAGGCCACGAGTCCGGCGATGATAGGCGTGGAGAATGATGTGCCGATATCCTGTGCCACCGTCCCTCTGCCCGTGATGACGGCTGAAGGAGAACCGAGTGCCATGACATCCGGTTTAATGCGCCCGTCCTGAGTGGGACCTACGCCACAGAAAGGAGCATTGGTCTTATCAGAGGTGACAGCACCCACTGTTAATACATTGTCGGCATCGGCGGGAAAGGTGATTTTCTTCCATGGACCCATACCACTGTTGCCGGCACTGGTGATGCCTGCAATACCTTTGAATGCCAACATGGAAGCTGTATTGGAGATAAGAGTGGTATGACCGTCCATCTCCCAATACTGATGGGTGGTGGCATGGTCATCAAACTCCTCGTACCCCAGACTGCTGGAAATGATGTCGACACCTACGGAATCAGCAAATTCAGCAGCCATTGCCCAGTAGTCCTCTTCCACCATTTGTTCACTCTGCTGGTCTTCGCAGCGGATGAGCCAGTAGTTGGCTTCTGGTGCTGTGCCGATATATACATAAGGTACGTAGGCTGCCATAGTGGACAGAACCTTGGTACCATGGTCTGTCTCGTCATATATGTTGGGTGACGGTGGAAAGACAAAGTCGTGTGTGCCCAAGATATGTGTGTCACGGAACATAGGGATGCGATTGACATTCATGAATCCGCCATCCAGTATGGCAATGGTGATGCCGTTGCCTTTATAACCATGGTCATGGAGCGTGATGCCGTCATGTATCAGAATCTGGTCGGCAGCAGTTCCGTAACGGTTGTTGGGTACGGAATCCCATGAGTTAAAGGTGGTGTGTACTTTGGGCGCTCGTACTGTGGGCGTGATGGAATCGGGAGAAATGCCTACACAGCGATATCGAACGACACAAGGGAGAAGGGACAACCGCTTGGCTATAAGGGTGTCTGACATCCGCATGAGAATAGTGTTGTTCCATCTACTGGTTCCGATGAGTTGAGCGTTAGGAATATCCAGGAACTGCTGGATATAACGGTCGCTTACGGGTAGGTCAGTACTATCGAGCGGCAGTTGCTGGCGGTTACGGCGACTGAGCGACTTCTGTGAGAGAAACTGCCATGGTTTCTGCAGGGAGTAGCGCCCACCCAGCTTGTCGCGGAGTGTGAACCGATAAAAATAGAAATGACCTGCCGGATTTTTGATTTTCTCAGGCGTATGATAGAGATCGGCATGCACCATCAGCATAGTCAGAAGTAGCCATAAGAGGCAGTATATTCGTCGGTTCATAGAATGTTCATGAAGTTTTTGAACTGCAAACTTACATCTTTTTTAGGTAAAATCCAAACTTTTTCAAGAATAGATATGTAATTTGGGAAAAAAATACTAATTTTGCACGAAAGAAAACAATGGAAAGAAATCAAGCTGCATTGGAATTGGGTACGAAACCCGTGGGACGATTGCTGGCACAGTATGCGCTGCCTGCCATAATCGCCATGACGGCTTCATCGCTCTATAATATTATAGACCGTGCGTTTATCGGTCAGATAGTGGGTCCTGATGCGATTGCCGGTCTTGGTATCACCTTCCCCTTTATGAATCTCTCTGCTGCATTCGGTGCCGCCATTGGTGTAGGTTCGTCTACCTGTATTTCCGTGAAACTGGGCCAGAAGGACTATGACACGGCAGAAAACTTGCTAGGTAACACCGTGACGCTGAATCTGATAGTGGGACTGTTGGTAGGTGGACTTGGACTGCTGTTCCTGGACCCTATTCTCTATTTCTTCGGTGCCAGTGAGGTGACCATACCTTATGCACGCAGTTTTATGCAGATTATCCTGTTGGGTAATGTATTCACCCACATGTACTTCGGTATGAATGCCGTATTGCGGTCAGCAGGTAAGCCTAAGCATGCAATGTATGCTACCATCTTTACGGTGGTGATGAATATCTTGTTGGACATGCTCTTCATCTGGGTACTCCACTGGGGTATCCGGGGTGCTGCCGTGGCTACCATCATCTCACAGATACTGGCACTCTGCTGGCAGATGAACCTTTTTGCCGACCAGCGACAGATGCTGCATCTCAAAAGGGGTATCTACAGATTGAAAAAAGAACTGGTAGACAATATTATTAGTATCGGTATTTCGCCCTTCCTGATGAATGCCTGTGCCTGCATCGTAGTCATCTTTATCAATAATCAGTTGGTGCGTTATGGCGGTGATATCGCCGTAGGTGCTTACAGCATTGCCAACGGTATTGGTATGATGTTTGTGATGTTCGTGATGGGAGTGAACCAGGGCATGCAGCCGATAGCGGGTTATAACTACGGTTCTTTGCAGTACGACCGCTTGTTGCGTGTGCTCACCTTGAGTATCATCGCAGCCACCCTGATTATGACTGGCGGATGGCTTATTGCCATGTTTCTGCCTTATTACTGCGCCCGACTGTTTACAAAGGACCCCACACTCATTCAGATGAGTATCACGGGTATCCGCATATTCATGTTAATGTTCCCTATCATCGGTTTCCAGATGGTAGTCACCAATTTCTTCCAGTGTATCGGCAAGGTGAAGGTGAGTATCTTCCTGTCTCTTTCCCGACAGTTGCTCTTCCTGTTACCAATGTTGGCAGTGCTGCCGCTGTTCTGGAAAGTGAACGGTGTATGGGCATCCATGCCAGTGAGCGACTTTATCGCAGCATTGGTGGCATTCATCGTGATGAACAGGTATATGCATAAATTTAAAAAGGAGATAAAAGGCAATGGATAAAATCATCATCAACGTAGGACGACAGATAGGCAGTGGCGGCAGAACGATAGCCGAGATGCTGGCTAAGGACTTTGACGCTAAGATGTACGACAGGGAACTGCTGAATCTGGCTGCTAAAGAAAGTGGATTCTCAGAGCGTTTCTTTGAGCAGAATGATGAACATAAGGGACTTCTGCAAGGACTCTTCCATACGCATCTGCCCTATATCAGTGACAACAACTTCTATAAGAACAACTTTTCGCAGGAGAGCCTATTCCAGTTTCAGGCGGATGCCATCCGCAAGGCTGCCAGTGAAGGCTCCTGTGTATTTGTGGGCAGATGTGCCGACTATATCCTTCGGGACATGGAGAATGTGGTGAATGTGTTTATCACGGCACCGATGGAATATCGCATAGAGCGCGTGTCGGAGCGGGAAAACCTGAACCATGAGGAGGCCAGAAAACATATAGAGCGCGGCGAATCCCGGCGTGCCTCTTATTATAATTATTATTCGGGCAAACAGTGGGGACATTCTGCCTCTTATGATTTATGCATAGACAGTACTAAACTGGGACTGGAAGCTACTGAGCAGTTTATTGCCCGGTTTATCAGAGATCGGAAATAAAATCATAGACATGAAACGGATAGGCATAATCAGCGACACGCATTCCTGGTGGGATGATAAATATCTGCATTACTTCGAAGAGTGTGATGAGATATGGCATGCCGGTGATATTGGTTCAACGGAAGTGGCAGAGCGACTGGCCGCATTCAGACCGCTGAGGGCAGTATGTGGTAACTGTGACGGTGGTGACTTGCGACTGATGTATCCGGAGATTCTTCGGTTTAAATGTGAGGATGTGGATGTACTGATGAAACATATCGGGGGATATCCCGGCAATTACGATGCTTCCATCCGTAGCAGAATTTATGCCAGTCCGCCACAACTCTTTATCAGTGGGCATTCGCATATTCTCAAGGTACAGTATGATAAAACACTAGGACTTCTGCATATCAATCCTGGAGCAGCAGGAATGCAGGGGTGGCATAAAGAACGAACTTTGGTAAGATTGACCATTGAGGGTAATAAATTTACCGATTGTGAAGTTATAACTTTAGGGGAATATGCAAATAAAATAAGTAAAGACTCATAAAAAATAACATATCGATATGAAGACATATTTAGTGACTGGAGCTGCCGGTTTTATTGGCGCCAATTTTATCAAGTATTTATTGAATAAGAAGTATGCCAATGACGACATCAGGGTTATTATCCTTGATGCACTTACTTATGCGGGAAATCTCGGTACCATCAAGGATGATATCGATGACAAGCGCTGCTTCTTCGTGAAGGGTGATATCCGCGACCGTGAACTCGTAACTAAAATCTTTGAGGAGAATGAAATAGATTACGTGATCAATTTTGCCGCTGAATCACATGTGGATCGTTCCATAGAGGACCCACAGCTTTTCCTGAGTGTGAATATATTGGGAACTCAGAATATGTTAGATTGCGCACGTCGTGCCTGGGTTACAGGTAAGGATGCGCAGGGATATCCTACATGGAAAGTTGGCAAACGCTATCATCAGGTATCTACTGATGAGGTGTACGGTTCACTGGGCAAGGAGGGATATTTCATGGAGACTACTCCGCTCTGTCCTCATTCACCTTACAGTGCATCCAAGACATCGGCAGATATGTTTGTCATGGCCTATCGCGACACTTATCACATGCCAGTGACTATCACTCGCTGCTCCAACAATTATGGTCCTTATCATTTCCCCGAGAAACTCATTCCGCTGATTATCAATAATATTTTGGAAGGCAAGAATCTGCCTGTATATGGTAAGGGCGAGAATGTCCGTGACTGGTTGTACGTGGAAGACCACTGCAAGGCTATCGATATGGTGGTACGTGACGGTAAAGTGGGCGAAGTGTATAATGTTGGTGGACATAATGAGATGCAGAACATCGATATTGTGAAACTCACTATCAAGACTATCCATGATATGATGGCCGACAACAAGGAATTGCGCAAGGTGCTGAAGAAGCAGGTGAAAGATGCCAATGGCGATATCGCCATCAACTGGATTAATGATGACCTCATCACCTTCGTGCCCGACCGTTTGGGTCATGATGCCCGTTACGGTATAGACCCCACCAAAATCAAAAATGACTTGGGCTGGTATCCAGAGACTAAATTCGCAGACGGTATCGTGAAGACCATCAAGTGGAATCTGGAAAATCAGAAATGGATAGAGGAAGTGACCAACGGTGACTATCAGAAGTATTATGATCTGATGTACACCAAGAAGGGAAGAGCATAATTAACATCAAAAAAATACTCAAACTTTGCGAGAATTTTAACTAAAAGCGAGGCTTTAAAAACTTAAAATTGTAATGAAGAAGATTCTTTTGTTAGGTAGCGGTGAACTCGGCAAGGAGTTTGTAATTGCCGCTAAGCGAGCAGGTATGTATGTTATTGCCTGTGATCGCTATGACAATGCTCCGGCTATGCAAGTAGCTGATGAGCGTGAAGTGTTCTCAATGCTGGACGGTGATGCGCTGACAGCCGTGGTGAACAAGCACCATCCCGACCTGATTGTGCCTGAGATAGAAGCTATCCGCACGGAGCGTCTCTTCGATTTTGAGAAAGCAGGCGTTCAGGTAGTGCCTTCCGCACGTGCCGTGAATTATACCATGAACCGTCGTGCCATCCGCGATTTGGCAAGTAAGGAATTGGGTCTGCGTACTGCCAAGTATTTCTATGCCAAGACCTTCGATGAGTTCAAGGCAGCTGCTGATGAAATCGGTTTTCCCTGCGTGGTAAAACCACTGATGAGTTCTTCTGGACATGGTCAGAGTTATGTGCATAACGATGATGAACTGAAAGAAGCATTTCGAGAGGCCATGGAAGAAGGTCGCGGCGATGTGAAAGAGGTGATTATTGAGGAATTTATTGATTTCGAATCAGAGTTCACTTTGCTTACTGTAACACAGAAACACGGTCCCACATTGTTCTGTCCTCCTATCGGACATGTACAGAAGGGCGGTGACTATCGTGAGAGCTGGCAACCGTATAAGATTAGTGATGAGGCACTGAAGCAGGCAGAGCACATGGCTGATGAAGTGACTAAAGCGCTGACGGG
>DAIRCP010000111.1:1703-9763 GCA_036796635.1 Prevotella sp. | reverse complement strand
TCCTTTTCTTCTCAGAGTGAGTTTAACCGTTTCTGCCACAGGATGTACGGTATGAATCCTACCGAACTGAGAGACAAGGTGACATCGGAGCAGTCATATTGTTCTGATATCGATCGCTTTATCAAGTAACAGTCCGCAGTCATCTTCTGTTATACGCAAACTGGCGCGCGATACCTCATATATGGTGAGGCATCGCGCGCCGGTTTGCGTACAGGGGAAAAAAAGTACTACTACGCAACAAAGTGCCATAGTTTAATAAAAAAGTAGCAGTCTGTTTGGAAATTATGGCTTACCTTTGCAGCAGAAATTTTACTATGTTCCAAAATAATACACCTAAATAAATATGAGAAGAAACAATCTGATAGGATTATACCTGGTTTTCCTGGTTTTGGCAATATCACAGTCTGTGGATATCCATGCACAGATTCGTGGCAACAATATCACCGTCACCGTACAGCCCGACCATAAGGACTGGAACTATAAGGTGGGCGAGCAGGCTGCTTTCACCGTCAATGTACTGCGCTCCGGCACGCTGCTGGACCATGCCACGATAGACTATGAGGCAGGTCCGGTGATGTATCCGGATGTGAAGAAACAGCATATCTCGCTCAGTGACGGTACGCTGCAATTACGCGGTAGCATGGACAAACCGGGCTTCTATCGGGTCAAGGTCACGGCTCATGTGGATGGCAAGGATTATGAAGGTCTCTGCACCGCTGGTTTCTCACCAGAGAAGATTCGTCCCGCAGCACAGTGTCCCGCCGATTTCAGTCAGTTCTGGGACAAAGCACTCACACAGGCACGCTATAATGACCTGGATCCGCATCTCACTCCCCTGCCCGACCGCAGTACCAAGGATGTGAATGTATATGAGGTGAGTTTCGTCAATGACCGTCCCAACGGTCGTATCTTCGGCATCCTGAGTGTGCCCAAGAAGGCAGGTAAGTATCCGGCCCTTCTGCGTGTACCCGGTGCCGGTGTCCGTCCTTATGCAGGTGATGTATGGACAGCCTCACAGGGTTGCATCACACTGGAGATAGGCATTCACGGTATACCTGTGACGATGCCTCAGAGTGTATATGATGAACTCTCCACGGGTGCGCTCGGCAATTACTTCGATACCAATCTGGAAAATCCTGACCACAATTATTATAAGAGGGTGGTCACGGGTGCTGTCCGTGCCGTGGATTACATCGCCTCACTGCCTGAATGGAATGGTGAGAGCATCGGTGTCACGGGGTCCAGTCAGGGCGGTTTCCTGTCATTGGCAGTAGCCGCACTCGACAAGCGCATCACCTTCATGGCTGCCGTACATGATGCCATGTGCGATTATGAATCGGAACTGAAGGGTACAGCCGGTGGTTGGCCACATTATTTCTATTGGGACAAGAGTCCGTCCAAGGCCCGCATCGAAGGTGCCCGCTATTATGACGGCGTCAACTTTGCCCGCAAGGTCACCTGCCCGTGCTGGTTCTCATTCGGATATAATGATGAGGTGGTTCCGCCTACTTCCTCTTATGGCACCTACAATATTGTGACGGCTCCGAAGACGTTGAGTGTATATCAGCTCACCGGCCATTACTGGTTCCAGGAACAATGGGATGAATGGCAGAACTGGTTGTTCAAGCAAATGAAAATCAAATAATTACAATCCATTAATTAATTAAATAATGATGAAAAGACTCCTCCTGTTAATGACTTTACTGATCATGGGTACTGGCATACTTTTCGCTGCCGGTTCTCCCCGTACAAAACTGCAGAAGCGCATCATGAGACTGCAGAAGAAAGGTGTCATGATTGGCCACCAGGATGACCCCGTATACGGACATAACTGGAAATGGGATGAAGGTAAGAGCGACATCAAGGATGTAATCAATGACTATCCTGCCGTGATGGGCTTCGAGCTAGGCGGTCTGGAACTCGGCGATGACAAGAATCTGGATGGTGTGCCGTTCAGCAGGATGCGCACAGAAATTATCCGTCAACATGAGCGTGGCGGCATCATTGAACTGAGCTGGCATCCATACAATCCCGTAACGGGTAAAAATGCATGGGACCCTTCTGGTAAACCTGTCAAGGAGATTCTCATCGGCGGAAGCCAGTATCAGAAGTTTACGGGATGGCTCTCCAAGGTGGCTGATTTCCTCAGTTCACTGAAGACTGCCGACGGCCGAATGATACCCGTCATCTTCCGTCCGTGGCACGAGATGAGCGGCGGCTGGTTCTGGTGGGGCGGCAACAGTTGCACCCCCGACGAATACAAGCAGTTATATAGAGAGACCTATCAGTATATGAAGCAGCACCGACTCACCAATCTGCTGTGGGCCTATTCACCCAATGCAGGCTGCGACGACTTCATGAAGCACTATCCCGGCGATGCTTATGTGGATATGCTCGGTACAGACATCTATGACTTCGACGGCGACACTGCCAAATACCAGAAGAACCTCACCCAGGAACTGGACCGACTGCAGCAGCTAGGAGCCAGTCACCATAAATTGATAGCACTCACAGAGACTGGTGCCCAGCAACTGCCGCAGAAAGACTGGTTCACCAAGGTGCTCTGGCCCGTAGCATCCCGTTATCCCATCGCTTATATACTTTTTTGGCGCAATGCCTGGGACAATCCCAAGGAAACCTACATGGCGTATCCCGGCCACAGCACGGAGCCGGACTTCCGTACCTTTGCAGCCTATCCCAATACGCTGTTTGTCAACGATATCAAAAATATAAAATAAATATAGTTATGACTCATTTTGAAAAGAAAGTAGCTGAACTTCGGGCTCATCATGAAGAGCTCCTGTCGAGAAAGAATGAGCCTCTACCATGGGGCAACGGTATTTACACAAGGTATAAATATCCTATTCTTACGGCTGAACACACACCACTGGAATGGCGGTACAATTTCGATGAAAAGGAAAATCCATATCTGATGCAGCGCCTGATGATGAATGCCACACTCAATTCTGGAGCCATCAAGATGGATGGCAAGTATCTATTAGTGGTACGCGTGGAAGGAGCCGACAGAAAGAGCTTCTTCGCTGTGGCAGAGAGTCCCGACGGTACAGACAACTTCCGCTTCTGGCCCGAACCCATCACCATGCCTGATGATGTGATTCCCGCCACCAATATCTATGATATGCGCCTCACCCAGCATGAGGACGGTTGGATTTACGGCATCTTCTGTGCCGAGCGCCACGACGACAGCATGCCCGGCGACCTCTCCGCAGCCACCGCTACGGCAGCCATCGCCCGCACCAAGGACCTGAAGAGCTGGCAGCGACTGCCCGACCTGAAGACCAGGAGTCAGCAGCGCAATGTGGTGCTCCATCCTGAGTTTGTGGATGGCAAGTACGCCTTCTATACCCGTCCGCAGGATGGCTTCATCGACACCGGTTCCGGCGGCGGCATCGGTTGGGCACTGGTAGATGATATCACCCATGCCGAGATCAAGGAGGAGAAGATTATCAATTCCCGCCACTATCACACCATCATGGAAGTGAAAAACGGCGAGGGTCCCCACCCCATCAAGACCGCGCAGGGATGGTTGCATCTGGCTCACGGTGTGAGAGGTTGCGCCAGTGGACTGAGATATGTGCTCTATATGTACATGACGGCTTTGGACGACCCCACCCGCGTGATAGCCCAGCCCGGCGGTTACCTGCTGGTACCCGAGGGACAGGAATATATCGGCGACGTGATGAATGTAGTGTTCTCCAACGGATGGATAGTTGATGAGAATGCCGACGGCCAGATTGATGGCAACAGTAAAGTGTATATCTATTATGCATCATCTGATACCCGCATGCATGTGGCCACTTCCACCATCGCACAATTGGTGGACTACTGCCTGCACACACCTGAAGACGGATTCACCACATCCGCATCCGTGGAGACCATCAAGGCTCTGATAGCCAAAAACAAAAAATATAATCTTTAAAACCTACCAATACCTATCTTATCGCAATAAAATCAGTTTTATAGCGATAAGATAGATATAACAAACAAATATTATGGCTCATTTAAAACTAACCGAGAAAATAGGTTATGGCTTGGGAGATATGTCCAGCAGTATGTTCTGGAAACTCTTTGGCGCCTATCTGATGATTTTCTATACCGACATCTTCGGACTGTCGGCCGCCATTGTGGGTACCATGTTTGCTGTTACCCGCATCTGGGATTCCCTGTTCGACCCTGTGATAGGAGCAGTGGCCGACCGTACAGAAACACGCTGGGGCAAGTTCCGCCCGTACCTCCTGTACCTGGCAGTACCCTTTGCAGTCATCGGCATCCTTACTTTCATGACACCGCCCTGCGGCAATACTGGTAAGATCGTCTATGCATTCATCACTTACACCCTGATGATGATGGTTTACAGCGCCATCAATGTGCCTTACGCATCCCTGTTGGGCGTGATGAGTCCCGACCCGGCCGACCGCAATGTGCTGTCCACCTTCCGCATGATGTTTGCCTATCTCGGTTCATTTGTAGCCCTACTGCTCTTCATGCCGCTGGTCAATACCTTCACGGCATCAGATGTAGCCTGGTTCACGGCACCCCAGTTTGGCTGGTTCATGGCAGTGGTGGTAATAGCCATCGCCTGCGGACTCCTCTTCTTCGGTTGTTTCTCGCTCACCCGCGAACGGGTACGTCCTGTACATGAGGAGCGCACGCCCCTGAAGACCGACATCAAGGACCTCCTGCACAATCATCCCTGGTGGATATTACTGGGCGCAGGCATCGCCTCCCTCGTGTTCAATTCCATCCGCGACGGAGCCACCGTTTATTACTTCAAGTATTTCGTGGATGAGACGGCCTTCGGCAACATCTCCTTCCTCGGCATCCCCTTCGTACTGAGCGGTCTCTACCTGGCAGTAGGCCAGGCAGCCAACATCATCGGTGTGATACTGGCAGCCCCGGTAAGCAACAAGATAGGCAAGCGCCATACGTTTATGGCAGCCATGCTGATAGCCACCGTCCTGAGCGTAGTATTCTATTTCTTTGATAAGAATCAGTTGGCACTCATCTTCATTTTCCAGATATTAATCAGCATCTGTGCCGGCAGCATCTTCCCCCTCCTGTGGAGTATGTATGCAGACTGTGCCGACTATAGTGAACTGAAGACCGGCAATCGTGCCACGGGACTCATATTCTCATCCAGCAGCATGAGTCAGAAGTTTGGCTGGGCCATCGGCACCGCCATCACAGGTTGGATGCTGGCAGCTTTCGGATTCCAGGCTAATGGCGTCCAGAATGCAGAAACCATCCAGGGCATCAAGATGTTCCTGAGTATCCTGCCCGCAGCAGGAGCACTGCTCAGTTTCGTATTCATCGCTCTGTACCCCCTCAGTGAGAAGAAGATGCACGAGATTACCGCTGAACTCAATACGGTAAGAGCAGAAAAACAAAATCAGGGAAATGAGGTTGCAGACAACAACCCAAAAGATTGAAACGCATGACTATACAACAATTAAAGAAAGAGGTGGAGCTGACCCTCCATCACAACATACTGAGTTACTGGAATGAGAAGATGGTGGATACTGCCAACGGCGGTTTCCTCGGTCGCGTCAGCGGTACCGAGCAGCCTGATCCTGAAGCCCCCAAAGGAGCCATTCTCAATGCCCGTATTCTCTGGGCATACTCCGCCGCCTATCGTGTCACGGGTAACCCCCAGTATCTCACCATGGCCCAACGGACTTTCCAATATATCCGTGACCATTTCATCGACCCCCAGTACGGCGGTGTATATTGGAGTCTGAATCCAGACGGCAGTGCACTCGACACCAAGAAGCAGATCTATGCTATCGGGTTCACCATCTACGGACTTTCTGAATATGCCCGTGCCACAGGCGATAAATCGGCCAAGCAGACTGCCATCGGTCTCTTTCAGGATATCGAGGAACATGCGTATGATGCCATCAACAATGGCTACATCGAGGCACTCACCCGTGACTGGCAACCAATAGGCGACATGCGACTGAGCGACAAGGATGAAAATGGTTCACGCACGATGAACACACACCTGCATATCATCGAACCATACACCAATCTCTACCGTATCTGGCCCGATGCGCAATTGCGCGAACGACTCATCAATCTGCTCCATATCTTCACCGACAAACTATTGAATATAAATACATACCATCTGGACCTGTTCTTCAACGACGAATGGCAGGGCAAGCGCAATGTGGAGAGTTACGGACATGACATCGAAGCCAGCTGGCTGTTGCACGAGACCGCACTGGTACTTTGCAATACTGATACGACAACAGAACAGGCAGAGGAGAACAAAACAATACTGAGCCACATAGAACGGGTGATCCGGAAGATAGCTGCCGCAGCCGACGAAGGACTCCAAGCCGATGGTTCCATGATTTACGAGCACTGGAAGGATACCCACAAGACCGACCGTCAGCGCCAATGGTGGGTACAATGTGAAAACATCATCGGCCATATAGACCTCTATCAGTACTTCGGTGACAAAGCAGCCCTGCAGAAAGCCATCAACTGCTGGGTTTACGTCAAACAATATCTGCTTGACCGTGAGAACGGCGAATGGTATTGGAGCGCTGATGAGGATGGACATCCTAACACCACCGATGATAAGGCTGGCTTCTGGAAATGCCCATATCATAACAGCCGTATGTGTCTGGAACTGCTGGAAAGAAAATTTTAGGAATATCAACAGAGGAATAATCACTTATGTTACATAATCATCAACTGATACCTGCCGTTACATTAGCGGCTTCGATGACGGCAGCTATGCTCGCGCCTGTCAATATCCAGGCTGCCGTGGTGCAGGTGAATACCCCGCACCTGTCACTCATCTTGCAGGCTGACCCCGGCAAGGCACCGCAGTATCTCTACTTCGGCAGCACCATCCACGCACAGGATGTGGCACAACTGTCACTCCCCAACAACGGTCGCATGGATGCCTACCCCGCTTACGGACTCAATCCGCAGAGTGAGGCAGCTCTGTCCGTCCGTCATGCCGACGGCAACCTGACTACCAATCTGGCTATCCAGAGCGTCACGACACGCACCGAGGCTCATGCCACCGTCACCACCATCCGCATGAAGGATACCGTATATCCGCTCACTGTCACACTCAATTACCGTGCTTACAGCGATGTGGACATGATAGAGACATGGACAGAAATCACCAGTCAGGAGAAGTCGGCGGTGACACTCACCCAGTTCGCATCCGCCTGCTTGCCCATCCGCAGAGGCAATGTTTGGTGCAGTCACCTGTATGGCAGTTGGGCTAACGAAGGTCAACTGGCTGAGGAACCGCTCATGCCCGGTGAACTGGTCATCAAGAATAAGGACGGAGTACGCAATTCACATACAGACCATGCCGAGATGATGTTCTCACTCGACGGGAAACCACAGGAGAACCAGGGCAGAGTGATTGGCGCCGCTCTCTGTTACAGCGGCAACTATCGCCTCAAGGTGGAGACCGACGATACAGAATACCACTATCTGTATGCCGGCATCAATGAAGACAACTCTGAATACCAACTGTCCAAGGGAGAGACCTTTGTCACTCCCGTCCTGGCACTCACCTATACCGATGAGGGACTCAGCGGTGCCTCGCGCAACTTCCATAAGTGGGGACGTGAATACAAACTGATGCACGGCAACCAGCCACGAGACATTCTCCTGAATTCCTGGGAAGGCGTGTACTTCGACATCAATCAGCAGGGAATGGACCAGATGATGGGCGACATCGCCTCCATGGGCGGTGAACTCTTCGTCATGGACGACGGATGGTTCGGCGACAAATACCCCCGCAAGACCGACAACAGCAGTCTCGGCGACTGGACAGTGGACAAACGTAAACTGCCCGAAGGTATCGAAGGACTCTTGCGTGATGCCAAGAAACACGGCATCAAGTTCGGCATCTGGCTGGAACCCGAAATGACCAACACCGTGAGCGAGCTCTATGAACAGCATCCCGACTGGGTACTCAAGGCTCCTAAGCGTGATGCCGTGACAGGCCGTGGCGGTACCCAGCTTGTACTGGACCTCTCCAATCCAAAGGTGCAGGACTTCGTATA
>DAIRCP010000111.1:0-1603 GCA_036796635.1 Prevotella sp. | reverse complement strand
ATCTACATGCAGTGGGGCACCAGTTACTTCTTCCCCGCCATTGCCATGGCGAGTCACATCTCCGCAGCACCCAACCACGTCGTGTTCCGCACCACCTCACTCAAGTTCCGCATAGACGTAGCCATGAGCGGCAGACTGGGCATGGAAATCCAGCCCAAGAACATGACCGATGCAGAGAAGAAGCTCTGTCGTCAGGCCATCTCGGAATACAAGCAGATACGCCCCGTCGTACAGTTCGGCGACATCTATCGCCTCCAGTCACCTTATGACAGACAGGGACTGGCATCACTGATGTATGTGAGCGAGCAGAAAGATAAAGCCGTGTTTTACTGGTATAAGACAGAGCAGTTCCAGAATGAACATCTGCCCCGCGTACTCATGCAGGGACTGGATGCCGACCGCACCTATCGCGTGCATGAACTGGACCGCATAGACCAGCAACCCCTGCCCTTTGAGGGAAAGACCTTCACAGGCGCCTACCTCATGAGCCAGGGACTCGAGATACCATACACCCACGATCTGCCGTGGGGCGAGAAGACCAACTGGTCATCACGCGTCCTGTTACTGGAATAAAAAAGAAAAAGGAAAGTGACCCGAAATCAGACAATCACTTTCGTCTTGAAATATTTCTCCCGGAATTCCGTAGGCGTACAACCCTGATGCTTACGGAATAGCCGGTTGAAGTTGCTCAGCGTATTAAATCCGCAGTCATAGCATATCTCACTGATACTGTCAGTGGTATCAATCATCTTGCGGGCAGCCACGCCCAGTCTTATTTCAATGATATAGTCACTCAGCGTCTTGCTCGTGCTCAACTTAAAGAACCTGCTGAAAGCACTGGGAGTCATACCCACCAAGTCAGCCAGGTCAGCCAATCTGATTTCGTCCATATAGTGTTTCCCCACATAGTCCTGAATCTTCAGCACCCTGCGGCTCTCACTGTCGATATCCACCTTCGCAAACGACGAAGACGACAGTTCGCGCGCCCCTTCCGCAGTAGACAGCTCATAGAGAATGGTAAGAAATTCGCGCATAGCGAAGAAACTATCCTTGATAGTCGACAGTTTATTCAGACTTGGGTACACCTGCATGATAGCCTTCGGCGGGAAAGCCAGTCCCTTCTGCGCCCGTTGGAACATCCTGGCGATACTACGCATCGGGTTCTTGGTAAACAGCGCATTATCCCTGTAATCCGATTTAAACTGGATAGTAATTTCCCGGATATCATCCGATTTGCAGTCCCCCTGCATCCACACATGTTCCAGGTCCGGGCTAGTGATCAGCACCAGGTCCAGATCCCCGATCGTCTCATGGTGATCGCCCACGATACGGTTCACCCCCGCAGCGTTCTCCACGAAATTCAGTTCATACACATCATGCGAATGAATCGGGTAAGTAAACTCCCGTTTCTGCCTGTCAGCCACATACATGAAGTCATTCTCCATCAGTGGCGTAATCTCTCTAAGTACTCTATCGTCAGCCATGCCGCAAAAATACAAAAAAAAATCTAAATCCCCACACAACTCCCCCCATTATTTTACAAAAAAACCCGCAGAGCAGAGCGCCGCGGGTTAGCATCCCCTTGAAAGGGGACCCTAGGGTT
>DAIRCP010000110.1:0-9843 GCA_036796635.1 Prevotella sp. | reverse complement strand
TTCAATGCCAGATTAGTTCCCAAAAATGAGGTCAAGACGAGAGGTTTCCTGTCGTCTTTTTTTCCACTTCGTAAGTTCCTCTAAAACAAACATTTCCATATCTTGGCTACAATTTCCAGCATATAAATATTACCATTATCAACACTTTTTAGCACCTCTTTTTGTTGCAGAGATACGTAGATTCACATATAAAACAAACTTTTTACCACATTTTTTCGCACTTAAGTACAATTTAAACCCCGAAAGTTTTTTAGTACTTCCGGGGGTTACATCAAAATAAAAGAATCCTCCTTCCCATTGATTAGTGTAGCCTGAAAACAATATTACATTAACCTAATAACTAATTTATCTTTTCTATTCTAATGGCAGCTCCACCACTAGGTGCTAAATGGAGTGACAATACGCTCTCGGATGTCACATATTCTATTCTGTTTGTCAAAGGATACGGGTTTTTCCGATAATCAGCGCCTGGACCATCTTCATAGATCACTGCCTTGTACTTTGTATTGGCATCCAGGTATTTCAAAGGCACAGTGATATCCCGTGGGGCAGCATCTGTAATACTGCCGATATACCAGTTACCCTTATCCCTGTCTTTGCGGGCTATTGTTACGTATTTACCTATTTCGGCATTCGGTACAACCGTACGAGACCAATTGGTAGGACAAGACTCTATAAAACTAAGAGCTGGATGATTTGCATAGTTTTCTATCATATCAGCTGCCATCTGTACAGGACTATATATTATGACATATTCAGCGAGTTGTTTGGCTAAAGTCGTTTGCGGGTGGGTGCCGGGAGTTGCCCTGTTTTCAAAATTGAAAATGCCCGGAGTGAAATCCATAGGTCCAGCCAATCCGCGTGTAAAGGGAAGCAGACACAAATGACTGGGCGGATTACCGCCATCCGGAGACCATGCATTGTATTCCTGACCGCGTACTCCTTCCTGAGATATGAGATTGGGATAAGTACGTTGCAGTCCGGTTGGCATAGCAGGTTCGTGGTTGACGATCATCAGATGATATTTAGCAGCAGTCTCTATCACTTTTCTATAATGACGGATGCCGTATTGACTGTGTTGCAATTCTTTGTTATCCAACATTGGATTGACATAGCCTGTCTTTACAGTATTGATACCCAACGAATGATACAAGGCGTATGCGCTGTCCAGTTGATGTTCATAGTTGGTAGCAGCACCACCGGTCTCATTATGTGCGATGATTCTCACGCCCTTACTGCTTGCATAACGGCAAAGAGCATTGAGATCATAGTCCGGGTAAGGTCGGGTAAAACTGAATTTATCTCCATCGCGTGTCCAGTCACCGTCCCAACCGTAATTCCATCCTTCTACCAAAACGCTGTTGAAATGGTGAGTAGCTGCAAAATCTATATAACATTTCGCATTCGCAGTAGTGGCTCCGTGTTTAGGACCTTGAGCCCATGTATAATCCTTCATGTGCATACCCCACCAGATACCTACATAGCGACCTCCTTCTATCCACGACGTATCCGTCAATTTACAAGGGTCATTGAGATTAAGCATCAGACGTGAGGTAACCAGTTCCCCCGGAGTGCGCGCCACAATAATAGTACGCCACGGACTTACGAACGGGGCGGTGGCATACACTTTATCTCCGTTATGCCATGGGGTGAGTGCCGACAAAAGCTTTACCGCACTTCCCTTTTGGTTACGGGGCGTGAGATTGAGACTGGCATAGTCGGTAAGATTGGCTTCGTGAAGGGCAAGGTACAGACTGTCGTTTACTTGTATGGTGACAGGCGTGGAGACAGTATCCTTGCCACTAAGGGGTGAAGCAGTGAAAAGTGCTTCGTAATATTTGGTTGTATTGGTTGGTATCGACCATGCGGTGGCATCCGTAGGGAAACAGAACTCAGTCTTTTCGTCACGGATAACAAACTTATTAAGATTTGTCTGGCGAGGAAATTCGTAGCGGAATCCCAGTCCGTCGTTATAAAGACGGAATACAATGTTTAATTGTCGATGCATGCCCAACCTTTCCTGTGTATGCAGGGTAAGTTCGTTGTAATGGTTACGCACATATAACTCCTCGCCAAGAGGTTGTGTCCATGTTTCGTCTTTTGTCATTCGACTGACGGAAACTTGTTGGAAACCGCTATTGAATGTACCGTCGACCAGGATGAAACCCAAATGAGATGGATTGATTATTATTTCCTTATCACGGCAGAGAGTATAGTATGGCTTACCTCCTTTGACTCCTACGGTAACACATAGATGCCCATCTGGTGAAAAAAGTTTTGCGGCAGTAACATTGGAATTGAATAACCAAATGAGACAGATAGCTATACACCATTTAAATATTTTCATTGTAAATTTGTTATTTGATGTTATTAATTAGAGACTCCGCCTTATCGGGTTGAAGTGAAACGAAGTAATAATAGCACTGTTTTAGTATATTAAGCATCGATACGGAATCAGAATATTTCACACGAAATTGATACCATTTATAGATAAGTTCAAGATTATGCTGTCGATAATTCACTTGCGTAAACTGCTGGAGTGCCGTGAGATACTTATAACCGAATTCCTGCGTAGGTTCTATGACCGTACCTTCGCCATAATCGTTCCAAGTACTTATCTGCAACATATCAAGACCTGCGTCGCGGGCAGACTGAAGCTGACGGTTAAACAGATTGCCGTTGTCAGAATCATAAGTGGTATAACCATTTCCCCACCCTCCTGCTTTGTAATAGTCTTTAAATCCAGGCATGGCACCAGCTATGTAGTAATCATATTGTTTGGCAACAGAGTAATCCGGTTTATCATTTACCCATAAAAATTCCCCTTCCGAATTTTTATAAGTTGCATCATTGACAAGAGAACTGTGACTATTAAGCACAATAAATTCCGGTTTAGTGGCAAGGATACTGAATACGTTGTCCCAGTCTTTAGGAGTAGATATTTGCTGCGGTCCGAATATCAGGAGAAGAGGTTTCCCGTCTACTTTTACATAATTTGCATTTTTGAAGTGGTTGGTAGCTAAATAGTTGATATCGATACGCGCTTGAGCTACTTTGTCACTGAGTCCCTGTAATGTATTGTCTTCATAGACGATAGCATAAGAAAGTCCAGCTCTGGTAACAGCTTTAATAACAGCTTCCGAATTACGTAAATTTGAGGGGTAGTCTTTTTTGTATTGCGTTCCATACCAATCTATCATGATACCATCAATACCTGAGTATTTCATGAGGAGGCACTGATAATCGAGAATTTCATCGTCGCTTGATGCATACGGTCCTGTAAGTGGATAGTAATAGGATGCAATCTGACGTTTGCCACTGTTTTCGATGTTCGGGTTACAGGTTGCCATCGTCCAATGTTGTCCCCAACTGCCGCTGTTAGTGGCTGGAGTCTCAAACCAAGGCATATAATGGGCATAGACTTTCATTTTATTGCTTTTAGTTACTGCCACCGGAAGCAGTTCGGTGACTTCAGTGACGTTGGTATTGTTGCCAGTGACGTCAGTCGAATTGCTTCCGCATGAACAAAAGAGGACACACAGTAGTGTGAGTATATATCCGTGTGGTATTTTCATATTTATAATTATTAGTATCCGGGATTTTGAACCAGATTAGGATTCTTGTCTAGTTCTTCCTTCGGTATAGGGTATATTCCTGTGTGGTGATCTGTGGCATCGTTACCTTTTTCCCACCAGGAGTTGTAATAAGTACCGAATCGGATGTTGACAGTACGGCGCAGTCCTTCTAAAGCAAATTCATGCTTCCATTCACTATCTAGTTTATCGGCATCTATAGAAGTGAGTCCGACTAAACCCGCACGACTTCTTACTTGGTTGATGTAAGTGAGAGCTGTCTGTGCATAACCCAGACGGTAGTTAGCCTCTGCTTGCATCATCAGTACTTCGGCATAGCGCATCAACACCCAGTCGTTGTCACGTTCCCATGAATCAGTGGCACTCCATTCATATTTATCCAGTCGACAGCCTTCGTTCTGTTTGGCATTTTCAAAGTTGCTTATTTCTTCTGTGTAATTGAGTGGTTCACCATTGTCCATATTCACTGCAGAACCATCCTTCGCGCTATATTGCTGTCCTGTCATAAGTGTTTTGTCACGACGAACATCCCCTTCTTCGTATGAAGAGTATAACCCAGGCTGGGCACATATTCCATTACCACACCATTGGTATGAACCATCGGCTGAAAAGACATATTTCTGATTGTAATGATATGTCATGGAGGCAAGATAGTTGCCTACGGTACCTTGTTTATGGTCATAAGGGATTGCAAAGATTATTTCAGACGATTTCTCGTTGGCAATCTTGAAACTTTCTTTGTAATCAGATGTAAGGCTATAACCTTGGACTTTAGAACATGCGTTGATACAATCCTGCCAACGGGCTTTACCTGTATAAACTTCAGCATTAAGATACAGTCGTGCCAAAAGTGTATATGCTACATTCTGAGTGAAATAACCGTATTCGACACCGGATGGTAACAAGGGTATAATCTCTTTGAGTTCCTTTTCCACAAAATCAAATACATCCTGGCGGGTACTGTTCTTCGGCAACTCAGTCTGAGTAAAGTCGGTAACGATAGGTACATTACCGAACATATCCAGAAGTTGATAGTAATAATATGCACGCAAACCACGCAAGCCAGCTTCCACCTTGGCTTTGTCATCATCAGTAAGACCTGATTTTTCAACTTGGTAAATAATAGCATTAATTTTAGATACGCCCGTGAAAGCATAACGCCAGCCTGATAATATACAAGTGTTCTGAGAATCCCATGTATGCCGCTGCAGTTGCTGATAACGGCCACCATCATACCAGTCGGTACCTCGTGTAGGGATACAAGCCTCATCGCTACTGCATTCTGTCAAGAAGAATACATATTCGCATGTAGGATAACAGTTCGTACCATTGCCTTCGGCTGTAGAAGAACCGTATCCTCGGAGCGTGGCATAAGCACCGCCTACAATGGTCTGAACTTCTGCTTCAGTTTTACCATAGGCATCCATTGATACTTTATCGTATAGGTCTTCGTCAAGGTTTGTACAACTTGTAAGGGCAAGCACTGACAACAGGATTGACGATATTAATTTATTTTTCATAATGATCTTTGTTTTAATGTTCGGATGGTTTATTAGAATGATATGTTCACGCCTAAAGAATAAGTGCGGGGACGTGGGTAACTATTGAACATGTCAATACCTTGACCGTCGAGAACGCTGTCGGAAATGGCTACTTCAGGATCCAGTCCGGTATAACTTGTTATACAGAATAGATTTTCACCTGTTATATAGAATCTTATCTTTTCAAAACCTATTTTCTTCGTATTTGGTATCGTATAACCAAGAGTTACTGACTGTAAACGGAAGAAATCACCTTTTTCTACGAAATAGCTGCTAAACATAGGATCGTCTTTGATACCACTACTTACAAAGTCGTCAGGAACATTCTGAGAAGGGAGACGAGTCGGGTCGAACATAGCCATACGGGTTGCATTCAGGACTTTTTGCCCGAACATTCCGTAACCGGCAACATTAAAGTCGAAATCTTTGTATGTGGCATTGATTGAAAGTCCTAAATTAAATTTGGGTTGTGCGCTACCTAAGTATTCATTGACAGCATTACCGTTCTCGTCGCGGTTGATGATGTATTTTCCGTTTTCGTCTATTCCATTGCAGACTGGTCCATAAAAAGCTCCGGCAGGATAACCTTCTTTTATCACTTGGGAATATGTGTTGGACATTCCACGAAGTCCATGGAGAGAACCAGCCTGAAGTCCGACAGCCTGATATACATCATTTGATAGTTTTGTTATCTCTTGATGGTTGTAAGCAAAAGAAAGATTGGCATCCAGAGTAAAATCATTTTGGCGGATAATATTGGCCCCAAGTGTAAATTCCACGCCTTTGTTCACCAAATCACCGACATTGGCAAGCATTGTACCTACAAGGTATGGTGGCTGCGGTACAGGATATGTCCATAGAAGATCGCTCGTCTTTTTATAATACAGTTCTATTGTTCCATTGATACGACTGAAAAGTCCGAAATCGATACCGGCGTTAAACTGTGCTGTTGATTCCCATTTAAGATCCGGATTGACATTCTGCGACTGTGTATAAGAGTTTTTCCACGCTGCAGCGACAGGATCATAATATTTTGCTCCAGATGCGCTCAGAATAGAAAGAGACTTGTATTCACCGATACCATTCTGATTACCTGTAACACCATATCCCAGACGAAGTTTTAGATTGTCTAACCATTTGGAAGCAGACTTCATAAAATCTTCATTGCTGATACGCCATGCCAATGATACCGATGGGAAATCGCCCCATTTATGGTTATTTCCAAACCGAGACGAACCGTCGTGGCGAATGGTGGCTGTAAGCATATATCTATTTAACAAGTTATAATTTATACGGCCGAAGAATGAGATTAATTTAGCCTCTCCTTTGTACGAATAGACATCGGTAGCTCTATAATCTGTACCGGCCGCCAGATTGTTATAACCGAAAGCATTGGTGTCAAAACCACTACGGGTGCTGCCGAAACCACTATATACATTGTCTAGGTAAGAATAACCGGCCATGACATTAATTTTATGTATCTTGGCAAATTCTTTATCATAAGTAAGATAAAGTTCAAGTTGTTTGTTGGTATATGTAGCAAATGTGCATTGCGCCCATCCATTCTCACTTTTACCTTCCATCTGAGCGTAAGTAGGTTTGTAAAGTCCACCAGTCGTATTTTGATATTCATAAGATCCGTTGGCTGTAGCTTTAAGACCTTCGATAACATCCAAATCCACTTTGGTGTAACCAAGGAAACGATGGCGCTTTTGATCGTTTGTTCTGTCACTGTTGATCTCTACCGGATTTTCGGTATTTGTTCCGTTCAGTTGAGCAAAACTACCGTCTGCATTATAAACAGGGAAAGTAGGATTCAGATTAGCCATGCGCTCGAATATACGGGTGTCCGTTGGGTGCCAACTATCAAAATTGGCATTAATGCCTTCGTCTATATGAAGACGTCCGTTTAGACCTGTCTGGTATGCTGATATACTGGCAGACAGACGGTTGAAGTTGTTACCGACTATGACGCCCTGATTATTCTGATAGGTTACAGAACCACGATATCCATTCGTTTTACGTGAGTTGCTGAATGATATATTATGTGAGTGTGAATAAGTAGTGCGCTGAAGTTCTTTCTGCCAGTCAGTGTCAGCTCCGTAATCCAGAGCTGTAGCGATATTATTATCACGTACATATTGTCTCCACTGGTTAGCTGAAAGAATATCCATATTTTTCGCTGCTGAACCGATGGCAACGTATCCGTTATACTGCATGGTCTTTGTTTCAACATCGCCCGACTGACGATTTGTGGTTACAATAATTACACCATTGGCACCCCTCGAACCGTAGATGGCTGCAGCAGAGGCATCTTTAAGAATGTCTATTGACTGTATTTCATTGGGTTGGACTGAATTGATATCAACACCAGGTATTCCATCTACAACGACCAATGGACCATTGCTCGCTGAAAGAGACGTACCTCCACGCAAACGGAGTGAAGCACCTGCCTCAGGGGCTCCCGAACTTTGGACAACAGAGAGACCTGCCACTTTACCTTGGAGCAACTGTTCCGTACTGGTTATGACTCCTTTCTTCATATCCTTTGCATTAACTGAGGCAATAGCTCCGGTAAGGTCAGATTTACGCATTGTTCCATAACCGACACCCACAACGACAGTTTCTTTTAACAAGTTATCGTTTTCGTCAAGTATGACAGTTATTTTACTGTCTGCTTTCACTTTGCGTGAATTGTATCCTACAAATGATATTTCGAGAGTTGTATTCTTATCACAAGAAAGTGTAAAATTACCATCCGCATCAGTCACTGTGCCTTTGTTCGTATTCAACGTACGTACAGTTGCTCCTATAAGCGGTTCCTTGTTATTATCTACGACCTTACCTGTAACAGTAAAGTTCTGAGCCATGATATTTTGGCTGAATGCTAGTGTCAAAGTGAGCAAGAGGACAACTAGTATGTTATTTGTTTTATTCTTTTTCATAATGTTTGCGGTTAGCGTGATTATTCTATCTCTGAGGTAGATATAAGAGGAATGTCCACATCTACGACCTTGACATTTTTAGCTGTTACGATGGTGACATGTATCTTATCTGCAGATGAGCCGGCAAGCTCCTTGATCAGGTTTATAGAACCTTGACGTTTATCTCGTGTTCCATCCATTATTCCTGTGATAGTCTTATCCCCTGCGGTTAAAGTATACGTCAGGGCACCTGCAGATCTTTCATTATATTGACGTATTAATGTAAGTATATCCAAAACACTTATTTGTGTCGGGAAATATGAGAAAACAGGGTCAGGATATATTTCTGCCGTACCAGCCTTCTGTAGTTGGTCACCACTGTTTACGCCCCACTGGTTGGCACCGTTTGCATCTTTGATAACCTCAACAATAAGGTATGCTAGGTTTTCTAAATCGTAATCATCATTCCCCTGAAGAGCTGTCGCTTTCAGAGAACCGTCGTCCTGCGGGTTGGTACTGAAATAATCGTATGGCGAACTCATGTCCCATTTATATAAACCGTTACCCTGTTTGTTAAAGCGTGTTTTCGCCATCGTAGCCGAACGCCACACATCCAACGTTTGTTGAACATCCCAATTATTCAGACCGCCATGTACATTAAACGATACGAAATTGTCGTCTTTTGAAATCTCAGTAAGCGTGCGATTGTCTGTCATCTTGTATAAATCGGGATTGACAAGCACAGACATTGGTTCCTTGAGTGTGAAATTCTCAGTGAAATTCGGAGATTTTCCAGAATAGAATTGTATGGCTTTCCCTGATGAAAGAAATTCCTTAATCTGTGTACGGCAGTCGGGGGCTGCATATTCTGTTGAGCAGAAAGCGCCGTCTTTCGTCTTAAGTTGTTGCCAGAAACCGGCCCAGTTCGCATCTTCGAACGTTGACGCTTTTACATTAAAATACTCAGTAGGTATCATTGTTTTTTTGTAGATACCGTCACCTACATATTCCAGTTTAGCAAAATCAGAAGAGTTTTCCCAATGATTAGCATCCGGTTCGCTAGGTTGCCATGCCCAAAGATACAAATCGGCACCTTCTGCGAAGCCAATATCCGTAACATCATAATAGAATGTCACTTCCTCATCACCCGAATATATTGCGGGCACGGTCCATACTTTCGGCGTTCCCGGCAATTTAGTCGTACCCGATATTGTTGTCGGCATCAGTAGCATTACAAATGATAACAAACTGAATAAAATTCTTTTTTCCATGATATGATTTTGATTTTTATTCTTTTATTGGTATTAGATTATAAACATAAGACACATAGGCTTTGCCTGCTGTCTTACGAGTGAGTTTGAATTCCAGAGTCTGCTGGGCTCCTGGTACGGCTGTTACTGTTAACGTGGTTTTGTCGTTAAGCAAAATCTTTGCTGCCGTACCATCTGAATTAACAAACGGATTTGCAAGTTTCCATGAACCTGAAACAGGAAGAAGTTCCGGTGCTGTCCCTTCTACGGAGAAGGTTGTAGGTTCACCATTAGAGTCGGTGTTAAGGTTGATTACAAACGAACCGAAATCGAAAAGATTGGTTAGAGTCATTGTCTTGGATGTCGTTTCATCCACTTGAGTGATTGAGTTGAGCAGCCACTTTCCACTGATTTTCTCATACTGTGTGATAGGTGCTACATAAGAACCGTCGTCGGTGTCATTACATGATGTAAGGCTGCAACCTGACACAAGGAGTAACGATAACAATAAAGTTTTAAAGATTGTTCTCATTAA
>DAIRCP010000109.1:0-9964 GCA_036796635.1 Prevotella sp. | reverse complement strand
TTCTGTGAACCGTGGATGGGACGGGTCTTGACGTAGGGCATCTGACTGGATGAGATACGCAGACGGATGGTCTCCACCTTCTTCTCTGCCGGAACGGTGATGCCTATCGCATCGAAAAAATAGTCACTGAGGGATATATCCTGATTAGGAATATAGGGTATGTCGGCAGGAGCAACGGATACGAAACGGTCTAGAGCCAAGGTGAAAATACTCTGATGCTTGTCATTGAGGGAGAGAAGATACCAACGGCTGGAATACTGCTTGAGATAATAGGGATGGACCACAAAGATATGCACTTCCGACTGGTCAAACTTACGATAGTCTATCTTGATACTTTGTTTATTAACGATGGCATTAAATACCTGTGGAAAGAAATTGAGGCCACGGATGTAGGGATTGTGCTCAAAGCTAACTATACTGGTCTGCTGATTTTCACCGAAACGGAACATCGTGCGGAAACGGGCATCTATCTCTGCCACCCATTCGAAGTTGGGAAGCCCTTCAAAACAATGAAGAAGGCTGAAGGCAGATTCCACTTTCATCACATCATCATCACTCAGGAGGGTGTCGTGGATGGTGAAGGCGGGATTACTGTATCTGAAATAGACACGCTTACCGTCCTTGATACGTTGCAGAGGAATATCCCAATGCTCTTCCATGAAGAGAATATCATTATACACCTGATGGCGATGTACACCTTCCTCCCTTCCGGTGTACTGACAGATAGCAGAGTTACAGGCGTCTATCAGGTCTTCTATATAATAGCGGCGATGGATGTTCTGAAAGCATCGGTCCAGCGCATAATATCTAATAATTGCATTCTTGTTTGTTGCCATAGGCTAATCGTCTTCTGATTCTTGTTATTCATTATTATTAATAACCATTTATCACGAAGTTTATTTTGTTTTTGGCAGCAAAGATATGACAATTGTGTGCAGTGTATGTGCACAGATTGGGAAAATCTGTTTAATAGTAGAGGCGAATATGCAGGTGATGCTCCTGTTTCTGACTGATAGCATACTTACGGAGTACTCCCGGACCACAACTGCTGTTGCCTAATCCTAACACGGCGCAGTCTATGCTGACAATGGTAGCACTGGATGCCGGAAGTGAGTCATCATGGATGGCACTATAAAGTTGCACCACGGTATAGGGGAGCGCGGAGAAACTGAAAGGAGCATCTACTGCCTGTACAATGAAGTGATGACGGCGCGAATCGGTGAGTGACAGGTAGGTGCATTCTTCGTGATTGCCGTTGTCCTGTGGGCGGGGATAATGAGTGAACTGAACGGCTACTGTGCTTTGATAATCACCTATCGGACAGGATGTCTTGCGGTCGGGATAATTTTCCCAGGGCCCTCTGCCTATATATTCCAGTTGCTGATATTCCTTTGGGAGAGTAAAAGCGATACCCATTCTGGGAAGTTCGGGCAGGTCGCCCGTACAGCGGAAGGTGGCCTGTAGGTCAATAATACCATCGCTGAGGGTATCTACCTGCAAGGATACTTCGATTGTGCCTTGTTTCCGGGGAATTTGATTGTCTTTCTTATCTGTCTGACTACGAGTGGCATAATGATAAGTATATCGGGCTGTGCGAAGAGGAACAGGATTCAGAATGGAATCAATTGCCTGCTGATGCCAGTCTTTAGCCAACCAGTTTCCGAAGCTTTTGTCATTGTCGGTTGGAGCACGGAAAAACTGGAACTGCAGTTGGGTGACCGGGGAGTCCTTTACTATCGCTGATGAATGAACTGCCGGGACAACAGAAGTGTACTGAGGCGCGAGACGGGGAGAAGTCAGTTCAAACTGTTCGGCGATGATGGTATCTGCCGACTGGGTGACTTCAAGATTGAGATACTGTGCCGGAATATCTTTATCATATTCGAAATCGCTGATATGAACAATGACGGCTGAATCCTGCGGCAACACTTCCGGTATAGGAAGGATACCACGTTTCATCATACGATTTTTCTTTTTCTGACCATCATTCGTAAGCGAGTAATCGAGTGCGACAATCTGATAGGTACATGTGTAAGGGGACAGGGAGATATGGTTATGGCGGTTGACCACATAGACGGTATCGCCATGACGGACAAACTGTACAGGTGAATAGACGTGCTGCACTTCGTATGATTTAGCACTGAGGGTACGGTCGGCCATGACGACACCATTCAGGCAGAAGGCTTTGAGATTGGGGGTATCACCAAAGTCACCGCCATAGCGCACAGAACGACGAGATACATGCTGAGCAGCTGAAGAAACAGCTATTCCCTGATCAACCCAATCCCAGATAAAACCACCCAACAGTCGTTTGTGGGCATAAATTTCATCCCAGTAATCCTTGAAATTACCCAGGGCATTACCCATGCAATGGGCGTATTCACTGGTGAGTATGGGACGAGTATCATTGGCGCGGTCGGCTATATCCACTAAGTGTTCCCAACGGGCATTTTCCGCCCGCTCTTTATCAGAACCTTCGGCAATACCGGGATTGAGATATGGTTGTTTCACGCGGGGATAAAACCTGCTGATTACATCCACGCACTGTGGGTCTGTCTGCGAAAATGTGGATTCTGACTCTCCGGAAGTAGCATCATAAGGAGTCTGTGCTCCTTCATAATGTACAAAACGGGTGGGGTCAAACTCATGGAGCCATCCTGCCATGGTAGCATGATTGATGCCGAATCCGCTCTCATTGCCCAAACTCCAGAAGATGACGCTGGGATGATTTTTGTCGCGCTCAGCCATACGTTGTGCGCGGTCGAGAAAAGCGGCACTCCATTCAGCATCGGAGGTAAGGGTTCCCCGAAGTCCATGGGTCTCGCAGTCAGCCTCATCCATCACATAGATACCGGCACTGTCACAGAGTTCATACCAACGGGGATGATTGGGATAGTGACTGGTACGTACGGCATTGATATGTAGTTTCTTCATGAGGGTGATATCCTGCTGCATGCGTGCCTCGGTCATCACACGTCCCAACTGTGGGTCGAACTCATGGCGATTGACTCCACGGAGTTTCACAGGGCTGCCGTTGACAAGCAATTGTCCGTCACGAATCTGAAGGTATCTGAATCCTACTTTCTGACGAGCCTGCTGAATGATATGTCCCGCAGAATCAACTACTGCCAGTCTGAGGGTATAGAGATAGGGCGTCTCATCGGTCCACTGATGAGGTGACGTGATGACTGCAGACAGACGGGCAAACTTACTGCGCCCACGTTGGGGATACCACTCATTCATGAGCGCGGGCTGATGCGTGCGGTCTAGGATGGTAGCTATATCTGTTTTCATCCGGACTATCTCGTGTCCCTGTGCATCTTCCAATGTCGCCATGAGTGTATCGGCATTTACTACATTCTGAAAACATTGGAAATCAGGATGTATCTCCAGACGATAATCCGGCGAGTCCGACGTTTGCAGGCTAACGGGAACGGTGCGTACAGCAACATCGCGAAGGGAGAGATTTGGCGTGGCAAAAAGGGTGACATCACGCTGAATACCACCCAAACGCCAGTAGTCCTGGTCTTCGAGGTAACTGCCGTCACTATACTTATACACTTCCACAGCTATCTGATTGATTCCGCTGTGCAGATAGCGGGTGATATTAAACTCTGCAGGGGAGAACGAATCCTGTGAATACCCTACCCGATGGCCATTGATCCATACATAAAAGGCACTCATCACTCCATCAAAGCGCACATATACCTGATGTGTGCTGAGTGTCCATGTCTGTGGCAATACGAAGGTGCGCCGATACTGACCAGTGGGATTGCGCTCCTCATAAGTGGTCCAGTTATGCGGCGGAGTACTGGTGACGCACGGAGGATCTATGCGGAAGGGATAACCTGCAGAAATATAGATGGGAGTGCCGAAACCATTGACTTCCCAATTGGCAGGTACAGGAAAGTCCTTCCACGAAGAACAGTCGTAATCGGTGCGAAAGAAGTCCTTGATGCGAGTATCCGGTGTCTTGGTCCAACGGAATTTCCAAGCGCCATTGAGTGACAGTTGGCAGTCTCCAGGTCTTACTGTGTATGGAAAGAAGACGGCACGGGCTGGTTCACGGTTTATCTGAAGCACATGCTGGTTTTCCCAATCAGGTGTTTGGGATACAGATGCACTGTACTGGACTGCTGATGAATCAATAGAGGTAACTGATGGAGATACCTTCGTATTTGTCTGTCGTGGCTGTGTACTTGCAAAACAGCAAGTTACGCCAATAAAACTAAACAGCAATGAGAGAGATAGATATTTCGTGTTCCGCATATTCTTCGTTTTTTTATTGTACTTCGAGTGTCTCCAGTTCTACACCTTTGGCTTCGGTGATACTTACAACATATCGACCGGCATTAATCTGCGTGCCCGTGGTGGTGGAGATGACCTTGAATTTATTCGGCGTAGACGGGAAGGTGATATCACGGTTGACAAGTTCCGCACCTTTGGCATCCACAATTTTGATTTTTCCTCGGACTGGATGCCCTGTGATATTACGATACCGAAAGCGGAGCATATACTCACGTGCCACTCCTGGAGTAATAAGCCACTGACCAGGTTTCGTAGGTTGATATTTACTCACTGGAAAGGCAACGGCCTCTTTCGGTGACAAGTCCTTGGGATATTTGGCAATGGTGTCACAATCAAAATCATGCCACATTGTAGGAGATTCATTATTTGCCACAAGTCTACGAGCACTTACAGGCTGACGGGTATCCGTAGCGTATCTGGCCACGGCTATAGCGGAGATAACTGCCTGTCCTGCATTCACCTGTGGAAACGACACACGCAGTTTCCCCTGTCGTGAAGGAGCTGTTATCACCTTTCTGAGAATACCGGCATATCCACTTTCCGCCCAGATATCCAAATCACGTATCACCACGGAATCATTCACCGCCACATCAAAGAGGCGCAGACCTTCTGCATCGGTTGATACCCGTTGACACTTGCCCCACCATGGCTCAATAAAATAAAGTTCGATACGATAGTTACCATCAGGGACTTCAAAGTCATACCACAAGCGCTGTCTGCCGTAGCGGAAAGACTGCAACAAGGGTACATCCTGCAGACTCACGCCATGGATTGGCTGAATGATGGTCCGTTGCGAAGCGAGATAAGGTGATAAGGCAACAGTATCTGATGGCGGATTGACAGAAGTCTGATTGGCGGATTTCTGATTGAGCGAAGACTGTTCAGTAGAAGACTGATCAACGGCTCCGAAGTCCTGTGACCAGGAATGGCTGTGCCGGGTATTGTCCTGCTGCCAGGTCTGTCCGTAACTATCCGTGAAATCATCACCACCACAATTGACTCTATATAAATAGGTATATCCTGCGGCTCCCTTGAGCACATCATGCTGACGATCGGCTGCCGTGATGAACACGGAATCATCCGATTCGTCGGAAGGCTGTTTGGTTAAAGATGTTGATGAAGATGCAACCGACTGTGCGGAAGTATACTGCTGATAAAAATCATAACCTACTGTAGGCTCATCCCAGATGGTGAGTAATCCTTTATGATTGAGTGGTCCTATCTTATCTATTCGGCGATAACCTCCATCGGGCTGTATGCGTCCGGGATTGTCATGAGTGGCAAATATCCACTGGAACTGCCCGCAGACACTATCTTTTACCTGTTCTGCCTGTTGTACTTTGGATTGCAGAATATGCAGAAAATGCTCTTCTGAATAGGCATCTGAGCCATGAAGACCCACTGTGCGCCATGCGCCATATTCACCATTGAGAAGTTCATCTGACTGCTGCAGTTCCTGATGGTAATTCTCCAACATACCGCCGTAAGTTCCACTCCAGTTCTGTACCACATTCCAGTCAGTACCTTCGCCGCCATTACACGTGGTAATAGCCCGTTGGTCCATGGCTGTAGGGTCCATCTCACGGATGACACGACTACATTCTTCTGCAAAGTCCCTGGGCAGCACACTTTCATTCTGCAGTCCCCAGAGTATCACACTGGGAGAATTGCGGCGCTCCTTTATCCACTGACGGAGGAACTGGAGGAAATTCGCACGAAAGGCTGGAGTATCATACCATATATGAGCGGAGAACTGACTCCAGAAGAGGACACCCTGTTCATCCAGTAACTGCTGATAATAGAGATTATGCGGTTGATGGGCTTCACGGAAAGCGTTAAATCCTGCCTGTCTGATTTCTTTCACGCGGGCTGCTATCTGCTGATGAGTGAAGGCATGGCTTCCTCCCAAAATATGTTCATACTCACAGGTACCATTTATGAACACTGGTCTTTCATTGAGCAGGAACTGTTTTTTCCTTGATTCGCCTTCTTGACTATCACGACCGGACTGAGTATTATGCACAGGCCAAGAGATGCTACGGATACCATAAGGCGTGATAAGATCATCTGTAGTCTGTCCATCACGCTTAATCATGGTGACTAACTGATAGAGATAGGGATCATCAAGATTCCAGCGATGGGGATTGGCGATAGGTATCTGTTGACGGACGGTGCGAGACTCTCCCGGCGACAGGGTTATACTGTCGGTAAGACGGACATAATTCTTTCCACTCGTCTGATTGAGTTTGTTCACCAATTGGAGAGTCACTGGGCGGACAGCATAATTCTTCACTTCCGTCTCTATGAAAATGCTGTCACAGGCATGATTATTCCAGATATGCACACCAAACGGCATAATACGTACCTCATCTGTTTCTATCAGTGATACAGGACGGAAGATACCCAAAGGCTGCGACCCCTCGCTGAAGCCCCACTCTGCCGAACAACCGCCACAGACCCATGGCATATCCGTAATCATCTCTGGATGATCGGCACGCACTTGCAAGAGATTATTCCCATCCAGCAAAGCTTCAGTGATATCCAATGTATAAGTAATACGACCAACAGGAGTCTTGGGATAAGTATGACCATTGAGCGTAACGGTGGCATAAGTGCCGATGCCCTGGAACTCCAAGAAATAACGTTTATTTGTTTGTTTGGAAACACGGAAGTTCTTTTCATAGATTGCAGAGCCATGAAGATTGCCATGCTTCAACTGACGATAACCATAATAATCATCGAAATTATGAGGGAGGTTCACTTTCTTGATTTGGTTCAAATCTGCAGTGGACTGATTAACCTGTACCAATGTGGCAGTCCAACAGGAATCCAAATCCATCACCCGGCGCTTGCCTTTCTGTTCTGGAACAGGGAAATGTACTTCCGACTGTCCCATAGGTGCACTGGTGGCTAGAGCTATACCCCGCTGTCCCGACTGATTCACGGCACAATAGAAATGATACACTACCCCATCATGCTTCAGCACATAACTCTTATGGGCAAAGAGATTGTCATAAGGTTTGGAAGGATACACCAGGTCTGCACCCGTCCAGTCATGCCAATGCACCAAATCGCGACTGACGGCAAAGGTATTGTAGGCACTGTATTTACGGGCTGGGTTATAGGCTGAGAAATAGAACATCACATACAGTGGTCGTCCCTTCTCTTGTTGATTCTGAATCAGCGCATCAGGCATCCGCACAATCTGCGCATCACCGGTGATGATGCCAGGTGCCTCATGAGCATAAACCGGATTGCCGGCATAACGCTGCCAATGGTGCATGTCATCACTCAGGGCAATGCCGATACGCTCTGCCTTCATCTGATTGGCGGGATTGATGCCACCTGCATTATAAAACATCACGAAAGGATGTCCCAACACCTTCTGTCTATCCCAATAAACGGTACTTTTATATTGTATCAGTCTCTCCCACCACTGGGCATCTTTACCTTCTATCGGCAAAATACGCTGGGGAAAAGTCTGCCACTCGTGGGCGGCAGTAATATTCCCCGGAGTGAATGCCTGACCTATATAAAGGGGTTCGCGTACCCCCTCATAACCAGTTCCATGTCCGCCGATATAGGTCATCCAGTGATTACCTTGATATTTCTGCATCTGATAGGTGCCATTCCAGTCCCAGTCTATCAATGAGGGGAAACCGCCTCGCTGATTCATATCCCAACCTTCTGTGCGATACGACAGTAATCTGCCCAAGGTAGTCCAGTGCAACAGGTCGGGAGAGGAAGCCAACCATGTCTCATACCCTCGTCCGTCTGTGCCGTGATGACCATTGTAACATACATACGTCATGTACCACTTGTCACCCTCGCGATACACTGTAGGACAGTCTATCTGATGTCCGTTATCCTGCGGGGCGACTACCATACCATACTTGAATGGGGTCTTCACTTCATCATAGATAGTCTGCATCAGATGGGATGAGACTGACGACACTTGGGAGTTATCAGTATCACGGGCATAAGATGTATGATTGCGTGCCTGTATTTGCAGGGAGCAAGCCAACAGGATAATTCCTATATATGATAGAAGATATTTACGCATATCAGTTTTGTATTCTGTAATTCTTAATTAATAAAACAGCCAGTCGATGGCAGCATCTTCACCTGACAGGGCGGCATCACGGGGAACTATCTCACTGGAGGTGAAACCGAGAACAAGTAACATGCCTTTAGGAAGATTGAGGGTATGCTGTCCTAATGGGAAGACATACTTATGTACATTCACCTGAGGCATTCCATTGATACGCAATGCACTGGTAATCTGCGGTTCCGCCTGCTGATAATCGTTGGCAGAGGCATCTGTCTCCAATTTGGGAGCCTGTGCATATTTCATCTGGTCATCACGGAAATAACCAATAAGCAGACTGACGGGTGCTGTGCAGGTGAAAGTCAATGTATTGCCCTCACTGCGCTGCTTTTCTGAAGAAAGAACGAGGGCGGAAAGTCCTGACAGTTCCGGTGCGATATCGGTAACGGTACTATCCAAATCCGTGAAAAGGCGTACGCCCTTGGAGAGTTTCACCCATTTACAGTCACCTATGACTTTCACATCAGCTGGTTGCAACGGTGTAATGGATGATTGGTTGATAAAATGATTATGTGTCTTAATGACTGGCGTTTCTGTTATTGTTGCTGTAAAATGCGAAGTGTGCTGATTCTTCAGCAGCACTATATTTTCACATAGATTTGCCAACTCCTGTTCATAGACAGGCAGCAGCTCTGCCCAAGTCTTCATCTTACCATCATCACCTCCGATGGGAATACGCCGTTGGGCTGTCTGCATACTGTTGGCATATAAGTAGGTATCGTTTGTAAGCGATACGAGTTTGCGATAATGCTCCAGTCCCTTCTGCAGTTCAAGTGCGGCTGTATCCAACTGGGTGATATCGTGCGTGTACTGATAATTGAGTACATGCAGGCACCCCTTAACTTTCCAGCCGAAAGAATAAGCAAACTCACGGTAACAGTGCATGTCATTCTGAAGTCGGGCAAACTCATCCTGATGGCATGTCACCAGATGGGCAATACGGTCAATGGCTGCCACTGCACTATCTCCATGCGATTCTGTCTGCGCCACGATATCCAATGGCAACTCACCTGTATGAGGTTGGTGCTGAAAGTTTTTGGCTACATATTCTATCAGCTTCTCGCCTGTAGGGCCGCAACTCTCATAGAAACCTGGATAAACTGTATATTTATATGGATTCACCAGTTGGGATGCCTTCATTCCAAGCAGCAATGTCTGGCGGTTACCTTCCGTAATACCAAAGCGGCGAAGAAGTTTTGGGGCTATCTCACCACTTTCTTCATAAGCAGTGCGTATGTTAGCAGCTGCAGCAGGCGTCACGCCAAACTGTGTGGCAAGGATGTCATCCCAATAGATGATTTCATCCTGCCTATTGCGATGACAATTCCAGGCATACCGTCCCCACGTCTGATACCACATCCAGTCGCGGTCCAACTGATATTCACGTTTTCCATCAGGAAGTTTATCGGCTGTATAGGGCCAATCCCAATAGGAGGCCTGGGGATAAAGGTGAAGCGCATTGGCATGATGAACCTGCTTCATGGCCTGTACCGTTTTCTGCACGAAGTCGGGAGAACTCCATCGCCAGGGTTCCAGATTGGCAAGGAT
>DAIRCP010000108.1:0-10009 GCA_036796635.1 Prevotella sp. | reverse complement strand
ATATGGAGAATATCGAAGAAAAAATCAAGGAGATAAAACGTTCATTCCGTTTGGTTATGAATGGCGTAGCTGCCCAATCCATGAGGGAAAAGGGAGTGAACTATCAGCTGAACTGGGGGGTGCCGCTGATGGAGCTGCAGAAGCAGGCGAAGGAGATAGGCAAGGACTATCATCTGGCAGTTGCATTATGGAAAGAAAATATCCGCGAATGCAAGATACTTGCCACGATGATTATGCCTGCACAGGAGATATTGCCTGAGGTGGTGGATATCTGGATGGAACAGACCGACCAGATAGAGATAGCCCAGCAAGCCTCTTTCAATCTCTATCAGTATCTGCCTTATGCCGCCGATAAAGCATACCAGTGGATAGCATCCACAAACGATATTTATCAACTTTGCGGTTTTCTGGTCATCACTCGCCTGTTTATGAACGGGCAGCAGCCTAATTCACGTGGTATCAATGAATACATAGACCAACTGCAGGTGGCACTGCAGAGTGATAACTTATCTGTGAAAAAGGCTGCCATGCAGAGTGTACAACGCTTTGCCGAACTAGGATTGGTGTATGAACGACTGGCAAAATCAGCAATAAAGCAGATTAATTTGGATTTTTTATAAATAGAGTGTGTCTGTTTTCAAATAAATTGTGTACTTTTGTAGCGCTCTAAAGAGATATAGTTAGCAAAATGAAAGAAAGCGTAAGAAAATCTGTTCAACAGTTTTTGACTAAGTATCTTGAAACAAATCGACAGAGGAAAACTCCTGAACGGTTTGCCATACTTGACGCTATCTGTGATGTCGAAGGTCATTTCACTTTGGATGAACTGGGACAAAAACTCGAAACTGACTATAATTTTCCCGTAAGCAGGGCCACGCTCTACAATACCATGCGATTGTTTTTGGAATTGCATATCGTAGAACGTCATCACTTTGAGGGTATTACTTCGTATGAGATAAGTTTTGATTCCAACAGACATTGCCATCGTATCTGCACGATATGCGGTGAGGTGAAGGAATTCAAATTACCTCCGGAAGTAATTAACTCTATAGCAAATCTTCATCTGGGCAGATTCAAGCAAGAAGGCTTTTCACTATACATATATGGTATATGCCAAAGTTGCCAGATAAAGATGGCCCACCATAACAGAAAGTTAAACCACAAAAACATACAGAAAGATGAACAAAGGTAAAGTAGACGTACTGCTGGGTCTCCAGTGGGGCGACGAAGGTAAAGGTAAAGTAGTAGATGTGCTTACACCTAACTATGATGTGATTGCCCGTTTCCAGGGTGGTCCTAATGCTGGTCATACATTGGAATTCAATGGTGAGAAATATGTATTGCGCAGCATCCCATCAGGAATATTCCAAGGTGGAAAAATCAATATCATCGGTAATGGCGTAGTATTGGCGCCAGACCTCTTCATGGATGAAGCCAAAGCACTGGAAGCTAGCGGACATGAACTGAAAAGCCATCTCCACATTTCCAAAAAGGCACATCTTATTATGCCTACTCATCGTGTGCTGGATGCCGCTTACGAGGCTGCCAAAGGTAAAAGCAAGGTAGGTACGACTGGTAAGGGTATCGGTCCTACATACACTGATAAAATTTCACGTAACGGATTGAGAGTAGGTGACATCTTCGACCACTTCGAGGAGAAGTATGCTGCTGCCAAGGCTCGCCATGAGCGCATCCTGAAATCTCTCAATTTCGACTACGACATCGAAGAAGTGGAGAAGAAGTGGATGGAAGGTATCCAGTATCTTCGTCAGTTCCCTATCGTAGATTCAGAACATGAAATCAATCATATTCTAAAGGGTGGAGAATCTATTCTCTGTGAAGGTGCTCAAGGTACTATGTTGGATGTGGATTTCGGCAGTTATCCATTTGTGACATCTTCCAATACTATCTGTGCTGGTGCTTGTACTGGTCTTGGTATCGGTCCTAACAAAATAGGTGATGTATTCGGTATCATGAAGGCTTACTGCACTCGTGTAGGTGCCGGACCTTTCCCAACAGAACTCTTCGATGCTACAGGCGACAAAATCCGCCAGCTGGGTCATGAATATGGAGCAGTTACTGGACGTGAGCGCCGTTGCGGATGGATAGACCTCGTAGCACTGAAATATGCCATCATGGTAAATGGTGTAACCAAACTCATCATGATGAAGAGCGATGTGCTAGACGGATTTGACACCATCAAGGCTTGTGTAGCTTATAAGCAGAACGGTAAACAGATAGACGAATTCCCATTCAGCATAGAGGAAGGAATAGAACCTATATACAAAGAACTGCCAGGATGGAAAACCGATATGACACGATTTACTTCCGAGAAGGAATTCCCGAAACAGTTCAAAGCTTATATCGACTTCCTGGAAGCAGAACTCGAAACTCCTATTGCAATTATCTCTATCGGTCCTGACCGTGAACAGACTATCGTAAGAGGATAAATAAGATAATAATTTAAAAATAGAAATGGCTCAGAAACCAAGTATTCCAAAAGGTACACGCGACTTTTCTCCACTTGAGATGGCTAAGCGTAACTATATTTTCGACACCATAAAGAGCGTTTACGCTCTTTATGGTTTTCAGCAGATAGAAACTCCAGCAATGGAGACTTTACAGACCCTGATGGGCAAGTACGGTGAAGAGGGTGACAAACTGCTCTTCAAGGTACTGAACAGTGGTGATTATCTCAACAAGATAGATGACAAGGAACTCCTGGAGCGTAATTCACTCCACTTAGCAGCCAAACTCTGTGAGAAGGGTTTGCGATATGACCTGACTGTTCCTTTTGCACGCTACGTGGTCATGCACAGGGAAGAACTTCAACTGCCATTCAAACGCTATCAGATTCAACCGGTTTGGCGTGCTGACCGTCCGCAGAAGGGTAGATACCGTGAGTTTTATCAGTGTGATGCTGATGTGGTAGGAAGCAATTCACTGCTCAATGAAGTGGAACTGATGCAGATTGTGGATACTGTATTTACTAAATTCGGTGTCCGCGTGCAGATCAAGATTAATAACCGTAAGATTCTCTCTGGTATTGCAGAAGTGATAGGTGAGGCAGACAAGATCGTAGATATCACCGTAGCTATTGACAAACTAGACAAAATCGGTATCGAAAGCGTCAATGCAGAACTCCGTGAGGATGGTATCAGCGATGAAGCTATTGAGAAACTGCAACCCATCATTGCCCTTACTGGTTCTAATGATGATAAGTTACAGACTATCAGTGAAGTACTGAAAGAAAGTGAAGTAGGACTTAAAGGAGTGGAGGAAACTCGTTTCATTCTAGACACCCTGAAGAGAACCGGACTCAACAATGAAATCCAGCTAGACCTTACATTGGCCCGCGGACTAAATTACTACACGGGTGCCATCTTTGAAGTGAAGGCACTGGATGTTCAGATAGGCAGTATCACCGGAGGTGGACGCTATGACAACCTGACTGGCATATTCGGGATGCCTGGTCTGAGTGGAGTAGGTATCTCATTCGGCGCAGACCGTATCTTTGATGTGCTCAATCAACTTGACCTATATCCGAAAGATGCCGTAAGCAGTACCCAGCTACTCTTCATCAATTTTGGTGAAAAAGAAACCGCTTATTGTCTGCCATTTGTAGCTAAAGCACGCAAAGCAGGTATCCGCACAGAGATGTATCCGGACTCAGCCAAGATGAAGAAACAGATGAGTTATGCCAATGACAAGCATATACCTTATGTGGCTTTAGCTGGTGAGAATGAAATCAATGAAGGCAAAATCACGCTCAAGAATATGAGTACTGGTGAACAAACGATGGTTACAATGGAAGAACTGGTCAATCATATAGATTAATCCAGCAATATTGTAAGTATTCAAAAAAAACAAAAACAAACAAATGAAGAAAACTATTACACTGCTTATGGTCCTTGTGACCATAGCAGTGTTTTCTGCTTTTAAGCAGGACAATGCTATCACCATATTCATGATTGGTGATTCTACTATGGCAAACAAGAACATCAACCATGGTAACAAGGAACGTGGATGGGGTATGGCTCTGCAATGCTATTTCAATGACTCCATCAGAGTAGATAATCATGCCGTAAACGGACGCTCTTCCAAAAGTTTTATCAATGAGGGAAGATGGGATTCCGTCTTATCTGCGATTGAACCTGGTGACTATGTGGTAATCCAGTTCGGTCACAATGACGAAAAGCCGAAAGCTGACCGACATACAGACCCCGGATCTACTTTCGATTATAATCTGCGCAAGTTTATCCGTGAGACCCGCGAGCGAGGCGGCATTCCCATCCTGATGAATTCTGTGGTAAGAAGAAACTTCTTCAAACAGGTTCCCAAAAATGACGATGACGAGAAGCTGCGTCTAACCACAAATGACAATGCTTCACAAAAGGCCAATGCCCAGAAGGAAGAGGGGGATACATTGGTAGATACCCACGGGCTCTATATTCAGGCACCTCGTGACGTAGCCAAAGAAATGCGTTGCTACTTCGTAGATGCGAATAAACTCACACATGACTTGGAGCAAGGTATGGGCAAGGATGATTCCAAGAAACTGCACATGTGGTTTTTGCCAGGTCAAGAGCCTTCCATCCCAAAGGGCAGACAGGACAACACACATTATAATATTTACGGAGCACACGTAGTTGCCAAAATGCTAGCTGATGCTATTTGCAAAGAAGTGCCAGTCCTAAAGAGCTACAGAGTGGACTATGATTATGCCATAGATAAATATGGACGAGGAGACTTTATGACTGTCGGTGAAGCCATATCAGCCGTGGAAAAGGGAAAACCCACTACGATACAGATTATGAGCGGAGAATGGACAAAGCCAAAACTTCCCAAAGGCAAAAAAATAACATGGGTATTACGCGGTAATGCCAAATGGCAGAAATAATTATCCTAATAATAGAACACAAATATAAAAAATCAAAAAAATAACGATAAAACCCCGCAATTATTTTGCGGGGTATATTTTTCTCTCTAACTTTGTTGCCGAGCATAAAAGCTCAGTATAATTATAAATCTAAAAAAATTATGAAAAAGAAATTTATTTGCGCCGTTTGTGGATATATCTATGAAGGCGAGAATCCTCCAGAGAAGTGTCCCATCTGTAAAGCTCCAGCATCAAAGTTTTCTGAGCTGAAGGATGACGGTGAATTAACATTTGCAACAGTACATCAAATAGGTGCAGCTCGTAAAGAGGGTGCCGATGAAGAAATGATAAAGGACCTCAATGCTCATTTCAATGGTGAGTGTGGTGAGGTAGGTATGTATCTGGCTATGTCTCGCCAGGCTGACCGTGAAGGCTATCCAGAAATAGCTGAAGCTTTCAAGCGTTATGCATTTGAAGAGGCTGAACATGCTTCTAAATTTGCAGAGTTGCTGGGTGACGTAGTTTGGGATACAAAGACCAACCTGGAAAAACGTATGGCTGCTGAGCAGGGTGCTTGCGAAGATAAATTCAGAATCGCAAAGAACGCAAAGGCTGCAGGTATGGATGCTACTCACGATACAGTACATGAGATGGCTAAAGATGAAGCTCGCCATGGTGCAGGTTTCCAAGGTCTGTATAACCGTTATTTCGGCAAGAAGTAATCTTCCGGATATACAATAAATTACAAATCAATCCGTTTTGTCTATATGATGAAACGGATTTTTTATTTTATACTAAATATCATGTTTGTACTTGTGCTCGTCAGTTGTACTGACAATGACTCTTTCAGCACCAGTACAGGCAATAAGTTTACTTTTTCTACTGATACTCTCCGAATGGATACAGTATTCAGTACGGTTGGCTCGTCTACCTATAAATTCTGGGTATTCAATAACTCTGATGACGGTATCAGGCTCTCACAAGTGCGCTTACTCCATGGTAATCAGACTGGTCTGAGAGTGAATGTGGACGGTGCTTATCTGGATAATACGACAGGGAGTCTGGTTAATAATATCGAAATCCGGAAAGGAGACAGCATTCAGGTTTTCGTAGAATTGACTGCCACAGAAAATGAACAGGCCACTCCGCAACTTATCACGGACGACCTAGTATTCCAATTGGAAAATGGAACTCTCCAAAAGGTAAATCTCAGGGGATATGCTTGGGATGCGCAACTCATGGATAGTCTGATAGTGAATAGTAATATGACTCTGAACTCCAGTAAGCCTTATGTCATTCGCAAATATATTAGGGTGGACAGTGGAAAAGTGCTATCCATCAATTATCCTGCAAAATTATATTTCCATGACAAAGCGGGAATAGATGTGTATGGCACTCTACATATCAATGCAGATAATACAGCCCCAGAAGGTGATGTGGTGCTACGTGGTGATCGTTTAGATCACATGTTTGATTATCTTCCTTATGACAGAGTAAGCGGTCAGTGGAAAGGCATTCATCTGATGCCGTCGTCCACACAAAATGTGCTGCAATGCGCTGACATACACAGTAGCACTTATGGAATATTATGTGACTCCGCTACATATAATAATAATGAGTATCGCCTTATATTAAACCGAAGTACCATACATAATTGCAAAGGTCCTGGTATTCAGGCATATTGCTCCAATATCTACATACAGAACAGTCAGATATCCAATACTTTAGGAGACTGCATAGCTATGTATGGTGGTCGTATATTAATGAATTATACTACAGTTGCACAGTTCTATCCTTTCAGTGCCGACAGAGGAGCTGCATTTAGTTACTCCAATTATTCTGGAAATACCGCATATCCCAATACACACGGTTTCTTGATTTATAATTCTATCATCACAGGATATAATGATGACGTAGTAATGGTAAATCAAAAAAACAAAAACGATACGATACCTATGTATGTCAATTATTCATTATTACGTACACCAAAAGTAGCTAATGATACTATTTTCTATCACACAATATGGGAAACCAAAGATAGTGTAATAAATGGAAATAAGCATTTCGTAAATGTGGATATTAACAATTTGATGTATGATTTCCATCTGGTAGAAAAATCTCCTGCCCGTAAGGCTGCAGGCAAAGAATTACCTTTGGACATTGACCGCAACGGCAATATCAGAAAAGATTCAATAGACATCGGTTGTTACCAATATATCAAAAAAGAGTAAGTCAACTTCATGACAGACAAATATAAAGCGAGTAGGGCATAACCTTACTCGCTTTTATCTTATTATAAAAGTATTTTTATAACTGGTCATCCGTAAACGAGAGTGGCATAATATCTCGAATACTATCAATTACATAGACTCCTTTAGTACCATATAATAGAATTCTCAATGCCTGATGATAACGTTGCTCTATCTCAATCATTGCCTGTCTGCATGATCCACAAGGAGAAACAGGTTCTGTCGTAAATTCACCAGTGCTGTTTCTTGCTGCAATGGCTATAGCCACAACAGGCTCATCAGGATATTGAGCACCGGCAGCAAAGAGAGCAGAACGCTCTGCACACATACATACAGGATAAGCTGCATTTTCCTGATTGGCACCTATAATCTCCAATCCGTTTTTTAAACGGATGCAAGCACCAACACTAAACTTAGAATATTTAGAATAGGAATTATTTGTGGCTAGCATTGCTTTGTCTACCAACTGGCGGTCAGATACACATAATTCATCCATCTGATACACTTGAATCTTGGATTCTATCAACTTTTGTTCCATAAATATCTTAATTTTGCTACAAAAATAATAAAAATGTATCATTAATTCAATAGTTTTCTGTATTTTTGCATCAGAATAAATAAAATTTATGAGAAAATGCACTATTTTAGTTGGTTTTCTACTATTTGCCTTGTCTTCTTCGGCACAGGTAAGGTGGAATGCTGCCTATCAAGAATACATCGATCAATATAAAAATATCGCTATCGAGCAGATGAAGCGATACCATATTCCTGCAAGTATTACCCTTGCTCAGGGACTCTTTGAATCGGGTGCAGGTCGTAGTGAGCTCACTCGCCGTAGTAACAATCATTTCGGTATCAAATGTCATGGATGGTCTAAAGCTACTTATTATCAGGATGATGATGATGTGAACGAATGTTTCCGTGCATATAACAATGCATTCGAAAGTTATGAGGACCATTCTTTATTTTTAAAAAATAATACGCGCTATAGTTCACTTTTCAGTTTAAATACTGACGATTACAAAGGATGGGCACGTGGACTCCGTAACTGTGGCTATGCCACCAATCCCCAATATGCTGACAAATTGATTGATATTATTCAACTATACAAGCTTTATCAACTGGATGATTCTAGAGGGTATGATCATTTTATACTGAGCCATTCTCATGGTACTTCAGTCAACGGCATGCCTATTCATGCCATTCATGAATTCAACAAAAACTATTACGTAGTCGTCAGACAAGGAGATACATTCTATACTTTATCGCAAGAGGTAGGAATTAGTGCCAGAAAACTTGCCAGGTATAATGAACGCGACAAGCGGGACCCTTTGCAAGTAGGAGAGTATATCTATTTAAAGAAGAAAAAGCGGAAAGCTCCTAAAGATTATAATGGAAGACTTCATTATATACGTGCAGGTGAATCAATGTATACCATTTCGCAGTTATATGGCATTCGCTTAAAGTACCTTTATAAGATGAATCAGTTATCACCTGATTACCAAATAAAAGTAGGAGACAGTCTAAGACTGAGATAAAGTGATTAGCCCTTTACATCTTTAGATGCAAAGGGCTAATTTATTATTGTTCTAATATTACCTTTCTGAGGGTATCAATTTCTTCTTGTGTCGTAGCCCAACTTGTTACAAACCGACATACCATTTCATCATCACCATATTGTGACCAATGCGTGAATTCCAATTGAGATTGTAATCTTTCAACTTCCTTGTTTGAAATGATAACAAATTGCTGATTGGTAGGGGAGTCTATGAAGAATTTATAACCTTTTTTACGGAAAACTTCCTTCATCTGCATGGCCATATCTATGGCATGTTTAGCAATTTCGAAATACAAATTGTCGGTAAATAATGTCATAAATTGCACACCGTTAAGTCTACCTTTAGCCATAACTGCACCATGCTGTTTCTGAATGCTGAAGAAATGCTTATGGGCATTGTGATGGGTAAAGACTACAGCTTCACCACAAAGAGCACCGATCTTAGTACCACCTATATAGAACACATCACAATGATGGGCCAAATATGGTAATGTAATATCACTCTGAGGTGACATCAAACCATAACCCAACCTTGCACCATCCACATACAAAGGTATGTTATAATGTTTGCATACTTGATAGATGTCATCTAATTCCTGAGCAGTATATAGTGTACCCAATTCCGTCGGAAATGTAATATAAACAAGACCAGGAAATACACTATGAGCATTATTTCCATCATGCATAAAGTCATTTAGGAAACCGTTTAGTGTAGCTGCCTCCATCTTGCCACAATTACCGGGTATGGTAATAATTTTATGCTCTGTAAATTCTATGGCACCAGCTTCATGTACATTGATGTGTCCTGTCTCAACAGCAATGACACCTTCATATTGATAAAGTAAAGAATCCACAACAGTGGCATTTGTTTGCGTACCTCCTGCCAAAAAATATATTTGAGCGTCAGGATCTTCGCACGCTTCCATAATATTTTTCTGTGCTTGTTCTGTAAACACATCATAACCGTACGGAGTAGTTCGCACATCATTGCATTTCACGAGTGCTTCCAATATCTTTGGATGAGCACCATTGTTATAGTCATTTTCGAATGATATCATATCTATATTTTATTATTTATCATAATGCCGATTATCGTATTTTTATGATACTATAAACTTATCGATAAAGGGGATGAGATGATTGAAACCATTTAGCATGTGTATTTCGATAATCAGAACAAGTGGTATCAGTACATGATTGCATGTTTGATATATAGCTCGAATGTTTTTGTTTCTATTTAAATGATGCATTGGAATCGTTCTTCTCTTTATATGGAGCGCAAAGGTAATGAATATTATCTGATTAGACAATATTTTTATTTAT
>DAIRCP010000107.1:0-10019 GCA_036796635.1 Prevotella sp. | reverse complement strand
TATGCACCTTTTTGACTAATTGGCATCATATCAATTAGTCAAAAAGGTGTTTTTTGTCATTTTTATGTTTCACCGTAACTACGATAATTATCAGATGATTACGTGTGAAATATGAATTGATAAACTTTTGTTTCTATGCTTCATGGTCATAACTCATATAAGTAGCAACCGTATTTATCGTCTTTAGCAGTTGCTAGGTAAATAAAGGTATGAAACAATCATTGGATATGATAAGGGCACACTGACTATATTTTATCAGCGTGCCCACTAAGAGATAATTGCCTGTTATTGGTTTTACTCATCTTCTTCCCACAGTCCGTCTGTATCTCTGCTGTCTCCTTCTGTGATAGTTGTACCGGCATTTCCACCGTATGTGGCGGATATACCTCCGGAGGCATTTACTGACGATTGCAGTATTTGTTCGTTAACATGTATGTTGTATGTTATGCAATTCGGTGATTGATAGTTCTTTTTCATTTCAGTTTCCTCCTCATTTTTATTTCACGATTATTTTCTTGCCATTCATGATATATATTCCCTTACTAAGTCCGTTTAGATTTGTTGCTTTCATGCGAACCATTTGACCGTTGACGTTGAATACATCACCGTTTGCCATCTGTGTATCACTGTTGATGCCCTCGATGTCAGTAGTTTCTGTAGTGGAACCATCTATAGATATAGCACATGCATCACTTATGTTGGCTGCACTGATGTATGCTTTGAACGGTTTTAATGCAACAGTACTTCCGCTGTTTGCAAGATAGAATTTATCATTACTGATAAAGAAAATACTTCTGGTGTTGTCTTCATTATATAGGTTGGAGATACTCTTATAGTTACCTATGAGTTTTATATCAACAGATGAAGGGGTGACAGTTGATGCTCCACTGGCACTGATAATTGCTTGATAGGTTGATGGAGTGCTTGTGGAAGTCTTGATGAGACATGGAACGTTGGCTTTTACTGATGGATTCTTGGTAGAAAAGGCAAGTGTGTATGATTTTCCGGAAACTGTGGCGTTGACAAGTGTGGCAATCTGTGCATCTGAACCGAATACGGTGGGGATGTCTGAGGTAGGTATGTCAAAAGGCACGCAGAGTGTACTCCATGTGGACTTCATAGTGCGAGCCAGTGTGGTTGCGCCCGTTGCGGCTACAGGTGTGTAGGCTGCATTTTCATTTAATGTGGTGTTTGTAGCATTGTTGCCATAATAGTACAGACGGAAATTCTTGAGTATCGTCCAGTCATTTACGACTCCAGCCTCATTCAGTCTTACACCGATTGTAAGTGTAGTATTATCGCCTGAAGACTTGTAGAAGCAGAGACAATTATCAAATTTGGAATTGCTGAATGCGGTGAGTGCAGCTGTTTTGTTCTGTATTTCTGTACTTCCTGTTCCGTCATCATAGATGGATTTCAGTAGTGTGTATTGTGTTGTCGTTGTACCATTGTCTGTAGCATACAGTTGCGACTTGATACTTTCTGATCCATTGAGGAAGGCTGTATTATTGTTAACAGTTACACGCTCGAATCCTTGAACATATAATTTATAGAATCCAGCAGGCAGACTGCTGATTGTCTGGTTAAAGTCGTAAGTGAGACCAGCCGTTCCATCAAAGTATTCCACTTCGGTCAATCCCTTGCTATAACTACCTCCACTATGTGTATCTGTCCATCCGTCGTAATTGTTGTTGGTAAAGTTGGGGTTCTTGATGTAGCTTGTCATATCGCAGGGCGTAGTAACTGTAGAGGATGAAGTGGTCAGATATTGTGTAATAGCATTTTGCAGCGTCGTACTACTGTTTGTAAAATCAGTTGCAGTACTGCTGCTGTTATTATATACACTCTCGGCAGCAGTTTCGGCATTGCTTAACGTAGCAGTTTCACTGCTTTTGCCATTACTAATCAATGTTTCTGCGTGGCAGATCACTTGGTATAGTGACATTTGTGCTTGAAACTTGTCAATGTTGGCAATACTGATGAATTTCCATTTTGTGGTAGCATCAGATGCATCGATGTTGACGTTTGCATAATTGTTGCAGTAAGTTCCTCCGACTGTGCCAGATGGTACAAGTCCCCAATATTTCAATGAAGTGGTTCCTGCTACTTGTATGGTATAATATTCTCCGGAATTTACAGCGTTTGCTGTCCAAGTATCATAAGTATCTCCACCGTCAACGAAGCAGTTGTTGCTGTCACCATAATATCTGATGTATTGAGCAGTATTGCTTCCTCGTTTCAACTTAAAGCTACTGGCAGTACCGCTGACAATAAACTGATAAGCGGTGGTAGCACTGAAGTTACCAATGATAGCCTGTGAACTATTGTATCCTCCATTAGTTAGATAGCTGTCAGCCCCTCCATTATAGATGTAATAGGTTGTTCCATCTGTAGGAGTCTCGCTGGCTGGCGATGTTACTGTGGCCTCGCTTCTGCTTGGGAGCATGACCAGTGCGGAGCATATTGCAGCTCCAAACAATAAGAAGTTAATTTTCATAATTTAAAGAATTAATGTTTGAAATTTCAAAGAATGTTTTTGTTATTCTATTATATATTTATCAATATGTTTTTATCCTTTTCCATTATTTGATGACTGTTTTTTTCCCGTTGATGATGTAAATACCTTGATGAGGGTTGTTATTGGTGATAAAACCATTCAGGCTATAGGTCTTTTCGTTCTGGTCCTTTACAGAAAGAAGGCCTTTGCTAATAGATGTGGATATACCAAAAACGAGTTTGAATTCCTCGGGGGTTCCTACCTTGTTGTCAGTGATGAGTGCAACTCTGAACGGAGAAACTACGTCTGTGTCTGCTGCACGTTTCATGGCTGTCCCATCTGCATTCAGAATATAGAGGTATTTGTTTGCAGAGACATCTGTTGAGGTAAGATAAGCGTATGTACCGGTCAGTCCGCTGATAGGAGTGAGCGTGGTCTCAGAGATGCACTTGTGGAAATCTACCTGTTCAGGAATCTCAGACGTGTTTTTACCAGTATATTTCACGAAATAAGGTTTTCCTGCAACTAGTTCCGTCACCTGCTGAAGATAGATATTACCTGACTCAACAGAGGTGGGCATATAGAATTCGAAGTGGAGTGGCAATTCATCTGAATTGAGGTCAAACGGCAGTACAATACTTTCTACATTTCCATCTTTGGAGAATATTCGTGTATAGAAAATACTGTCATGATTGGCAGTTGCAGACGGTATGACGGTGCCAGCATCCTGGATGGCATGTTTCTTATAGACCATCCATTGTGGTGCGTAGTCTGTAGATGTTCCGTAGGCATTGATACCGCTTGACCATCCATTATCATAAAAGAATATATAGTTACCCTCTCTTTTTCCTGCGTCATTCAGTCGATAGAATGTTACATCGCCATCGGCAATATCAAAACCGAATGGGCGTGAAGCTGCATTCCATGAGAGCATCTTGCCACTGTCGCCGTTGCTGTTCAAATACAGATTACCATATTTCAGTCTGCAGCCGAAACTCTCTTTACCGTCAACGGTATAACTAGTTGGATTCTCAATTGTAAAAGTAGGTGCGAGAGATAGAGGTGCCGCAGTGACGAATGCCCCTTCTGATGGCAATCTGCCCTGACTGTAACCTATGAATCGACCTGATTTCCATGAACTGTCGTAATGGTTGCAGTGTCCAGTCTCTTGGATTTTTATCTCACTTCCTTCCGTCAGGTCGGATGTGGAATGAACTGAAAGCCAAAATGTTTCGTCCTTTGCTTCATCAGTTCTTGTAACATTGCCTACGGTGAAGATATAGGTACCTGAACCTAATACGATCGTAGCGAAGTTATTCTTATAGTTCACGCTGATAATGCCCTTGTATCCAGCTGTCAATTCCATTCCGTCCTCCAGCACGGCGTTGTTGCCGCTGAGTGATATGTTAACTGTAGCAAGCGTGTTTTCAGGTATAGTAATATGATATTTGTATCCGTCGGCATAACGTTTCCATGCACTGGTGATGATGCCGTAAATGGTTTCTGTTGAAACATTGAGGGCGTTCATATCGCTTGGTATCCATGGTTGGATGATGAATTGATTATATGCTGTACCATTGTTCTTGATACCACCGAGTTCGCTGAAGAACCATTCCTCAATGTGGTCCATCATACAATGATTCTGTGAAAGGCTCATATCCCAGTATTCAGGAGTTGTGGTACATCCCTGTTTTACGAAATATCCATAGCTTGGATAGTCTGTCTGACAGGCCATCTTATATACGATATCGTTATATCCATTGGCGGCTAGGCTCATGAGTACAGGTTTGAGTCCGATTTCTCCCGTCTTGATGCGATAGTTGTCGGCTTCCACCTTCTCTGCCAGTTTCTGCGCTGCTGTTGCGATGTTGGTTGAATCGACCAGACCGTAATATAAAGCCATTCCGTATTCAGCCTGATTGCCATAGTCATATACACCGGCAGAGCGATTGCCGAAAAACTTGGTATTGAAGGCTGTCTTTACTTTCGATGCAAGATTCTTGTATGTGGAAGCATCTGTCGTCTCGCCCATTTCCGTAGCCATATCAGCCATGGCCTGCAATAGATAATAATAGGTGGTGGTAATAGTGAACTCTGTAGGGGTTTCATTTGCCAGTCCGCAGGTGTTCTGTCCCCAGTCACTCAGTACGCTATAGCTCTTGCCAGGCATGATATAATTATTGGTGAGACTCGTATAATAGTCGATGAGCTGCTTCATTCTAGGGTAATATTTCTCCATGAGTGAACGGTCGCCATACATATTCAGGTTGCGATAAGGAATCAATATTGCGGCACCTCCCCAGTTGGGGTCGTCATCATATACCTTCATATAATGTGGTACTGTGCTGGGTACATACCCATTGGATCCCTGTGCATCGAAACAGTCCATAACCGTCTTGGAGAAGAAGGTCTGCATATCGAAATTAAGGGCAAGAGAATTGTACATCTCATTGGGTACATCAAGCCAACCTAATTTTTCGCGCTGTGGACAGTCTGTAATAGAATTGTATAGTTGACTGGCTATGGCATCATGACAGATGGTGTGAATATTGTTAAGGAGTGTGTTGCTTGTTTCGAAATGTCCAGTCTCACCTATATTGCTGCGAATACGTTTGGCTGTAAACGCCATGGCTGATGGCGCACTTTTCAGCCCGCTTATCTGCAGGTATCGGAAACCGTGATACATAAACTGCGGACCCCATGTTTCGCCAGAGTTGGTGCCAGCGAAAGTATAACTGTCATAAGTGACACTGTTTCTGGAATAATAGTAATCCTGATAAGCGGTACCGTCACTGCTGAGTTTTTCTGCTTCGCGCAGATGGATATTCTGACCGTTTTCCCCGCTCAGTGTGAAAGAATAAGTGCCGGCGAAGTTACGGCCGAAGTCCACCAGATAGTCGCCATTTGCCAGTGCTGTCACCTTGGTGGCCTTCCATTCTTCAACCACTCTCAATGGTTCATACATACGGGCTTTTAAGGTACCTACTGCCGCTTTAGTGCCAAGAACGGTGCTCGTGGGAGTCATCTCGACCGCCTTGGTCCAGTTGCTCAAGTCTATATCAGCATCGTCTATGTGGCTCACTACTTTTCGTGCATCGTAATCTTCACCTCCCCACCAGTTGCTTCCCGTCGTGGGTGAAGAGTTAGTCTGCCAGTTGGCATCAGTGACGATATGGTCGGTGGTACCATCGGTATAGTCGATAAAGAGTTCGGCCTTCAGACTGCTCTCTCCTGTATTCTTGATTTCGGGCTTTGTATATCGTCCATCAAGCGATGTAACATTAAATATTCCTCCGGCAACTTGGGCCATGAGTGTGTTCCTGCCTTGCTGAATAAGTGAAGTGACGTCATATGTGGAATACAGTAGGCTCTTGGCATATTCAGTCTCACCTGGTTCCAGTACGTTCTCGGTGACAGCATGACCGTTCATCTTCATATTGAATACACCGAGGGCGGTGGCATAGATACGTGCACGTTTCACCTCTTTGCTGACACTGAATCCGCGTCCCATATAAGGAATTTGTGTTGATGATGCACCATCGTATGCAGGGGCTTCAGCATCGGTAGCTGTAAACTGAGTGTCGTATGTTGAACCGTTGGAGGAAGTCTGTATGGTATAACTGGAAGGGAAATTGGCACATAGGCTGAAACTGCTTGTGGCATGATCGTCCTGACGAGGATACAACACGATGTCCTGCACATTTTTCTCAGCACCAAGGTCTATCTGTATCCAGACGTGATAGTTTGTGGCGGATTGTTTATTTGATGTATATCCTAAATTCGTACCGTTGTAGATAACACCGTCGTTGATGTACTTTAGTCCCCAGTTGTTACCCCAGGCCATTTCTTCACTTGCAGTGAATGTTGCACTTTTTGCGATATTTGTTCCGCTGCTGATGACCTGCACTTCAGCCAGTTGAAGATAATAGCCCTTAGCATCAGAACTTGCATCGAGACCTAATTTCGTAGCGTCAATCTTGATGTAACGCGTGGTGAGATTCAGAGGAACTTCTACACGCGCACGATATTCGGAAGAGGTATTGGCATGAATCCATTTGGCAGTCCATTCGGACGGCTCCATAAATGCTGTCTCGAATGTACCGGTGGATATATCCGACTCATTATCCATGGCATCCCATACCCTGACTGACCAAGTGTAGGATGTGCGCGAAGTCAGTGGTGAACCTTTATATTTGATTTGGGTCTGTGAATCTGAATTTACCTTGCCGCTGTTCCATACTTCGGCACCATCGGCAGTACTGACACTAATCTGATAGGCACTCTGCAGAAACCCACGTTCTGTACTTTGCGTGTGCCAACTGAAAATGGGCGAAGCTGAATCGATACCCAGCGGATTAGGCAACCCGTTCACACGAAGGTTGCCTACTTGAATACCTGCCTGCACGGTCATAGTTAAGACCATCAGACTGAGAATTAAGAAGATTTTTTTCATTTTTTGAGCGTTGTTTTGTTTCGTTCCGCAAAAATAGAACAGGAAACGACAACGTCAAAATTTCAATATTCCAAAGCAATGGAACAAACGTTGAAAAGCTATTTTTGCGACGTTTGTTCTACTGTTTTGCGCCATTTGTTTATTTTTAGTATTGTGTAGGCAATACGCCAAAATGTTCCTTGAAGCACTTTGTGAAGTAACCTGGTACAGCAAATCCAACACGTTTTGCGACATCGGCAACAGGCATATCCGGGTATGCCTGTAATAACTGTGCAGCCTGCTTCAGGCGAATATCCCGAATGAATTCCACTGGAGACTGACCAGTGAGCGGTTGGAGTCGGCGGTTCAAATTAGATCGGCTCATGCATAAGTCAGAAGCAAGATGTTCCACATTGTATTCGGGTTCAGCAAGATGTTGCTCCACGCAATCCTTTGCTCTTTGAAGGAATTCCTTATCTTTCAGGGCTAGCAATTCTTCTTGTGAAGGTGCTGCAATTTCTCTCAGTGCCAACGCTTTGCGCTGACGTTGCAAGGCGCGTAACTTACGTATGCGGATGCCTAATAGCCAGAGACTATAGACGATGGCTGTAGCTATACATAGAAAAAGAAGGCGTGCCCACCATGTCTGCCACCAGAAAGGAATACGGTGTAGTACCAAAGTGCCGATAGTCTCTTGCCAGCAACCAGAACTGTCAGTGGCGCGAAGCATCAGTCGGAACGTGCCGTTAGGGAGATTGCTCAAGTAAAGTGTGTTCACTCCCTGAGGCAGATAAATCCAATCATCATTCCATCCTTCCACGCGATAGGCGTAACTGATGTCACCTGCATGAAGTGGATCGAGCGTTGAGAGTTTCATACTGAATGTGTTTTGACCGGCTGGAATATCCACACGTTCAATTCCTGGACCCATCAGAAGAGTACTGTCACCAAAATCGATGGCTGTAACAATTGGTGTGTGTTGTGATGAGGAACGGCGGTCGAGCTGAGCGGAAGAAGCCAATACGCAGAATGCGCCGGCTCCACCTATTCCGATGTGTTCATTGTCAACTTGTTCCAACTGAAAAAAATATGCCACATCCACTTGTGGATCTGTATTCCTTATGGTGCGGAAGGCATGAGTGGTCGGGTTATACTCCCGAGCAAACTGATTGCACAATGTCCACACGTGACCAGCATAGTCACATGCCACATCTAAAAAGGCATTCCCCCTGATACTCATCTGTTTATCCTCAATGAGCGTGTCAGTGGCTGCATAATAGACGCCCCCGCTTTCTGACACCGCCCATAATGTGGCATCCTTATTGACTGACAGGGCTGAGTATGAATCATATGGCGATGTGAAATGCTGACCATCTGAACGAAAGATACCTTTGTCATGGGCAATAAAGAAAATTGTACCGTCGCGGACTGCCATATCCACTACATTTGAAGGGCTATTACAGAGTTTTTTAATACTTCTACCTTTTATTGAATAGCGATATACCGCCCTGTCTGTACCTATATATATCATGTCTCCATCATCAAGTATGCAGCGTATTGGTTCCGGAAACTTGGCTGTTACATCTTTTTGGAGACTATGAGTGAACTGAAGATGCAGTAATGCATTTGATTTTGCCGCCCAAATGCCGCCATTACGAGCTGGTTTTATGCATTTGTCGTAATCGAACCCTCCTGTCGTAATTAGATTTTCAGTAGATGGTTGATAGTGCATCAGGCCTATTCGTCCCTGATAAATCCATATATTATCATTAGGATTAGATGGGTCGAGTACAATGCGGTCGGTAATCAGTGGATAGCCTGTCGTATTACGCATCTTGTCTATAGCGTATCGACGAATGTCTGTATTGGCGGAAGAAATAATAAATGTGTTAGGAACAAATCCTGGTACCCAGATGTTTCCGTAGTGGTCTTCATAAAGCAGGTCGAGAATCATCTGGTCCTGGCTGATGAACGAACTGGTATCATAATGTATAAGGCTATGTCCCTTGATTTGATAGACGTAAAGATTTTCCATGGTTGTTACCCACATCAGCCCGTATTGGCTGTCAATAATCATGGACAGACATCTGCTCTTGTCTGTGGTTCCCAGAGTATTCGGTTGCCGGGTTATCTGCCCGGATTCATATTTATAGAATACCACACCATGATTCCATGTTGCTATCCAGTAGCCTTTGCCGTCAGAACTTTCCACCATGCTCACAGGGTCGATTGATTCACTGAGCCTGACATGTCTCAGCCGCATCGTCTTAGTGTCTAACTGCATTAGTTCTCCAGAAAAGAGCGCAAAAAATCGGTTTTGGCTGTCTTCATAGAATTGGTTCATATTCCGTTTTCTTATACTATGATAGACCATCCATATCTTTTTGCCATTGCTCGAAAGCATATATACGGAATTGTCAGTACCTATCCATAAACGTTGTTTATGGTCACGGAATAAAGCATATACATGCCCTCTGATATTCAGTGGCATGCTCATGTTTAACGTTTTGCTGTCCAGGCGGAACAAACCAGCATCAGTTCCGAACCATATATTGCAAGATTCAGTCTTGTTCCCAGACATGCCAGCTGCATTTTCGGTAATACAGTTCACATCATTACTCTCTGGCAATCCACTGATGATGGACGGTCTGAATACATTTACCTGATATCCATTGTCACGGCAAAGTCCACCACCCCGAGTACCGTACCACATGTAACCATCAGCGCTCTGGTAGACAGTGTGGATATTAGCCACTGGTAGTTGTGACTGAGTATTCAGACGATGAACCATATAATTGTTTCCTGCTACCGATATGTTCAGCAGAAGAGTTATTACCAACGCAATTATATGTAAATGTTTCATTCCTCGGTGATTTGATTATTGTTATTTGTTTCTGAAATAAAGAAAATCCAAATGCGTACAAAATTAGCAATTAAATCTGAGAAAATGAAACCTTTCAGCGAAAAGTTATCTTAATTAGGTTGGAGAAGTGCAAGTGATATATATAATAAGGTGGAGTATTTAGCGGTTATAGAATAAAAAAGAAGGGAATATTTTGTTATATGGGAAATAGATGTTATATTTGCAAC
>DAIRCP010000106.1:0-10037 GCA_036796635.1 Prevotella sp. | reverse complement strand
AGTTATCCCCAAACAAGAGTAAGAAGACTTCGTCCTTCACTATCTCCACACTCACCACTATCTATGAATCCTTGAAGCCCTTATCTGTAGAGAAAAGAATGACCATCTACTCCCTACGCCGGGAACGTGCCGACGTGATTGTTCCTGCTGCCGAAATATTTCTCTCCATCGCAGGTATTATGAAATCGCAGCGCATCTATGTCCCCATGCTTGGACTTGCCGACGGTATCATCGACAAATTATATGCCAAACTTCTTGAGAAAAAATAATTATGGATTATCACTCATCATCATTCCAGATGATGAGTGATAAATGTCTGTAAGGCGAGTACACCCAAATGATTGTTGTCCATTTGGCTCACTTCATCCAAGAACTGAATGCCTTTTCCCCGATTACCTAATCCGAAATTACCTAGTGCAAGCATATATTTACAGTGTATCGTATTCTTGGTTTGAAGACTGTCATTCCATATCTGCAGGTCTGGAAGTGATACGGCAAAGTAATCCATACGTACCTCATCGAAGAGATGGTTCTTGCCAAAATTGATAAGCTTATAGAAAAGACCATTTGCCTTACCTTGCTCACTTAGTTTTGCATAACATAATCCCGCATAGAATATTTTATCGGGCTTCGCATCATTATAATAAAGCGCAGGGGCTGGTTCTGTAGGCCCCACAGTGCCTTCCTGCCAACATTCGATGGCTTTCTCAATATTGCCCTTCTGTTCGTATGCCACACCCATCAGATAATAGAAATCATTTTCCTGTGCACCGTAGAGCTTACCTTCTCCAAGATTGTCTGGATACGTCAGGCACTGATTCAGCAAATCTATCGCACGGTCGTATTCACCTGCCGGAATCAGTTGTTTAGCCAACTCCACACGGGCGAACTGATACTGACCGGATATCTTTCCTTCACCACCTTCCCAAGCATGGAACTGGTGATGTGCTATCAGTCGTATGGCTTTCTCATAATTACCCGTCTGATTCAGCAAGGTTATCTCCTCCAGTAACAGATCATCGCGCTGCGCTATCAGGTCGGCATGGGCTTCCAGCCGCTTCAACCTCTCTGCATGACTTTGGTGCAAGCGCTTATAGAGCTGATCCAGTTCCATGAACACACGTGCATCCGTCTCATCCAAAGCGAAAGCCTTTTCCATATATTCCACTGCGCTATCTGCATCATTCTTCTTATTAAACAGCGCCAATGCCAAGTTACGCCATACCGTAGGATATTGTGGGTCACGAGATTTGGAGATGTTCCAAGAGTCCATAGCATCTTCATATTGACGTTTGTCATAGTACAGACAACCCAAATAATAAGGTGCCTTGGCATCCTGCTGGTTTGCACTGATAGCATAACGCAAAGCGATGATGGCTTCCAGGCGGTTAGGGAAACAGCAATAATCAGATGCCGTACATGCTGCATGGAGTGCTTCACTTGTATCCTGTCCAAGCTGAGATTTCGCCCATGCTTTATAATAATGTATCATCGGTGCATCAATGCCTTCGGCTGTAGCAATACCTGCTATGTCAACAGCCTCATCCCACATACCTGCATCACAGTAATCCAGTATCAGTTCTTCATAATTAGCACTACACTGACGCATCAACAACAGGAACTTTTGTCGGTCTTCATCTTTCTCCGTGATGCGCATCCGCTCATACAGACATCCGAAGTTGAAACGGTCTATCTTTAACGACTCTTCTATCCAGGCGAGAGCCTTATCCACATCGCCAGTCATACACATCAGCGATGCCTTGACAGCACGGGCGCGGTGATGATGACTGTTATGGATGAGACACTTTTCTATCTCTTCTGTGGCATCCTCATAACGATGTTGCAGCACCGAGATCTCAGCACATTGGAAGAAAGCGGCATCCGCCAGACCAGCGTTCCAAGTTGCTTTATTAAACAGTTCATAAGCTCGTGCTATCTTTCCCTGGAGTTTCAGACACAAAGCGAGATGATAGATAGGTTCACCGTCATAAGGATTAGGATTCCGCTTCTGCAACACTTTGACAGCCTTCTCCAAATAGGATTGTGCCTTTACGGCTTGTCCGTTTCTGATAAGCCATAGTCCCATGGCATGATTACATCTCACATCCAGCGGGTCACGACGGAGGCCTTCCTCATAATAATCCGTGGGATGGAAGGTGGCATGACGATACTGTTCCAGATGAAGACCGGTAAGATACAACTGCTCCACCGTCTTGATTTCTTCTGGTCTCAGGGCAGCCTCGGCACTATCGGGTATGGGGCGTATCTCATCATCCTCTGCATGCCAGGTGAGCAGGATGGTATCAAAACGGTCATTGCGGGTGATTGTTACGGTTATCTGATTCTCGTCTATACCGTCCAGCGCTTTCTGATAGATAGATTCTGGTGACAGTTGAGTATGCTCCTTAAGCACTGTCACCTTTGTATCTGTTTCCACAGTGACAGTGACATGCATCCGTGAGGTGGCAAGTATACATAATTTTCCATCCATGATATTCATCACCACATCCTTGGAGGCATTTTTCACGATACCGAGTTCACGATAGGGCATGAAATACTGAGTGAACATCTTTTCCTCATAAGGTTGGAGCCAGGTAAAGTCAGGCTGATTCTCTGTATATACACCTGCCATCAGTTCGATATAGGGTCCGTCATCATCTGTGAGATTGCGGTCCCAGGCACGTCCGAAGTCGCCGTTACCCCATGTCCACTGTTTTTTTCCCGGTGAGAAATGGTGACTTGCCACATGAAGCATACCTCCCTTGGTATCATTCTCATATCCGCCCTCAAAGTTATATTTAGAGTTCACTGCCATATAGGACGTGGGTACTTTGATATTCTTATAGTTGGAGATATCCACACCGACAGAATAGTCCATCTTATAATAGGTACCCGTAGCGATTGGGAATGAGGAAACAGCACGTTTGCCATGGTCGAATACAGCATTCACATCCTGCGGGAACACGCTCTGGTAATCATCATTCACGGAAACGGCAGGATTAGCCCACCACAGAAATGTCTGAGGTATCGGCATACGATTGATGGCACGTCCCTTGATTTCCAGATAAGCACAACCGGGACGCAAGGTAAAACCAGCCATGCCCTTCTGATGAAACATCCGTTCCATTTCATTCACCCACACCGTGACGGAACCGTCTTCATTTTCCTCTATCGTACTATCCACGGGCATATAGGTACTCGGACGGTGATGCTGCGGCCAGTTGAACTCAATACCGCCGCTGATCCATGGACCAGCTAGTCCCACCAGTGCCGGTTTTATCACATGATTATAATACACAAAGTGACGCTGATTGATTTTATCGTAAGCCATCTGTATTCTTCCGCCCAGTTCCGGCAGAATCATCACTTTGATGTATTCGTTCTCCAGCCAGACAGCATGCCATTCCTTATCCACCTTCTCATCGCTTATCTTCTCAATGACAGGATAAGGATACACTCTGCCGCTACTGCCCTGATATACTCTATTCTCCAGAAAAATAGGATTCTTCTCCGGTGCACCAATCTCATACGTTGGGATGATGACCGTTTCTTTCCAAGCTTTAACCATAATTATTTGTCTGTAAATTGATTTTCTAACTGTTCCAATGATTTCCCTTTAGTCTCTGTCAGGTGTCTGAAGAAGAAGACTAAACCGGTAACGCATACCGCACTATATATCCAGAAAATACCATAACTGCCAAAGATGGCATTCAGCATTGGGAATGAGAAAGTAAGTGTAAAACTGCCTATCCATAACATAAAGGTACAGGTGGCTACGGCCAGACCGCGAAGTCGGTTGGGGAATATCTCACTGATGAGCACCCAGGTACAGGGACCGAGTGTCATGGCATAGCAGGCAATGGCTGCCACAACGAGAATAATCATCAGCAGTCCGCTCACATGGAAGAAGTAACAGGTTCCGAGGATGAAATAGATACCAGCCAGTCCGCCGGCACCTATCAACATCAGCGCACGCCGTCCCAACTTGTCTATCACGAATATTGCCACAATCGTAAAAAGCACATTGGCGACACCCGTCACCACGATATTGAAGAGCACATCACTCAATGTATAACCTGCCGCTGAGAATATCTCCTGTGCATAATTGAATATCACATTCGTACCACACCACTGCTGAAATACGGCTATCACAATACCGAGGGTGAGCACCCTACGGTAGGGTTTGCTAAACAACATCCGCAGTCCACCCTGCTTTTCTGCCTTTTCATCATCCTTCAGTATATTCGCCAGTTCTTTCTCGGCATAATCATCGCCTCCGATATGACTGAATATGATACGTGCCTGACTGAAGTTTCCCTTCATGGCATACCAACGGGGACTTTCAGGAATAAACCAGGCAAGGAGAAAGAAAACACCGGCGAGAAAACAGGTGAGCCAAAACATCCATCGCCAACCCATCTGACCATTCCATGACGCGAGTATCTGCATATCTGTGAAAGCAGCAGGTATAGGATCAGCCAACTGCCAGTTGGCTATCTGCGCACCCAAAATGCCAATCACGATGGTAAACTGATTGAGAGATACCAGTTTGCCACGTATTTCCGTAGGTGCTATCTCTGCAATATACATAGGCGAAAGTCCTGATGCCATTCCTATACCGATGCCTCCGAAGAAGCGGGCAACAAGGAAACTCTCAAAATGATTCACAGCTCCCGTCGCATAAGAAGAAAGGAGAAATACCGCGGCTGAAATAATGAGCAACGGTTTACGACCAAACTTATCTGCCAAGGCACCGGCAGTCATGGCACCGCCAAGACATCCCAACAATGCTACGCTCATCGCCAACCCCTGAAGTGCTGGAGAATGGCTGATTCCGAAGAATAGTTCATAAAAGGGTTTTGCCCCGCCTATTACCACCCAGTCATAACCAAAAAGGAGTCCTCCCATGGCTGATACCAGACAGACGAAATAGATAAATAATGAATGATACTGTCTCATGTTTTAAGTTCTTGTTATTTTCTGGTTGCAAAGATACGGCAGGATTTTGATAAAATCAATGGATAAATATATTGAGAAAATGGAGTATTCTATTCCTTTTTTTATATCTTTGCAACATCAACTAACTGAAAACAATGAATATACTGAAAATTAAAGATGGATTTACGGGCGAACGCTCCATTGTCTTGCCGCAGACTGTGGTGCAAATCATGGAAGAAGACCAATTAGTGAAAAACCTGTTTGTCACTGATATTGGTTTTTATCCCTCGGCTGCCTATCATTACCGTGAAAGAAAAGCACCTATCAACCAATACGTACTGATCTATGTGACACAAGGCGCAGGATGGTACACCGTTGACGGGAAGCGACGGGAAGTGTCGTGCAATCATTTCTTCATCATCCCTGCCGGAAAACCGCATGCCTACGGAGCCGACAAGAATAATCCATGGAGCATCTACTGGATACACGTACGCGGTGACCTAGCAGAATTCTACACTCAATACGCTTATGAACCTGTGGAAGTGAAGGCAAGCACTTTCACAAGAATCTATGAGCGCCTCAATATTTTCGAAGAAATCATGAACACGCTTGAGAATGGCTACAGCATAGAAAACCTCCGATACATGTCAGGACTGCTCACCTTCTTTATGGCATCCATGCGGTATATCAATAAATATAGGGAATTTTCTTCTCAGAAGATAGACAGTGACAATATGCTTGAGGTGATTATCCATTATATGCAGGAGAATCTCAATCGGCGCATCAGTATAGAAGAACTTGCCCGATATGCCGGTTGCAGTGCAGCCCGATTTTATGTATTGTTCAAGAAGGGCACAGGCATGTCGCCTGTTAACTATATGAATCACCTAAAAATCAAGGAAGCCTGTCGGCAACTCACCGAAACCAATCAGAAGATCGTGCAAATCAGTAGCAGTCTAGGCATAGAAGACCCCTATTATTTCTCACGTCTTTTTTCTGACATCATGGGGATGGCGCCCACGGAATGGCGCAAAAAGAATGGGGGAGGCACAGATAAATCATCATCAAGATGATTAGTTATGAATAAATGTTATGCACTTAACTTATAATAGTGCAGCATATTTCCTAACGTTTTCTAATCGTTTGAGAAATGATTGATCATGATGCGCCTTCTGCTTGTCATAATCAGCCTGTAGACCTATCCAAATGTCAGCATCAATGCCAAGAGCGGCTTCAAACAAAAGTGCGTATTCCGTAGTTACTGAACGCTTGCCGTTAAGCACTTCATTCAGGACAGACGGGGTAATACCTGTCATCGTGGCGAGTTTCTTCTGTGTCATGCCACGACACTCTAGTTCGTCCTTAATCATTTCACCTGGATGAATCATATTAGATGACTCCAGATTGTTGGCTATCATTTTAGGATCAATACCTTCCAATGTAATCATATTCTAATCTTACCACAGTTTCATACTTATGCGCCCAAAGATAAATACATTTATTGAAATTCGCAAATTTGAGAATGACTATTTTCGCTTTTTTGCTAATTTAAGATAGTATTCATTCTCAGAATGATAATATGCACCATCAGTAAAAGTGGTATTTTATTCTGTATTACGGATAACAATCCTCTAAATAATTCACCGTACCTTTGCAGCGTGATTAATACAAACATCATCATAATAAATAAAAAAAGATGGAAAAGACAACAACATTAAACAACGGCGTGGAAATGCCATTGGTAGGTTACGGCGTGTTTCAAGTAAATCCTGGGGAAACCGAGCGATGCGTGAGTGATGCACTGAGCGTAGGGTATCGTGCCATTGATACAGCGCAGGCATACTACAATGAAGAAGGTGTGGGCAATGCCTGGAAGAAAAGCGGTATTAGTAGGGATGAACTGTTTCTAACCACAAAGGTGTGGATATCCAATTATGAGGGAAAGAAAGCTGCGGAAAGTATAGACCTAAGTCTGCGGAAACTTCAGACGGACTATATTGACCTGCTTCTTCTGCACCAGAATTTCGGTGACTGTTATAATGCCTATCGCGCCATGGAGGATGCCCTGAAGGCTGGTAAGGTACGTGCCATCGGAGTGAGCAATTTCTATTTCGACCGCTTTACTGATATTGCCGATGCCATGGATATCAAACCTGCCATCAATCAGATAGAGGCCCATGTATTCTGCCCGCAGAAAAAGATGCAGGAGGTGACATCCAAATACGGCACCAAACTTACGGCATGGGGACCACTGGCAGAAGGACGAAATGGAATCTTCACCCATCCCTTACTCTCTGAAATAGGTACACGGTATGGCAAAACGGCTGCTCAGATTGCTTTGCGCTATCTCACGCAACAAGACATCATCATTATTCCGAAGAGCACACATAAGGAACGGATGATTCAAAATCTCGACACACTTGATTTCGAACTCAGCGACAATGAGATGGCGGAGATTTCCAGACTTGACATGGGACATCCGTTAATCGTCAACTTCTTCGACGGCGAAGCAAGAATGGGACTTCAACAGATACTCAAACGATTCTAGGAATCATGAGTTGATAACAAATTGTAGTCAACTAAAAATATAGCTTACCGAAAAAAGCGGATAATAATACTACAAATGAATATCCGTATCTTTGTGGCGATATTCTGTCGGAGTCATTCCTATCACCCTTTTGCAATATCTTGTAAAATGAGAATTGCTTGAAAATGCCATCCGATCGGCTATCTCGGTGAGCGTGAGACTCTGATCATTCAAAAGACGTACCAGTTCAAAGGCGGCATAATATTCTATCCAGGTGGAAGCGGGCTGATTGCTCACGGACTGACTTACTTGAGAAAGGTATTTGGGCGTGATGCAAAGTTCTGAAGCATAGAATGCTACATCGCGATTCGTCAGACAATGCTCCTGAGCAAGATTCAGAAACTGTATAAACATGCGGGCCGAATTATCATCGGTCTGCATGTTTCGTATCGATGAAGAATACATATCCCAGATATCGAAAAGAAATATCTGGAGCACTCTGCCGATGACATCATCATGAAACAGGGCATCTTCATTATCCAGACGATGACGGAACTGAAGGAAATCGCCGTTCAGACACTCTAAAGCCTTATCATTTAAAGAAAATACAGGATTCATCTTGATGAAGATATAGCCCTTTGCCGCCCAAACCATTTCGGGATTGTACAGACCAAGGAAATCTGATGACACCAATAGGAAATCAGCTTCAAAATCATCCGAATAACTTACGTCCTCAATGGTGTTGCTCATCTGCCAGATCACAAAATCGTTACGTCCAGCTGTGTGCATCTGTCTGCGGTCCGAGAAAGTCATCGAGCCTTGTCGCACGATGATATGTATGTGATAATCGCGTGTATATTCAGATGGGCGACAAACATCAGCCTTTGTGTTTAATAGTTTAACCTGTTTCATCTCTATTGCATTAATTTCTAATGGCAAAGATAATACAAATATGTTGAATATCAATGGCTTTATTTCAAATATCACGTTTCTTCTTTCACATTTTTCCATAATCGGTAAAATGTGAAAAACGAGAAGTAAAATGTGTATGAAGAATCACGTATCATCATTATACCTTTGCACCTGTAAACAATAAAACATAGAAATGATGCAATTCAACATGAATGACAACAAGCCGGTTATCGCACTGCTCGGTGCCGGTGCAATGGGCACAGCCATTGTAAAGAGGATAGCAGCTGGTAAAGTAATTCTGCTGGGCGATATCAGTGAGAAGAATCTGGAGGCTAAGGCAATGGAACTCCGCACACAGGGGCTCGATGTAGAGACACAGAAGGTGGATGCAGGCAACAAGGAGTCTGTGCATGATTTTGCACAGCGAGCCGCAGAACTGGGTGACGTGAAGTATTTCATTGATACCGCAGGCGCATCACCTAATCAAACTTCGCCCGAACATATCATCAAATTAGACATGGTAGGCACCGCTTACGCTATCGATGAGTTTGCTAAGGTCATTGCTCGTGGTGGCGCAGGTCTCATCATCTCTAGTCAGACAGGATATATGATGCACTTCACACCAGAAGTGGAACATCAACTGGCTACGGTATCCTCGGATGACATCATGAACCTCGACTTTGTGAAGAACGAATGCATGCGGAATACCGGAGTAGCTTATGTGGCATCAAAGCGCGCCAACCAACTGCGTGTCCGCACGGCAGCAGCAACCTGTTGGGGTGATGCCCGTGCCCGCATCAACACGATCAGCCCCGGTGTCATTGTCACTCCATTGGCTTATGATGAATTCCGTGCTGCTGGTGATGGATATCAGAAAATGATTAACGCATCGGCTGCCCGTCGTACGGGTACAGTGGATGAAATAGCCAATGCCGCCGAATTTCTTCTGAGCGACAAGGCCAGTTTTATCACTGGTTCCGACCTGCTGATAGATGGTGGCGTAATTGCTGCCATAGAGAGTGGAAGGTACGAACTTAAAGGATTGTAAAAAAATGAATAGCAATATATTTGAAAAGCTCCGCTCTGGAGTACCGGTGAACATGACGAACGATGAATACATGCCAGCCATTGAATACATGAACAGGACAAATCTGCAGAACTTCAGAATCAACAACACGATACCAACGGTGAATAATCTCCGCCCCCTCGAAGAGGAATTCTTCGAGGGGCATCTCGATGCGACATCATTTATCACAGCACCATTTCATATTGACTTTCCCCATCAGATGAAGATAGGAAAGGGGGTATTTGTCAATCATAGTCTCACATGTATGGCCATTGGCGGTATCACGATAGGTGACGGCACGATGATTGGACCGCACGTCATTATTGCTACCGATAATCACGACTTGCAGAACAAAATGATTTTGGTTTGCAAAAGCGTAGTGATTGGCAAAAATGTATGGATAGGTGCGGGAGCAAGAATCCTTCCTGGCGTACATATCGGCGACAATGCTGTGATAGGTGCCGGTAGCGTAGTCACCAAAAATGTGGAAGCAGATACCGTGGTAGCAGGAGTTCCGGCAAAATTCATCAAGAATATTTAATAATGATGCAAAGAATCTGTAAAAATGGTAATTATTGCAGGAATTTTTATAGC
>DAIRCP010000105.1:0-10177 GCA_036796635.1 Prevotella sp. | reverse complement strand
TTAAACATCATGTCCTTGAAATTATAATTGCCATCCCCGATGAGTTCATAGAGTTTCACTGCCTTCTGATGCTGTATCCATTTATTGACAGGCATATTGAATTCCTGACTGAATTCAGGGCACAGGTATTAAGGATGAAACACGATACAGCATTTCCAATAAATGTGATGCTTTTACCAGTTTTGTGCTGAAGGGTACCAGTATCATCATGGTGGATGGTACAACCGACCTCTATGCAGAAGGAGCTGACTTCTGTTATCGCCAGTCACCTACATTTAATGTAGCCAAACTGAGCTATAAAGATGCTCAAGGTAATGTACAATGGCTGGATGTGGCTAAAAACAACATATCATTTGATTGGTATGTCGGTCCATTGGCCGATTACAAAAAGCAACAGTATGGTAGTGGCAGCAACATATCAATATCTGATGCGCTGGGGATATTCCGTAAGGCATATCCTACAGGTGATGATGCCAATGTGGCAGTTACCTCTGTCTACACACAGGAATACAAAGATATACTGCTTCCGCTGATTTCCAAAGGAACACTGATTTTGCAAAAGGAAACTTATTCGCCAGAACTACCATCGGCCGGAACTTATTATTTCCAGGCAATTCCTGTCCCTGGTACAGTTACTACATCGGCTGCAATCTGTACTGACGCACAGACCATCGTCTTTAATGCATACGACAAAGCACCTTTGATGTATTATGGTCTGCCGGGAGTGGATTATGGTGATGTGAACTCCCATCATGTGGTTCCGTTGCGCGTCAGTCTCGCACAGATCAGGGCTTGTAATACTACGACAAACAAACATATCACAGTGCCTGTGAGAACGGTGAGTACCGTGACCGATAAATCCACACAACTGGCTGTATCACCGCATACACATAGAGACAGTATCTATGTGACGGAATCCACTGATCCAGCTTTCAAAAATCTGGCAAGAAATTTCACGGGCATAGGATTTACCCGACTGATAGATGCTGATAATACGAAGCCTAATACGACAACTCAACTGAACAACTATTTCCAGATTCTGTTTGATGATAAGTATGCCGCCATGTTTAAGGAGGGTTATACCTATAAGTTGAAGATGTATTATGCTGAGTTGAAGTATGCCAGCAGTACTGAGTATACCAATGCCTGCGATGGCAACATCTATCTGCTTCTGAAGGTGGTACCTGCCTATGAGAACTGGATAGGCGGTGACTCCAATCAGGACTGGAACAATGATGCCAACTGGCAGCGTGCTGACGGTGGAGAGTTTTATGCTTCATCCTCGTATGTGAACAATACCACCAATACTACTTCCAACGGATTTGTTCCGTTGAAGTACACTAATATCATCATAGCCAAAGGAACCACAGCTAATGATGTGCCGTTATTGGTGAAACATGATGTAGTGAGTGCCACTAATCTGGTGCTGAATGCAGGTGCCAATGCTACTCCTGATATCGCTTATGATATGGTAATCAAGGATGACGGTACCAACTACGGCTGTACCACTTATTATGAGAATACCTGCAAGGATGTGTACCTAAAGCCTGAGGCAGAGATTATGAATGCACAGCTTCTGACTTATGAGAAAGCGCATGTGGATTATGAACTTACCAAAAATCGCTGGTATCTGCTCTCATCACCACTTAAGGCTGTGGTAGCCGGTGATATGTATGCACCTAAGGACAATGCTCGTCAGGAGACGGATGCATTTGCTGATATCACTTTTGATAATACACTTACCAAAAACAACCGTTTCAATCCTGCTGTTTATCAACGCAGTTGGGACAAAAATAGTTCCATGGTCTATGAATATGTAGACGGAACCAGCACCGGCGATACTCAGCGCAATGTATTTATCAAGGCCAACTGGAGTAATGTATATAATGATGTGGATGTAACTTATGCGCCTGGTACGGGATTCTCCCTGAAACCAGTAGTGAGCACTGCATTCACCGGCGATAAGACACTGTTCCGCCTGCCTAAGGCAGATACACAGTATTACTACTTTACTAACGGTGGTAAATCAGGACAATATAAAACGATAGACCGTACGGAAAATTCTGTAGACGTGAGCGGTAAACTCTTTACTGACTATCTGAAGACGGCAGATACCAAGGAGGTGACAGTTACCAACAGTTCAGCCATCAATCAACTGTTCCTGGTAGGTAACCCCTTCCCCTGTCAGATGGACATGGCACAGTTCTTTGACACGAACACCCAGTTGGACAAGAAGTACTGGATACTTTCCGGCAGCCATCAGGATGCTGTGATATTCAGTGCCGACGGTGAACTGGTATCCACAGTAGCTGGTACCACTGTATCACCAATGCAAGGTTTCTTCGTCAAAAACTCCACGGCTGCCGGTTCCACCAGCATCACCTTCAGCAAGGCGATGATGACCGGACAGTCTGCCGGAATCTCCTCTCCAGGTCTGAAAGCCAAGAGACAGACTTCACCGATAACCAGCAAGTTGTATCTGACAGCAGACAACAACAGTATCATCCTAGTACGCAATGCCGATGCATCCAATGACTTCAGTGACAAGGAGGATGTGGAGACCATAGAGGACAATAACCTGGGTAAGGTACCGGTATTATATTCCATAGCAGGCAACACGGCCGTACAGATCAATCAGTTCAATACTTCCACTGTGATACCTGTAGGTATACTGAATGGAGCAGACACCACCGTGACTGTGAAAATCAGCGGCAGCGCTGCTGAGAATGGCGAGGTGTCACTCTATGATGCCGTAAGCAAGAGTACCGTGAATATTATATCCGATACCATCGTAACCATGACGTCAGCTCAGGCGGGCAGATACTTCATCATGTACAACCAGCAGACCACTGATATCTCGGGCACATCAGGTGAGAATATATCCATTCTGACTACAGCAGGTACCGTACAGATTACCAGCGGCCTGGCTGACCCACTCAACAGTATTCAGATAGCTGATATGGGCGGTAAGGTGTATGTGGCAGAGCGTGATATCCATTCTGCTGATGAGATATTCCGTCTGCCTGCCGGCATCTATATTGTCAGAGCCCGAAATAATTCATCCTGCAAGACTGAAAAAGTAATTGTAAGATAATATAATAAAACCAAGAAACACCGGTTTCCTTATTATTCAGAAACCGGTGCTTCTTTAAATTCCCTGATAGAATCCAGCATATATGAGACAGAAATTCACCCTGGCAATGATGCTCCTGTGCGCCATCCTCAGTGGCTGTACGCAGACGGAGACAAGCGAAGAGTCAACCGATGACACATCCTCATTGGTGAATCTGGGCGATACACTGCCTGCCTTCAGCGTGACGGACAATGCCGGTCATGTATATTCCAATGGCACATTAAAGGGACATATCTCAGTCATTGTATTCTTCAATACCACCTGTCCGGACTGTCAGCATGAACTGCCCGCAATCGATTCACTGTACCGCATCTATCAGAAGCAGGAATCTTTCAGACTGATAGCTGTCAGCAGAGCACAGGATTCAGCATCCGTCAGCACTTATTGGCAGGCGCAGGGTTTCTGTATGCCATATTCCGCCCAGCCATCTCGTGACATCTATCAGTTATTTGCCACACAGACCATTCCCCGCATCTACATTAGTAATCGCAATAATACAGTTATTTCCAAATTTGATGATACCCAAATGCCTGATATCACCTATCTTTCTAAGATTATTTCTTTTTCTTCAATATCCGCTGTGCACTGTCGGAGATGACGACCAGCGCACCTGTGATGATAGCCACATCTTTGATGACTAGTCTGCCGGCTCCTGTGAGCAGCGGGAATCCATGTTCACCGCTTCCCAAGTCGGGCACCCAGCATTCCGGCGTAGTGACCAGGAATGAAAGTGTACCTATAGTCATGATGACTACCAACCCTGCACCCACCAGTCCTACACGGGGGAAGAAGATGCCGAGGAAGGTGAGTACGCCTATCGACATAATCAGTACGCCCAGACCTTTGGCAAATCCATATGTATTGTTTGCCTGATGCCACTCATATTTCGCTTTGTCAAATTCGCCCTCTTTCAGTTTCTTGGTCTTATACTCAGGAGCCTGTTTGGTATAGAAAAAACTCATGAATGGACTGTTGGCCACAAACGGGACAATGCCCTCAGCTTCATAATTGGCAAACTTTAATCCACCAATCCATACAAATATGATCAGGATGGCAACACGGATGAGGTTAACACCTAGTCGTTGTTGTGACGCTGCTATCTCGAGGCAGCTGTTGATGAAAGCATTAATTTTGGTAATCATAATTCATTCTTTTTATTCGTTATACAATGTTATTGTTTTATGAATGCAAAGATACATGAATTATCTGCTGTCTCGGATAGCTATATCACCGCATAAGTTGGCGATTATTCCCGTTTTTGTTTTTCTGCTTGAAATAGCGTTGCTATTTATCGCCGTTGAAGGTTTTCTTTATCACATTGATGCGTCTAAGCAAATCCTGATAATGGTACTTGTTGATGGAATTGGCTGCAGTCAACTGGGTTTTTACATAGCTTTCCACCTGGTCCAGATGTTGTGCCACGTAAGGCACGACATCTGAGCGGTTGATGATGTTATTGCCAAATCGCTGCTGAGAATCCGTAGGCACCAATATCTTGCCCAGCAGGTCGATATAGGTACGCTGCATACTGCGACGTAGGTCATTCTGTATGTCATTCTTGTCCGTCAGCGGTTTCCAGACAGCCTTGAATACGTCGCCCAGATATTCCTGCACCGTATAGGGATTCTTCATATTACTCATTGACTCATCATTGATATTGTCTATCTGATTGGGCGTGAGCATCACGGTCAGGGCACCTGTCTGGCGGTCGGAAATCTCTTCCTTATAGTCTGTGCCCAGTTTATTGCAGATCTCTTCCGGATAGAGCCACATCGGTGCAGTGAATATATTGTCGTCTATCCACTGGATGGCTTCTTTCTGGCGAGCCTTGCTCTCGTACTCCTTTACGGGGCGGTTAGGTATATTGCTGTTGTCCAGTTTACCGATGATATGCAGTTGCACATGACCCAGGAAGAGTCTCAGACGCGAACGGAGTTCATGGTGTATCTCACTCAGGTCGTCAGTCACGCCGTCGGGCTGGTAAGTCCACTTTTCCAGATTGGTCATTATCCGTTTCATATTCTTGATGCCATAACTGGCAGCCTTGATATTATCATCGCTCAAGTCTTCCGTCTGGGCACGTGGGTCGCTGTTGGTACCTTCGCCGCCGAACCAGAGACGTAGGTCGGCAGTGAGCTTCTTGGTCACCTCTGCACGCAGGGCATCCTTTTCCTCTTTGGCATTCTTGAACTCAGGTCGATATTGGTATCCCCATTTGATGGCCCACTTGTCATAGTCGCCGATGCGGGGGAAGAGTCCCTTCTCGCTGATACCGTCTTCCGGCTGTGCCACGTAGTTGAAGCGGGCGTAGTCCATGATGCTCACGGTATGTCCGTGTGCCTCTACCCATGCCTTGTCGCGCAACTTTTCCACAGGCGTAGCAAAACTGGCACCCATGTTATGGCGAAGTCCCAACGTATGTCCCACCTCATGACTGGATACGAAGCGGATGAGCTGTCCCATCAGTTTGTCATCCATGTTCATTGTCTGGGCACGCTTGTCCAGTGGTCCGCACTGCGTCATATACCATTTCTTCAGCAGTGCTATCACATTGTGGTACCAGCATACGTGACTTTCGATAATCTCTCCGCTGCGCGGGTCAGCAATGCGTGGACCGTAAGCGTTCTCCGTCTCCGAAGGCAGATAGCGCAGTACACAGTATCGAGCATCATCCACACTCATATCCTTGTCGTTCGGCCATTCCTTAGCCTGAATGGCATTCTTGAATCCGGCAGCTTCGAAAGCCTGGTTCCAGTCTTCTATACCGGCTATCAGATAGGGAATCCACTTCTTCGGTGTGTTGGGGTCAATATAATAGACGATAGGATTGACGGGCTCTGTGAGTTCGCCCTTGAGATATTTCTTAATATTCTTAGGCACGAGTTTGTATCGGGAGATAATCTGCTCATGTTTGGGTGACTTGTCATCACTGTATTCCACCCTCTTGTCGGTGAAATAGCCTACACGCTCATCCCAGTAGCGGGGGCGCATGGGCATCTTGGGCAGCATGACCACAGAGGTGTTGAGTGAGAGTGTGATTTGTCCGGTCTTGCTGGCTTCAGAACCACCTTTGGTAGTGGTGAAGGTACGGATGGACTGCACCTCCATGTTGGTGGGGTAAGTCTTCACGGTGTCGATGAATGAACGGTCATTGGTTTGTGACCCCAGCATCACAGCGGAGCGGTCGCCATTGTCCAATCCGAAGATAGGGTTATCGCCCATCAGCAATTTGGTCACATTCACCAGATGGCTGTCTTTGGCCTTCTTCTTGTCATCGCCGATTACCTCCAGCTTCGCCACAATCGGGTTGATGTTGGCTTGGGCTAGTGACCGTGATATAGCCTGGTCTTCATTGGCATACGTATCCTGCACAAACTGGCGCAGGAAGAGCGTGCTCTCGTTGTATTTCTCGAAGTAGATGGTGTTGCGTTCTATCTCCTCGCCCGGTAACATCTTGAATCCCTGGGGAACAGAAGTGAAACGGGTCACGGTAAGTAGCAGTCGTCCCAGCATCGAGTCGGGCACTTCCATGTACCAGTCGTCCTTGATGTGTCGGATAGACAGCATGCCCTGTGTATAGGAACCGCCCTGCTTGATGAGTTTGTCATAAGCAGACTCTTCCTTCTTCTTGTCGGCTTTATCCTTCTTCTTATCGTTTTTATTGTCTTCGTTTTCCTGAGTGGTCGCAGGTTTCTCAGTGTCAGTCGTGTCACGGCTGACCAGTAAATCACGTTGTGCCGAGGTTGATGGTATCCACTGAATCGTGGCGATGGCAGGTGCAAGCGGAAGCATCAATAGCATGGCTGCTGTGATGGCCTTCCTGCTGGAAATATTCAGAATTGGCTTCATGTATATTTTCTGTTATTGATAGAAATCGATGATGATCAGTTTATTTATTGGTATGGTCCTTCTTACCGTGACTGCGGTATCTGCAGGACTCCGGCAGACTGTAATAGTCTTTATTGCTGGCTTTTACGTGTTGTGTGTCAAATCCGCCGGCGGCAATTTTCTCCTCTATATCTCTGATAGTGGTCTTTTCGTCGTTATAGATTACTGCCAACTTTCTGGCCTTGATATTCCAATCGGTGGAAATGACTCCGTCAATACCTCTCACCGTTCCTTCTATGAGCGTCTTGCAGACCCGGCAATTGCCGTTGACATCCACAACCTTCTTGACGGTTCTGGCACTTGTGGAGGTGACAGAGAGAATGGTTACCAACAAAAATAGATATCTCATTATTATATAATATATTTTATATGACCTTATTTGATGAAGGTGCAAAAATAAACCAAATAATCTGAATATGCAAATAAACTGCTAAAAAATCTTTTATACTATAGGTGGCTTTCGGTCATCATGACTGGATAGTCTCTTTGCGATAGTCGGAAATACTCTTTCCTTCCATCTTCTTGAAAAATCTACTGAATGTGGCGAGATCCTCGAATCCAAGTATCTCACTGATTTCCTTTGCACTCTTATCGGTGTAGAGCAACAGACGTTTGGCTTCGGCTATCACGCGTTCATGGATGATATGAAGGGGAGACGGTAATTCATATTCGGCAAACAAATTTGATAAGGTCTTGGGTGAGCGGAAGAGCATGTCGGCATAATCCTGGACTCGCTTCTTTTCTTTATAGTTATTGTCTACGAGTACATGGAATTTCCGCACGATGTCGAACGCCTTCTCGCAGTCCTCATTCATGGAGTAACGTTTACGGGCAATGCGGGTACAGGTGATGATAAACCGCTTGAGCAGGATGCGGAGCATCTCTTCTTGATGGCGGTCGTGGATGGCTGTTTCTGCCATAAAGTCATCGATGACATTGCAGAGCACCTGGGACTCTTCTTCGGTGAGTTTCAGCACCATCACGTTGCTGGAGCCATGGAAGAGGAATCCGCTGCAAGACACCTCATCGTCATGACCGAAGATGCAGTAGAAATTACTGTTGAAGAGCACAGTGAGATATTCACCTTCCACGGTATCAATATCTATGTGATGGAGTGGGGTGAGGGGCATAATCTCATCCTTGTGGAGTACCATCTTTACATGGTCCACCTCGACGGCTACCTCACCATCTCTCACCCAAAGAAACTTATACAGAGTAGGGTTCTTCTGTAAAGTGGGATTCCGATGGAATCCGGAGGTGATGGCGATGTTTCCGTCGAGGCGGGTATTAAACTGATAGTCTATTGCTGCTGAATGTATCATTTTGGTATCGTTTTACTGTTACGGCCCAAAGATAATCATTTTTTTTATTTCAGCAACGTATCTTCCACCATTTTCTTTAGCTCGCTCTTCATCATGGCACCGCGTGTCACTGTTGGGTCACCTTTCATCGGACACCACAGTACTGTTGGGATGCTCTGAATACCGAAGGCAGCTGCCAATTCAGGTTCCTTGTCTACATCTATTTTATAAACTACGATTTTACCATCGTATTCCTGAGCCAGTTCTTCCATCAGTGGTGACAACATCTTGCATGGTCCGCACCAGGTGGCATAGAAGTCAACAATACAAGGTACTGTTCCCTCATATTTCCACGTGTTGGGATTGGCTTCATAGTTACATACTCTCTTTAAAAACTCTGCTTTTGTCAAGTGAATAGCTTCCATATTATTTTTCTCCTTTTTATTAGTTGTCTGCTGATTGGCTTTTTGATTACTGTTTCCTCCTGCACAGGCAGTAAGGGTAATGAGCGACATCAGCACGACGATTGTTGATTTAATCTTGTTCATAATCACATTGTTTTTTTTATTCTGGTGCAAAGATACGGCGTTTTCACTATTCCTCCGATGGCAGAAACGCCATGATAGTTAGCAGAATTTCCCGAAATGATAAAAAGAGTGATTTTCCGCCAACATATTTCCTTATTTCAAAAAAATAAGTAACTTTGCAGCATAAACTAAACTTAAGATGAAAATATCAACACTGATTACTACATTATCCTTTATGTTGGTATCACTTGTTACTTATGCAAAGGGTGAAATACGGTCAGGCGAAATCTGGCCAGATGACAAAGGAATCCACATCAATGCGCATGGTGGTGGGATACTGGAATACAAGGGTACTTATTATTGGTTTGGCGAGCATAAGGCGGAGAACACCTCTTCCGCCATGGTGGGTGTCACCTGTTATTCATCCCGCAATCTTTCTACCTGGAAGAATGAGGGCGTAGCACTTGCAGTATCGCATGAACAGGGAAGTGACATCGAACAGGGATGTATCCTGGAACGGCCGAAAGTGATCTATTGCCCGAAGACGCATAAGTTTGTGATGTGGTTCCATCTGGAACTGAAGGACCTGGGCTATGCAGCCGCCCGTGCCGGAGTGGCTGTGGCTGATAAACCCACTGGTCCGTACACCTTTTTACATAGTTCACGTGTCAATGCTTATAAATATCCCATAGACTGGACCGATACCATCATCAAGACAGCCCGGGCGCTGAAACCGTCTGACTATACCGAATGGTGGACTCCCACTTGGCGACGTGCCATAGAACAGGGAATGTTTCTGCAACGTGACTTCGAGACCGGACAGATGGCCCGCGACCAGACCGTATTTGTGGATGATGATGGCAAAGCCTATCATATCTTTTCCAGCGAGGATAACTTGACCATCCAGATAGCAGAACTGTCTGCCGACTATACATTCCATACAGGTAGATACGTGCGTGTGGCAGCCGGTGGCCAGAATGAGGCGCCCGCCATCTTTAAGCGTAACGGTACCTACTGGATGATTACATCGGGCTGTACGGGCTGGGATCCCAATACCGCCCGTCTGTTTTCTGCCACCCATATATGGGGACCATGGCGACAATATGACAATCCCTGTATAGGTCCGAATGCCGATAAGACCTTTGGTGGTCAGAGTACCTATATTCTGAAAGTGCCGGGGAAAACAGACAGCTATATTTTCATGGCAGATATATGGCGTCCGGAACATCCCATTGATGCGCGTTACATCTGGTTACCCATCACTTTCCAGCATGGTCTGCCTGTGGTGAAGTGGCAGGATCACTGGTCTCTGGATGAACTGAAGTAAT
>DAIRCP010000104.1:0-10247 GCA_036796635.1 Prevotella sp. | reverse complement strand
CACTGAATCCCCGATAAACAAAGGCTACGTGTTGTAAGTGTCGTAAGTGTCGGCTGATGTATCAATTATTAATAGTTTAATCCGAACATCCAGAGGGGAATGATATTCTCAGCCCCGTATTCTATGTCATCCTTTACCACATATCCCAACTTCGCATTATGAATCTGTTTCTTGGTTTTGTTCTTGCCACCTACCTCGATTGAGCTAATTGTAAATCCATGTCTTTTGTCTTTTTGCAAAAGATAATGAAATTGCACTGCAAATTGTGCAGTTTTTAATAAAGATTGCACTTTCTGTAGTGCAATTCATGCCATTTTTTCATTTTCTCTTGTCAGTCCATCAGTCTTTCACCGTGGTTACGAAGTGATTAAAAAAAGTTGTGATTAGAACATTCTAATTGTTTTTCAGATTTTATATGATGGGAATGCTATACTTTTGCGCCTTAAAATAAGATAGTAAAATCATATAAAGTAAAATTAATGAAGAAGCAGGTGCTGGTGTTTGCCCTTGGCATAGTGCTCATGGCAACAGGTTGCAAATCTTCAAAGGAAGAAAAGTCAACTACAGTTTACACGGTTACTTCTGCGGAAGTGATGAATACATCGATATCCAAAGATTATGTAGCCAATATACAGTCGCAGAAGAATATCGAGATAAGAGCTCAGATGGATGGTCTCCTGCAGGAGATTTATGTGGATGAAGGTCAGGTAGTGAAAGCAGGACAACCACTATTCCGTATAACAATTGTAGGCGCACAGCAAGAGGTGGATAAATCAAAGGCAGATGTGGAACAGGCACAGATAGAACTGCAGAATACATCTACGCTGACAAACAATCATATTGTATCGAAGAATGCTCGTAAGATGGCTCAGGCTAAACTGGCCGGTGCTATGGCTGATTACCGCCTGGCTACGCTCCATCGCCAACTGTCTGTAATCCGTGCTCCTTTTTCCGGCATCATTGGACGCATTCCTAATAAAAAAGGAAGTCTGATTCAGAGCGGTGACCTGCTTACCAGTCTTTCTGACAATACCAATATGTATGTGTACTTTAATGTATCCGAACCGGAATACTTGGATTACCAGACACATGCCGATGAATTCAACAAACTCCCTCTGACCTTGATTCTGGCAAATGGAGAACCGTTTGCCGCACAGGGACATATCATGAATGTATCGGGAGAATTCGACAATAGTACGGGTAATATTGCTTTCCGTGCTAAATTCAATAATGACCATCGTATCCTGAGAAACGGAGAGACTGGTACTGTGCGGATGAATATACCTGTTCACCATGCAATGATTATTCCGCAACAGTCCACATTTGAAATACAAGACCAACGATATGTGTTTGTGGTTGATGCCAATGGCGTGGTTCATTCACGTCCCATCAAAGTGGCTTTTGAAAAACAGGGTATCTACGTCATTTCTTCAGGCCTGTCCACCAGTGAACGCTTCATCTTCGATGGCGTGCAGAAGGTGAATGATGGTGACCATATCACTAGCCGTTTCAAGGCACCGGGAGAAGCCTTACAGTCTATTAAACTGAAAGCCAGTTAATTAGATCGTATACAGTTAATCGTATTAAATTATTATTATTACAAGATGTTCAGGAAATTTATCCGCAGACCGGTACTGTCTATTGTGGTATCTCTGGTTATCATATTTGTGGGCGTGTTGTCCCTTTTTAATTTGCCTATCACGCAGTATCCTTCCATTTCACCTCCAAAGGTGAATGTGATTGCCAACTATCCAGGTGCCAATAATGAACTCCTTATTAAAGCTGTGGTCATTCCGTTGGAACAGGCTCTGAATGGAGTACCTGGTATGAAATATATAGAATCCGATGCAGGTAATGACGGTGAGGGTGAAATCAATGTGGTTTTCAAACTGGGCACGGACCCGAATGTGGATGCCATCAATGTACAGAACCGTGTATCTGCTGCTACCAACAAGTTGCCGCCGGCTGTGATACGTGAGGGCGTGAAAATTTCTCGTGAGGAACCTAATATACTGATGTATATCAACCTTTACAGCGATGATCCCAAGGCGGATCAGAAATTTCTTTTCAATTATGCCGATATCAACATCTCACCAGAACTGTTGCGCGTGGATGGCGTGGGCGACTTGGATATTCTGGGTACACGTAACTACGCCATGCGCGTATGGCTGAAACCGGACAAACTCACCGCCTATAATCTCTCGGCCGACGACGTGAACCAGGCACTGGAAGACCAAAGCATTGAGGCATCGCCAGGTAAATTGGGAGAAAGTTCGGGTAAGCAACCGGAGAACTTTGAATATGTGCTGAAGTACCCTGGCAGATATACCACGCCAGAAGAATACGGCAATATCATTCTGAAATCCAATCCGAATGGGCAGTTTGTGCGACTGAAAGATGTGGCTGATATTGACTTCGGCAGTGAAATGTATGATATCTACTCTTCTCTGAATGGTCATCCATCGGCAGCAATCACGCTGAAACAAGCTTATGGTTCCAATGCCCGTAACGTGATTCAGAATGTGAAGAAGACGATGACGCGACTGCAGAAAGACATGCCGAAGGGAATGCACTATGAAATCAGTTATGATATCAGCCGCTTCCTGGATGCGTCAATAGAAAAGGTAATCCATACGCTGTTTGAAGCTTTTGTCCTTGTAGCCTTCGTCGTGTTTATATTTCTGGGTGACTGGCGATCGTCCATTATTCCGTGTATGGCTGTCCCTGTATCACTTATCGGAAGTTTTGCGGTAATGCTGGCCTTTGGTATTACGCTCAATCTGATATCGCTCTTTGCGCTTGTTATGGCCATAGGTATCGTGGTGGATGATGCCATCGTCGTGATAGAGGCCGTTAATGTGAAGATAGCTGTAGAGCATCTGCCGCCTTTGGAAGCCACGCAGGAAGCTATGAAGGAAATAAGTGGTGCCATCGTAGCCGTAACGCTTGTAATGGCATCGGTATTTATTCCTGTTGCCTTTATGGGAGGACCGGAAGGTATGTTCTATCGCCAGTTCTCTATAACGATGGCCTCGAGTATTATTCTTTCAGGATTCGTAGCGTTGACGCTTACTCCTTCTCTATGTGCATTGATACTGACCAGAGAACAGGAAGGGAATATGAAGAAGTCATGGCTCCATAAGGCACTTGATAAGTTTAATGCAGGATTTGACAAAGGTACTATCGGCTATCGTAAGACGCTGGAACGTACTGTGACGAATAAGTTGGTTACCTTACCTTTGCTTCTTATTTTCTGTGCAATAGCTTTCTTTGTCAATAATCATCTTCCATCCGGATTTATTCCTCAGGAAGACCAAGGTATGGTGTATGCGGTGATAGAGACGCCACCAGGCTCGACGATTGAACGTACGAACAAGGTGACCAAGGAATTGCTCAGTATCGCTAGAAATGAAGATGGGGTGGAAAGCGTATCTTCTTTGGCTGGTTATGAGATACTTTCTGAAGGTACAAGTGCTAACTCTGGTTCATGCTTGATTAATCTGAAGCCTTGGAAAGACAGAAAACACTCGGCTAAAGAGATTATCAGCGATTTGGAACAGAAATGTCAGTCGATAACGGATGCCGAAATAGAATTCTTTGAACCACCTTCAATTCCAGGTTATGGTGCTGCTTCCGGATTCGAGCTCAGACTATTGGATAAAACGGGCAACAACGATTATCACCAGATGGAACAGGTGAGCAAGGATTTCGTCAAGGCATTGAATAAACGCCCGGAGATAGGAAGTGCCTTTACGTTCTATTCTGCCAGTTTCCCGCAATATATGTTGCGCATCAATAATGATATTGCAGAGCAGAAAGGGGTATCCATCGGTTCCGCCATGGACAACCTCTCCACCATGATCGGTTCTGATTATGAAACGGGCTTTATCCGATTCGGCAAACCTTATAAAGTCATCGTACAGGCGGAGCCGCAGTATCGTGCATTCCCGCGCAATCTGATGGGACTGACGGTGAAGAACAATCAGGGACTGATGGTGCCTTATTCTGACTTCATGCATCTGGAAAAAGTGTATGGTATGAGTGAGGTGACTCGTCATAATCTGTATAATTCTGCCGAAGTGACCGGTTCACCGGCACAGGGATGCAGTAGCGGTCAGGCTATTAAGGCAATAGAAGAGGTGGCGGAAAAAAATCTGCCGCACGGTTTTGACTATGACTGGGCTGGTATTTCCAAAGATGAGGTGGACCAAGGTAACCAGGCCATATTTATCTTCGTCATTTGTTTGGTGTTCGTCTATCTGATTCTGTCCGCTCAGTATGAGAACTTTATCCTGCCACTGCCTATCATTACCTGTCTTCCGGCAGGAATCTGTGGCGCTTTCATCTTCTTGAAGATGACTGGGTTGGAGAATAATATCTATGCACAGGTGGCTATGGTGATGTTGATAGGACTGTTGGGAAAAAATGCCGTCTTGATGGTGGAGTATTCGGTACAACGGCGAAATCTGGGCATGAGTTTACGGCAGGCAGCCATTGAGGGTGCTATTGCTCGATTCCGTCCTATCTTGATGACCTCCTTTGCTTTTATCGCAGGACTTCTTCCACTCGTATTCGCTTCTGGTGCCGGTGCCATCGGTAACCGTACGATTGGTACGGCAGCTGTGGGCGGTATGCTCTTTGGCACACTTTTCGGTCTCGTTCTCATTCCGGGATTATATTATATATTCGGAAGAATGGCTGAGAAAGTGAAAATGGTGAAATATCAGCGGGATAAACCACTGACTGAACAAAAAGATAAAAAATATAAGAAATGAAAGTAAAGCAAATCCTTCCTATAGTGTTTACGACACTGGTTGCCCTTACGGGATGTAAGACCCCTCAGGCTACGAATGTGACAGACCAGGTTAAGGCACTGTTGCCTACACAATATAGGCAGGATGGCATGGATACCTGCCATGCTGTCAATGCCATTACAACAATCACTTCCTGGCGTCAGATCTTTACTGACCCGCAGTTGGTGGCGCTCATTGATACGGCACTTACCAATAATCAGGATTTGAAGATGACGCTCCAGCAGATAGCTATTGCCAAGAGTGATTTGCTCTATCAGAGCGGAAGGTTGGCACCTTCTGTCTCTGCAGGGTTAGGTGTGGGCGTGAGCAAGGCAGGCCGATATACCAGTGAAGGTGCAGGCAATGCCACTACAGAGATAGAACCGGGCAAAGACATGCCTGATCCGTTGATGGATTATAATTTGGGATTTGAAGCCAATTGGGAGGTTGACCTCTGGCATAAACTGAGTTCGTCTAAGCATGCAGCTGCCGAGCATTATTTGGCTACAGTGGAGGGGCGCAATGCTGTGCTCTCTTCGCTTATCGCGCAGGTGGCAGGCAACTACTATCAGTTGCTGGCGCTCGATAATAAACTAGACTTGATACATCAGTACATCGACTTACAGAAAAAAGCGGTGGAGATTGCTAAGATTCAGAAGCAGGCAGATGCTGATACAGAACTGGCTGTGGAAAAGTTTCAGGCGGAGTTGGCAAAGGCCCGTTCTGAGGAATATACGCTACGACAGGAAATAACAGAGAGTGAAAGTGCCCTCAATCTGCTGTTGGGCAGATATCCTACCAAGATAGAACGGAATAAGGAAGGTTTCCTGTCCATCAGTCTGCAACAGGTGACGACCGGCATTCCTTCTGAACTGTTGGAAAATCGCCCGGATGTACGCGCTGCAGAGCATGAATTGGCTGCTGCCAAATATAGTGTGGAGGCTGCTCGCAAGGAGTTTCTTCCTTCCTTGAACATTTCCGCAGCACTCGGTCTGGATGCCTTTAATCCTTCTTATCTTACCCGTTTGCCCAAATCCCTTGCTTTTAGTGTAGTAGGGGGATTGACTGGACCGCTTATCAACAAGAAGGCGATACAGGCTAACTTTCTGACGGCAGATGCCCAACAGTTGGAAGCTCTGTATGGGTATGACAAGACCTTGCTTACTGCCTATTCTGAGGTATGTAACCTGATGTCGAAAATCAGCAACCTGAGCAGCTATTATCAGTTGAAGGATGAGGAGGCCAAAACGCTGGATAAGTCCATCGAGGTATCCAAGCAGTTGTATATGAACGGTCGCGCCAATTATCTGGATGTATTGATGAATGAACGCGATGCCCTGGATGCCAAAATGGAATTACTGGACACCAAACAGCAACAACTTACTTGTATGGTGGATATCTATAGAAGTATAGGCGGCGGTTGGAAATACTAAAGCAGTGAGGGCAGTTCAAACAGTTTGATACCGTTGCTGCCTTTTATCAGAATATAGCAGTCGTGCGGCTGATTGGCAGCAATGGCTGCTTTTACTTCCTCCACATTCTTGAACTTACGGAAGTCGCAGCGGGTCTTGCCGAATTCCTCACCTACCAACCATACATTATCCATGCCGTTGGCTTTCATGGTATCCACTACCTTCTGATGTTCCTCATCACTCACCTCACCCAGTTCGCGCATATCACCGAGGATAGCCATCTTGCTGGGCACATCCATCACCTTGAAGTTTTCCAGCGCAGCTGCCATACTGGAAGGATTGGCATTGTATGCATCTACCACCAGTTTGTTGTGTGCGGTGACTTCTAGTTGTGAACGGTTGTTGCTGGGCATATAATTCTCCAGTGCATGGTCTGCCTGTTGCGGTGTAATGCCGAAATGGAGACCGATGCTGATGGCTGCCAGCATATTGTCGATATTATAGGAACCGATGAGATGTGTCTGAACCTCATTCCATTCGATGCTTTCATTGCGCCAGCGGAATTTGAGGAAAGGAGCACAATTGACTACTTCGCCCCACACATCACAGTGTTCATCCTTACCATAAGAAATCATACGGTTCAGTTCACGTGCTTCTGCCATCTGCATCAGATGCTCATTATCTGCATTGATGAATACCAGTCCATCATGAGCGGACAGAAAGTCATAGAGTTCACCCTTAGTATTCTTGACACCTTCGAAACTACCGAAGCCCTGGAGATGTGCTCTTCCCACATTGGTAATCATACCGCAGGTAGGTTCCACATATTCCACCAACTTTTTGATGTCACCGGGATGACTGGCACCCATCTCCACAACGGCAATCTCATGCTCGTCACTCAGACGCAACAAGGTCTTGGGCACACCCACATCGTTGTTGAAGTTGCCTTGGGTAAACATCACATTATATTTCTCAGCCAGTACGGCGGAAACCAGTTCTTTGGTTGTGGTCTTCCCGTTGGTGCCGGTGATGCCGATTACAGGAATATCAAACTGGCGGCGATGTTCGCGGGCAAGTTCCTTGAAGGTGGTGAGGCAGTCATCCACCAGAATGAGGCGCGGCTCAGTTGATGCTTGACTGTCGGATGCAGTCTGCTGTGTGATATAAGCATCATACACATCCTTGTCATCCGTGATGGCAAAGGCACATCCTTTGTCCAGCGCAGCCACAGCAAACTTGTTGCCGTCAAAAGAAGCACCCTTCAGCGCCAGGAATATGGAGCCTTCAGGACAGTCCCTGCTGTCTGTGGTAATCAGCGGATGCTGCTGATATATCTTGTAAAGTTCTGTAATGTTCATTATATATCTGTTGAATTTGACTGCAAATTTACGCAATATTTCCATAAAAAGAAACGCTATCGTGAAAAAACGTAGCAAAAAAAATGCAGACATAAGATTTTTGCGTATCTTTGTGCTATTCTATTCATGAAGGAACCAATAAAAAACAATTCAAAATGAAAAAGACAATATGGTATGCAGTGTTCATGATTACGGCACTATCCGCTGAAGCACAGAGGACGCCGACGATGGGATGGAGTTCATGGAATGCATTCGGGCTGAGGATTAATGAGGAAATCATCAAAAATCAGGCCAGTGCCATGGTCAGCACAGGACTGGATGCGGCAGGCTATAAGTATATCAATATTGATGACGGCTATTTCGGAGGACGTGCTGATGACGGAACCTTGAAAATTAATGCCAAGGCATTCCCCAATGGATTGGAACCGGTAGTGACTCATATCCATCAGTTGGGTCTGAAGGCTGGTATCTACTCTGATGCTGGCCATAATACCTGTGGCAATTCCAGTACCCATGATAAGAATCTGAATTTCGTAGGACTTTATGAACATGACCAACAGGACTGTAACTTGTTCTTTAATGATTTGAAATTCGATTTCCTTAAGGTGGACTTCTGCGGAGGCATGCATCTTGGACTGAATGAGCAGAAGCGATATTCAGCCATCCATCAAGCCATATTGAATACCGGCAGGAAAGATATTGTGTATAATGTGTGTCGTTGGGATTATCCCGGCAATTGGGTACATGACGTGTGTGATTCCTGGCGTATCTCCCATGATATATCTGCATCGTGGCCATCAGTGAGTGACATCATCAAGCAGAATCTCTATCTCTCTGCTTATGCTTATGACGGACATTACAATGATATGGATATGCTCGAAGTAGGCCGTGGCATGAAAGCGGAAGAGGATAAGACGCACTTCGCGCTCTGGTGTATCATGGATTCACCGCTGCTTATCGGATGTGATATGACTAAGATATCAGATACAGCACTGGCATTGCTGAAGAATCAAGAATTGATAGCTCTCAATCAAGATTCTCTGCATCTGCAGGCTTATGTGGCAAAATATACTGATGGCTGTTATGTGTTGGTGAAGGATTTCGAGAAGTTACAGGACAAAAAACGTGCAGTGGCTATCTATAATCCTCAGAATGAAAGTAAAGATGTTACGTTGTCTTTTCGGGATGTGTGCCTGGATGGAAAAGTGGCTTTGAGAGACCTGTTTACTCATACGGATCTTGACAGTATGACTGATTCCTGCAAGTTTACGGTTCCTGCCCACGGTACACGTGTATTGATGCTTCAGGCGGAAAAACGATTGGAACAGACTCGCTATGAAGCGGAAAATGCGTATATCAGTGACTACCAGGAATTGACCAATAATCAGATTGCTAAAACGGGTATTTATAATGCCGGTATGAAACAATGTAGTGGTCAAGCCAATGTGGGTTGGATAGGATACAGTGATCGGAATGACTTGCGATGGAATCAAGTATTTAGTAAGACTGGTGGCGATTATGAGATGACTATAGGCTTCCTTTCTAATGAAGAACGCAAAATGAATGTAGAAGTCAATGGAACACTGGTATCCACTGTCTTGTTGAAATCGCCGAAATCCAATGAGGTGGGAACACATAAAGTTGCCATCCATCTCAATAAGGGATGCAATTGCATTCGATTCTATTATGCCGCTTACTGGATGCCGGACATCGACTATATTGACCTTGCTAAGATAAATGCAGATTAGCAGTAATAGTCTTAGTATTCGTTTCCTGTAGTGATACTGGGTCCGTCGATGATCTGGGGGTCAGGTGTACCGGACCGAATGTCGCTGTAGGCTTTGTGTATATCAGAGAAGTCAATGTCTATATCTTTGTTTACGGGGCGGTCCTTGTCCACGAGACTGTGGGAGAAGAGCCATTCGTATGTCTTCTTGAGATAGAAGATACGTGCCGGTGTACCATGATTTCCTCCTTGCAGCCATTCATAGCGCAAACGTGTGTCATTTCCGGAATCCTGTAACTTTTCTACGACAGCCTTAGACTGACTGATAGACACAGCTCTGTCTGCTGTGCCATGGATAATCCAGAAAGGCAGTTTGCCCAAACCGCTCACGTCCTTCAGTCCCGTGCCGCCGCATAGAGCCATGCCCGCAGCGATACGGTCGGGGTAGGTGCCACATACATCCATTGTACCAAAACCACCCAGACTCATGCCTAGTACATAAACACGTGTACTGTCGCACTTGTAATTGGCTTCCACCCAATCGAGTACTTGCATGATTTTCTTGGGACTCCATGCCCCGCCTGGATTCTGCGGCACAATGGTAAGCGCCTCAATCTCCCTTCCTTTGACGATGGCATCCAGTGGGCCGTAGCGGCGCACACGGTTTAGGTTGTGTCCGCACAGACTGGCACCATGAAGGAAAATGACGACTGGCGTATTTTCCAGTGAATAGAAATAATCCTGCGGAGTATAGACCCAGAAGTCATATCCACCAGGTATCTGCCCTTTAACAGGACGGAGAAAATCGTATGCTGAAGAATGAAGTGACACAAACAGCACGAGTATTAAGTAAAAAATTCTTTTCATTTACATAGGCATTATCGTAAAACTATACTGCAAAAATAAAATAATCTTCGAGCAGAACAAAATAAATTAGGTATTTATATTTTTTATTATA
>DAIRCP010000103.1:5069-10433 GCA_036796635.1 Prevotella sp. | reverse complement strand
TGTGAGGTTATGCCCATAATAAGCAAAATGAAAGAAAATTGTCTCGAAATACATGACTGACGCGCCGAAATGATAACTCAAATAAGCTGCATTCACCCATTCATCGTCAACTATCAGGTAATTGATCATTCCCATAAATGTACGAGCGGTTTTGTTACGCAGTGTGTAGGAGAAATGCACGGAATGATCATTCTCAATAAAGGTAGTATCACGTTCTGGCTTCATTGATTCTAAGATATTCAGTTCCAGAAATGCCCCATTGTCGAATGACAAAGTCTGATCTCTATTCAGCATATATTCACAATATTCGATGCCTTTCACAGGTTTCCACTCATTACTGTCACTCTCCCTCGTGACTAGACTTACAAAATAATTATTACGGACAGGGAGATTCGTGAACAGTGTGGAATCCGTTAGCGAAACGGTAAATGCTGCATTCTTCTGATTGACAGTACCCGGCAACTTCATCGTAGTACTAGCCCCAATTGTATCCTTGGATTCATTCCAAACTCGCAGTGCCACTTCGCCATTCCAGTCTTCCTCCGACTGATTCACCAAGCCATTCACTGTTATCGTATAGGCGTTGCCTGACTGGGAATGCTGAATGGAGCCATTCGCCAAGTTGCCATCGAAGACTCCATCATAATTATACAACTGGTTCCATATAGTAAGATAGCGTGAAGCCTCATGCCCTGCCACTCCCTCTGTGCCCGGCGTAAAAAGATAAACGGATTGGTCTATGGTGAGACGATAAATCCCATCATCAGCACGCGAATCCATATAGTCCATATTGAAGTATCCATCGTAGGCGCCACTCCATCCCCAGTTTACATGCAGGAAGCCATTCGTATCATAGCCGTCCACAACAAAGGCATGGCCGAAACTGCGGTTAGTGGCAGTAAACGCTACCGGATGGCGGGCATCAAGCCACTCCTTGATTTTGGCAAGGAAAGCTGCAGAACCTATTGCATCACGTATCACATAATTACAATTATATCCGAAATGGCGAGGCAAGCCACGTGAGAAAGATCCTATAGTAGCATCTGTACAATAGTCATAATATTCCGATTCAATAGCGCGCTGCACATCTCTCATCAACAGGGATACAGCATCGCTTTGAGCCAGCGTCCAATTGTTATCCACATAAGTATCCTTCATGTTCGCCCAGTCGTAAGTACTCTTGCGGAAGTCTGTAGTAAGCATCTTTCCTAATGATGAACTATTGTAGGAAAATTCATCCACACCATGTATAGGAAACTGATAGAAGTTCATGATCTGGGCAGCAGCAGTGGTGCTGCAACCTGTAATGGAATGCATCGGAGTTCCATTAGCATCCTTAATAACCGGACAAAGTAAGTTATAAGGATTGTACTGATCCCATTTCGTAGTCACGAGTGGTGACACCACCGGTGTCGGATTCTCATCGAGTACGGCACGACGGATGTTACTGTTCCCTACACGTACCTTATTAATATACTGTGTGTATTGATCCAGATAAGTTTGCATTGCCGGCGCATATCTTGGTCATCAAATGTTCCCTCTGCACTGTATCCCACGATATCAGCCATAGCATCATCACCACTGACGATGACAAATCCATGACCGCTTGTGGCATTAAAGGCATAATAGGCAGCAGTATCATTTATCGTGGCCGTTCCACGTACCTTGCAGACAGCGGCTGAAGATGTCTTGATATACCTAGAAGCTATCTGTAGTGCATCTTTCTGATTTCTCTGTTTAGCACCTGCTGCCATACATATCAGTAAGGCGACAAATAATAATGTAGATTTTCTGACCATATCATTAAATATTAATTCTATTCATATAAGATTACGACTTCCCATTATCAGACAAGCGAATGGCGAGCATCGTCAGGTCATCACTTTGCTCGTTGTCACCTACGAAGGCATGCACATCGTCAAGCATGTTGTGAATCAATGTTTCAGCCGTACATGGATACTCATGCTCCTCGATGGCATCCAGAATGCGCTTTTCACTATATTGTTTCCTCTGTGAGTTTTCCGCCTCGTTCAGTCCGTCCGTATACATCAGTATGGTCGTATTTACGGGAAAGTCCATCTCCTGCTTCTTATATTCGAAGTCGCTGATAATACCGGCAGGCATATTGGGTATCAAGTCCATAAACTGGGCATGACCGTCGGGCGTGATAATGACCGGTGCATCGTGGCCACCATTACAGTACACCATGTGACGGGCATCCAGATCGATTACTCCCACAAATACCGTAACGAATGTACAGGTGTCGTTTCCGTCACTCAGCGCATTGTTCAGCTGCGTTACAATCTTTGCCGGATCAGCCTGGTTGGCAGCTATGATACGGAACATCGTACGCGCCACTGCCATCACCAGGGATGCCGGTACTCCCTTGCCTGCCACATCACCTATTATATAATTGAGCATATTGTCCTGCATGAAGAAGTCATAGAGGTCACCACCCACCTCCTTGGCAGGTGTCAATGATGCATATACATCAAGATCTTTGCGGTCGGGATACGGTGGGAATATCTTGGGTATCATGTCCATCTGTATCTGATGGGCTATTCGCAGTTCGCTCTCTATACGCTCTTTGCTGGTTGTCACATTCTGCAAGTCGCTGATATATTGTTTCAGCGACTGCTGCATAAACTGGAAGGAATCATCAAGTTTGCGCATCTCATCCTCTGTAACTACTTTAGGCAAGGTGGTATCAAAATTACCCCCTGCTATATCCTCGGCAGAACGCGCAAAGTGCTCCAACGGTTTACTTACGTGCTTGGCTGTACGGTAACAGATGATGAAAAGTAATATCAGTCCTACGATAAATACACCGATGAAAATCATCTTCAAACGGATGATGGGTGCATAAAACTGTGCATCGGAAACAAACAGACAGACTGTCCAGCCCAGTTCATCCAGATTACGTACGAAGATAAATCCGGAAGTCCCATCAAGCGTGACATGAGCCAGACTGTCACAATATTGTCCGGCGAGTAGTCGGCGCCCGCAATTCACGATGGTAGAATCCTTCAGGGAATTAGGGAATACGCTGATATCACCTTTAGTTGCATTGGTAGTAAAGAAGGTCTCTGAAGATACATATTCCGGATTGGGATGCATGATATACCGCCCGTCACGGCCAAGTATGAATACATAGTTATCGCTTTCATTTGTCTGGGTAATGAAGTAGTTGATCATATCCATGGATACATCAGCAGCCACCACACCGATAAAGCGATCTTTAGCATTCCGCACCACAGGGTCTATGCCATCTTCGGATTTCCGCATCGCAAGCGTATCTCCGGGTATAGCATCTGCACCGGGACTTTCCTCAAAGATAGGAATGGAAAGTGTCAGTATCTGTTCATTGATGCCATTATTATCAAAATAAGGATCACTCCAACGATGTTTTCTGGTCAGTTTAGGTATCTGATACCAGTCGGCACGATGATAATTGTAATCATCAGAACCAAGCTGCACGACTCTCACATGAGAAGAAAAGAAACTCGCCATACTGTCAGCAATACAGGTAGGTGCAAAATACTCGCCTTTAGATGGGAAATAATCAGGTTCGAAAGCGATGGTAGCAGACTTTGCATAAGGATTGCTGACCACCATGTTCCTGACCACATCATATAGTTTGTCCGGGTCGTTGCGGTATTGTCTCACAGTCCAAGGTGACTGATTAAGCGCGCCCACCATACCCTCTTCCATCTCAGAGAACATACGACCATACTCATACACCCTGCTCTTCAAGAACAGGATAGACTCATGCACAAGCATCTTCCGTGTCTGGATGTAAGAAAAGAGCAACACAGCCGAAAGCAGAATACCTACAGCTATAATAGAAAACAGACTCAGCCTGGTGGCAAAAGAATGTTTTGGACTTTCTATCTTTAATTTGTCTAAGTTAAACTTTCCCATGGTCTCGTTTATGGTTTGGTTATCTGTTGATAAGTTACTTGCCTTTTGATATATCCATATCTGAAGAGGAGTCTATTGGCAAAATCCACGGATTCCGGACGCAGTAAAGTCTGCACCTTACCGCTTTTTCTGTCTCGCATACATTTGATGATTTCTTTCAGCATCCACTTCTGCGCGAGTCTGTTTGGATGAAGTCCGGAAATTCTCATTTCTTTCATCACGATATGTAGCGTCTCATCCGGATGTGTACGGGCATAAAGCCATCCTCTGAGTGCCGCTGCTCTGAATCGCTTCACGATATCCGGATGTTTGCGATAATATGGGGCCGTGACATAAAGGCCATCTTCCGGCACATCGTAACCCACCTCTGCCATACTCAAAACATTTACCTTTGTTATAGGTTGGCCGGAAGCCAATATCTGGAAGTATTCATTATAGCTCTGTGCCATGGTAGCATCCACGGCACCACTGATAAACAGACTCACATTCTGTACAAAAGGTATCCACGTGATACCAAGATGATGCTCCTTGTCCATGATTTTTCCAAGGGCAGAGAAACCTGCCGTCCAGTTGCCTACCCGTTTACCTTTCAGGGAACGAAGATTCCGAATAGGCTGATGGCTTACTATCACCTGAGTATTACGCTGTGAAGTCTGCAGGATATTCACCAAAGGAACACCTTCATTGATATGACTGATAGCTGTCATCAACTGGCAGGTGGAAAACTGGCAGCGTCCTTTCTTGACCCTGCTGAAACTGCTGCTTGATGCAGAAGGATGCTCAATCACCACATCCAGCCCCTCCTGCCGGAAGAAGCCTTTCTGCAAAGCTACATAGTAACCAGCGAACTGCGCTTGCGCTGTCCACTGAGGAGTGAATACCACACGGACATCACCCTGAGAAGTGAGCACATAGAATGCAGAAAGAAAAAAAAATATCAGTCTATTCATAATGACCTTATAAGAGTTTTCACAAAGTAACAAAATTTAAATCAATTATCAAAGATTTCAGTAGCCGTTGTTGTTTCATTCTGGCAGCAAGTTGTTTCATTCTGTCAGAATTTGTATTATTTTGTCCTATGTCCACTAAGCACATCACCTCCTGATTATAGATAATATAATACCCGAACCAGCGGAAAGGGAAGCAAACTTCAAGGTATCACGGTACCAAGAACGACAATACGAAAGCCATATTCGGATAACCCAATACAGATTCTGACGATTTGTAACAACTATGTGACAAGATACAACAACAACTGACCAAATCATATCCCCCATTTGATTGAATATTAGTATTTTTGTATCAGAGAAAAAATCATATATACGAATAAATAACAGAATATATCAACTTACAAGGTTTGGATTTACGATATATTAAAATTAATACCGCAACGATTATGAAGCATTTACTTCTACTTTTAACAGTGTTATTGGTTTCTTTGTC
>DAIRCP010000103.1:0-4969 GCA_036796635.1 Prevotella sp. | reverse complement strand
GGACTCCACGACGGTGATACCTGCCTACACCACCGAAACCGATTCTATGAAGATGTCTGAATTGCCAAAGACCAAATTCAACTGGACCAAAATGCCAGTCCAGAAGGGTGACACCACTGAAGAAAATAATAACGAAGTGGCCAAGTTGATGCGCTATTGCGGGCAGGCCGTGGAGATGAATTATACCAGTAATTCCGGATTGTCTTATAGCCAATATGTAGCTCCTGCACTCATCCGATATTTCGGCTACGACAAAAATGCACGGTGCCTGGAAAGAGGATATTACACGATCAGTGAATGGGACAGTCTGCTGTATAATGAATTAAAGGATGCACGTCCCGTAGTTTATGGAGGTAGCTCGAAGGGCGGTGGACATTCTTTTGTGTGCGATGGTTATGACGGCAGTGGATATTACCACATCAACTGGGGATGGGGTGGATCTTATGACGGTTATTTCAAGATTGCCATATTAAATCCTGCCGGTTCCGGTACCGGCGGAAGCACGACTACCGATGGATACACGATGGGACAGGATATGGTGATAGGTATCCAGAAACCTACTCATGATCCGGAAATTCCAATCTATTTGCGATCATACAATCTAGAGATAAATGGTGATAGTATCATTACCTATTTACACAACACATTCGTAAAAGAAGGTCCTTTTGAAATAGGTTGGGCACAACTTGAGGATGACGGGACAATGACAGCACTAACAGCACTGAGTGAGCCACATAAGGTAGCGTTTCTATTTGAAGGGCTGACAAACAAGCTGGATGCCAGTACACTGAATCCCGGTACATACAAGTTAGTACCGGTGAGTCGCGAGCAGGGCACAACCCGTCTTTACAGTTCTTTGCCTTCAAACAGTTATGTGTTGACCACTGTAGATGCAAATAAAAATGTATCGTTTACGATATATCCTGTCACCAATATGAAGGCTACGATAGCATTTACAGGAAATAGTGTAATTCATACCAAACAGCCTATTCAGGTAACTGTACAGAATCAGTCAACTGAATATAATGGCAATCTGTATGTGTTTGCCAGCAGTACATCAGACAAAGGTCAATATTGCGACCTGACTGGTGTTGCCATAGAGGCAGGTGCATCGGAAATGTATGATTTGAGTTTTACTCCTGATACAACGGGCCAGTATCATGTTTGGATAGCTGCCGATGAGCAGGGCACTAATGTGATTGGAAGCGCAGTCATGGATGTGATTCAGGCACCTACCACTGCGGCACTTTTGGATACGGTATATGTGAATATAGATAAGGAAAACCATCAAGTCATCGCTGCCGTCAAAAACATGAATACCGAACCTTATATGAATCCACTGACGTTTGACTTGTATGAGGCAGAACCCCAAGACTCGTTTTACCACTTTTCCTATCGCACCGAGACATATCAGCTAATCGCCCCGGGTGAGACAAGGGAGTTTAAATTCAATCTTGACAATTATACCGAAGACCGATACTACTTAGCCGTCTTGTCTTATTATCATTCATTCGCGTCAACATATCCCGATGTCGAAATATGCGCAAAGCCGTTTGATTCATTTCATTCATCCGGTATTTCCGCAGTCAAGGAGGAATATGATGACCAGACTCCATATTACACACTGCAGGGTGTGAGATTAGCTAAGCCTATCGGTAAGGGTATATATATACACCGAAATAAAAAGGTGATGGTAAAGTAAAACTTCCGATAACTGATGCACAATCAAAGTCGGCCTGCATTTCCGGCCGACTTTGATTGAAGACCGGATTCGGATCATATAATACAGATTCTTAAGAATAGAATATATCAACTTACAAGGTTGGGATTTACGATATATTAAAATTAATACCACAACGATTATGAAGCATTTACTTCTACTTTTAACAGTGTTATTGGTTTCTTTGTCCTCATCGGGCAAACAGGTGACCAAGGGAAATGCCCGTATGCAGGCAGCCTCTTTTCTCAAGGAACGTGGCTTGAATATATCGGGAGAGATGATGAAACTGATAGCGAAAAGCCCCCGTAAGGCTCAGTCCTCCGGTGATGCCGCCTTTTATGTGTTCAACGCTGCCCTCGGCAAGGGCTACGTCATTGTATCGGGAGATGACCGTACAGAACCTATTCTGGGTTATTCCACCAATGGCACTTTCGATGAAAGTAATATGCCATCTAATATGAAAGCGTGGCTGGATACTTATAGAGAGCAGATAGAGATGCTGGACAATGCCTCTGAAGAACAAATCAACAGCGTGAGGAAGGTGAGCATCCACAATGCGGTAGCTCCGCTGGTCAAGACGGAATGGGATCAGGGATCGCCTTATAACGATCTCTGCCCCATGGGGAAAACAGGTAGATGTCCCACAGGATGTGTTGCCACTTCAATGGCGCAGGTGATGAACTATCACCAATGGCCGCAGGACTCCACGACGGTGATACCTGCCTACACCACCGAAACCGATTCTATGAAGATGACAGAACTGGCAAAGACCAAATTTGACTGGGCCAAGATGCCCGTCCTGGAGGGTGACACCACAGAAGACAGCAACAACGCAGTGGCCAAGTTGATGCGCTATTGCGGACAGGCCTTGCAGATGAATTATACCAGTAGTTTCGGAGAGGCTTATGGCCTAGATCAGGCTCCTGCACTCATCCGATATTTCGGCTACGACAAAAATGTACGGTACATGGATAGGGCATTTTACACCATCAGTGAATGGGACAGTCTGCTGTATAATGAATTGAAGGATGCACGTCCCGTAGTTTATGGAGGTACCTCGAAGAGCGGTGGACATGCTTTTGTGTGCGATGGTTATGACGGCACCGGATATTACCACATCAACTGGGGATGGAGTGGATATTACGACGGTTATTTCAAGCTTGCCATATTAAATCCTGTCGGTTCTATAGGCGGAAGCACTACTGACTATGAATTCACGATGGGACAGGATATGGTGATCGGTATCCAGAAACCTACTGATGATCCGGAAATGCCGATATTTTTGAAAATATATAATCTACAAACAGAGGGTAATAGGATTATCACCACGCTATGGAACACGTTTGTGAAAGAAGGTCCTTTCGAAGTAGGCTTTGCTCAGCTCCATGATGACGGGACAATGACAGCGCTAGGACTGAGTAAATCAATGAAGGTAGCGTTTCTATCTGGACTGAAATACTATCTGGATGCCAGTACGTTGGATCCCGGTACATACAAGATAGTACCGGTGAGTCGCGAGCAGGGCACAACCCGTCTTTACAGTTCTTTGCATTCAAACAGTTATGTGCTGACCACTGTAGATGCAAATAAAAATGTATCGTTTACGATATATCCTGTCACCAATATGAAGGCTACGATAGCATTTACAGGAAATAGTGTAATTCATACCAAACAGCCTATTCAGGTAACTGTACAGAATCAGTCAACTGAATATAATGGCAATCTGTATGTGTTTGCCAGCAGTACATCAGACAAAGGTCAATATTGCGACCTGACTGGTGTTGCCATAGAGGCAGGTGCATCGGAAATGTATGATTTGAGTTTTACTCCTGATACAACGGGCCAGTATCATGTTTGGATAGCTGCCGATGAGCAGGGCACTAATGTGATTGGAAGCGCAGTCATGGATGTGATTCCGGCACCCACCACCCCAGCGGATTTGGATACGGTATATGTGAAAATAGATAAGGAAAAACATCAATTCATCGCTGCCGTCAAAAACATGAATACCGAACCTTATATGAATCCACTGAGGCTTGACTTGTATGTGAAAGAACCCTATGACACGGTACATTACTACTTTTCCAAACGGACTGAGACATATCAGCTAATCCCATCAGGTGAGACGAGGGAGTTTAAATTCAATCTTGACGATTATACCGAAGACAGATACTACACAGCCATCTTGTCTTGTTATCATCTTATCTTGTCAACGGATCCCGATGTCGAATTATGCAGAAAGAAATTTGATACATTTGGCTCGTCCGGTATTTCCGCAGTCAAGGAGGGAGATGATGACCATGCTCCATATTACACACTGCAGGGTGTGAAATTAGCCAAGCCTACCGGTAAGGGTATATATATCCGCCGAAATAAAAAGGTGATGGTGAAGTAAACTGCCCTGTAATTGGGTAGAAACCATGTCATTTTAATTTCTTTGTGCCCCAAAGCTACAATTTTCTGTAGTTTTGGGGCACAGACATGTATTCAGATACTGTATAATCAATATAAATACCTGGTATTCTTTTTTGCTCTTAGTCATATTTGGAGGATCTTTAAGACTCGGATATGATACGCATACATAGATTATTATGTATATAATTAGTACAGATATTTTATTTTATATAATTTCCATAAATATAATTTGTTATTTTTATTTATCATCCACTTTTTAATATATATATCTATTATTCAATAACTTATATACGGTGGAGGAGAATAAAAAAGTGAGAAAAAAAACGAAGGGAGAGACAGAAATTGAAATATAATTACTTATCACAAAGCATCATCATCTGATTTCCTCGCAGACTGCCACCTCACTGCCCTTGAACTGCAGGAGTATCAGATGCATGGTGGTGGGAGCTGCCAAGCGCTGCGCCACCTTGTCTTGAGCATACCGGTGCAACTGGGCTTTGCCTTCTTCCGCCTGTGCGGCAAGTTCCTCGGCGGTGGCGGTGGGCTTGCTGTATTTCAGCTCGAGGATGAAGCTGTGGCTGATTTCCTCGTATTTGGTCTTATCACCTATCAAAAAGAAATCACAGTACCCGTAATTCATCTCTAGTTCGGGTTGCACTAAGAAATAGGATGTCATGGAGAGATATGCCTTGAAGAATCCTTGCAGATTCTGTTCGCCGCGGATGGAATCCCTCACGGATGATACGTCGCGATAGGCATTGGCTATTTTTTTGATAAAGGGTTGCCAGTCACCATCGAATGCCATATTTGTCATCAGTTCCACAAGGTTGCCCA
>DAIRCP010000102.1:0-10691 GCA_036796635.1 Prevotella sp. | reverse complement strand
GCCGAATTTCATGCCTACTTCACGGAAATGAGACACTTGCTCAAAACCTAACTTTGCATGCAATGCATTACTTGCCGTATTACCATCAGTGATACAGGCAATCAAGGCATGAACCCCGCGATTGCGGCATTCGTCTATGAGCCTGTGCATAAGAGCTGAGCCGATGCCCTGATGCTGACAGGCAGGACTGAGATATATGGTCGTCTCGAATGTGTGCTGATAGGCAGCCCTTGCTTTCCAAGGATGCGCATAGCAATATCCTGCCACCACCCCGTCTATATCACAGACGAAATAGGGATAATGAGCTGATAATTCCTTGATGCGGGCGAGCATTTCCGCATCCTGCAGTTCTTCCGTCTCAAATGTGATCGTCGTCTCGGCTATATATGCATTATAGATACTGTTGATGGCCTTCGCATCATCTAATGTCACTTGTCTGATATTCATCTTCTCATATTTTATTGAATAATCCACTATTTCAATTACAAATCCCTTTGAATGAGTTCCTTCATATTTTCAGGTGACATTTTCACGCCACCTTTATCACTAATTTCTTTGGCTTCATCACTATTATTCTTGATGACCTTACGGCGAGGCTTGCCATCTATCTCAGCATACAAGAGATACTCTTGCTTGGCATTTACTTTCAGAGAAACATTCTTTATAGTCTTTCCATCAACTTGATAATCCTCAACAATCGTAGGCTTATACTGTGTCATAGATTCAGCAGAAACAGGTAGTACCAGACACGAAAGGAACTCTTCTATACGGTCTATCCAATATTCGGATACCATGTTATGATGAGCGAACTCCCTAAACCTGCTTACAGCATCGGAAACTTTCTCTATAATAGCCATCGAATTCTTGATATTATTGAGGTCAGCAAACCTCTGCATGTCTTCTGGCGTAATATCAATAGTTTTACCAAGTACATCCATCTCATGACGGTTGCCCAGAAGCATACCATTAAGATTGGTAGTAAAAGTCAGGTCATAAGCGGGAGTGACATGCCATCCATCCTTTACAGAAAGCATGAACGAGAAATTCTTTGAGTGGTCATCGATATTGGCAGTCATCACATTGAATACCATTCTTCTAAACAGCTCTACTTGCTCATTCATAGGAACACCAAGTTGGCGTGCCGTATAAAACAAGTCAGTATAACTCCTTGCTTCAGGATTCAAGGCAGCAAGAGTCTGAGTGAAGATTTTGGTTTCGCCCGCTCTGTCAAATCTCTTGGTGATGAAGTGTTTTCGTCCGTCTATACTAATGAGTCGTGATGGCATGATATTCATATCGGCCTTTAAGGCCATATCATAATAAGTTTGCTCGATTTCGGCATTGGGATAACCGATGCCATCAGCAAACTTCAAGATGTAATACCCATAGTCTTCACCTTGCATAATCTGACCGGAACGGATTTCCTGAGTCTTTTCATTGATAGCAATGATGGCTTTTGGGTGCTGTCCACCTGCCGAAGTACCTACATCATACAAGCTCTGCATGGTCAGACTCCCTTCCGACGAGATATACGCTTGCTCGCGTTCCATGAATATTTTCCGAGCAAGTCCATACAGCCTTTCCAGATTCAAGCCTTCCTTGGCATCTTCTTTCATGGCTGCAGCTGGCACAAATTCCAATGCACCCATTCCTCGCCTGCCGATAAAACTCAATTTGTCCACAGGGGTTATCTCGCTGCTGCGGATGTTGTTTTCCTCAGCCCAATGCTGAAAGACAAGATTCCCCCAGCGATCAGGCAAAGAATCCGCTATAAACTCTGGTAAACCTTCATATAGTCTCTCTCTATTACCGAAGAATGGACGATCAGTTGCGTGCTTGATGGAATGAGTGAGGGGGGCGATATCCAACCCTCCCTCTACGAATGCAGGATTATAGCTGAATACGGAACACTTGTGCGCATAACTCCAATAAAGTTTGCCCACTTCTTGATTCCACAAGCGAACACTGATGATGTTATTTTCCATGACGCACTCTCTTTGGTTTACTCTTTACCATCTTGTCCAAGTCATAAGGCGAAATAGGAATTTCAGGGAGAATTTCTCTCAAGGACTCAAGTTCATGCAACTCTCGAAGCATCGCTATGAAATTGTTCATCGTTATGTTCATTGACTGCCCATTCTCAAACTTTCTGAGCGTGGGAATACTCATACCGCACTTCCCTGCCATCTCCTTTTGAGTGAGACGCATTCCAATGCGATAGTCCTTGAACCGCTTACCGAGAGACATGACAATCTCGGCATTAGACATACCATATATGTGATTCAAATCATCCATTGCGCAAAGATAAATATATTTTCTATTAAAAGCAAAATATAGCAATAAAAGAAAATATATTTATTTTTAATTAACATAGTATTATGATTAACAACTGTTCTCTGGTAAACATAAAAGATTACGAAAGTTTGGTTCAATTAAAAAATTATATATACCTTTGTTCATGTATATATAGAAGCACAGAATACTAATAACAATCATGCCCAATAATAATACAAATTAAAAAAAATATATAGTTGCGAGGTCACAAAAATGTGCTTCCTGCATCATCCATATAGAAAAGTATAATTCAAAACAGAATGAAGCAAATAAATCAAATAGAATTCGGACAGTTGGTCAGCCATGTAAGACCTCAGCTAGTGGCTATGGCACGGCGATTTGTTAACGATGACGATGCGGAGGACTTAGTGCAGGATACGCTTCTGCGCCTATGGGATATACGCGGAAAGCTCAATGAATATGAGAAACCTGAAGCACTAGCTCATGTCATTCTGAAAAATCTGTGTCTGATGCATCTGAGAAAGCAAAGGACATTGGAACTAGCTGTTTCAAGTCCTTCTACCCCATACGAAGATATGGAAAACAAAGAAACCGACTTCTGGCTCAGGCATGATATGGAATATTTACCACCTGGTCAACTGATTATCATCCGCATGAAACAGACTGAAGGTATGAGCATCACCGAAATTGCAGAGGCTCTCCAGATGCGGGAGGATGCAGTGAGACAACAACTGAGCAAGGCTCGAAAGAAACTTCTTCAACATTATAAAGATAGGAGATAAAAAAATGGACAATATTGACAATATCAAAAATCTGATTGACAGATATCTCAACGGAGAAACGACAAACGAGGAAGAACGGATTATATCCAACTACTTCGCAACAAATGATGTACCCGATGACTTGATTCCTTACAAAGAAATGTTTGCTGATTTGTCTAAACCAGACGAAGGTCCAGACAATGAGGGCATAGACACTTTCTTCCAAGGAAACGGTATAGAGAAAAGACTTCATCATCATACACGTATCATTCATCTATATGCCCGCGCAACAGTTGTTGCCTGTTCTGTCATCCTTGTATTTTTGGCTGGTTTGCACTGGCATACATTATCTGATGGCAACCCTACTTACACCTATAACAGAACTCTGCAGAAAGAACGAATCCGTATTGTGACCGTGGATAAACTTGTTCACGATACCATAAACACCACAAAGGTGGTTATGAAGACCATCAAAGCCCAGCAACCGCTCAAAACGGAAGATAATGAGACTGTACCCACACTCAAGAACATATCAACAACTGTACCCACGGCTGATACGTCAGATGGATACAAGACTGAAACTGCCCAAAATATAGATAATGACAAGTTAACAATCTGTTTAAACATTCTACCCTATTAATATGAAAAAGCTACGCATAACCATCGTCCTGCTGCTCATGACCTTCATGCTTATGACCCAGGCACAAACTGCATCGGAATTGCCCAAAACTCTTTTTCCTGCAAATCCCGCCGTACTGCCACTGATCAAGAGTGTCAATGCGAAGTTTCCTGAATGTCTGTCCTACACACGAGGCAAACAGGTGTGTTATTATTATATAGGAATGATAGACACAACTCTTACTAAAAAGATTACTAATGAGGATATCTCCAAATGGACGGATATGCTCAATCAATTACCAGCAAAGAGTAAAAGTGTAAATGACAACAAGGATAACAGAAATCGTATCATTTCATATCAAGTAAATCTTCAGTCTCATCATCAAACTGATGAACTAAAATTCATACTGGTACCTCGGCTAGGCTATTTAGAATTGTCATACAACTGCCGCAACAGGGAAACAAATGAATTTTCGGAAGAATATATTTATCCTGAAGAAGTGAGACTCTGTCTGGATGAAGGAATACAGCATATCATCAACCATCGTGTAACAGAAGTCTTTGACTATGCAGTATGGGGGAAAAAGCAACGTAACCTGACTTTCCATCAACTCAACAATGATGATAACCTCTCCACTGGTCGTCATTATGTGGTTCATGGATGCACGGAGAAGGACTTCGATGACTTCATCCATTTATTAGAAAAGACTACGAAATATGAAGATTTCTCATACACCATATCCCACATGGGAAACCGACATCGAATGTTTTCTGTAGGTATGCTTGGTGAGGATCACCATTGGCAGACGTATTGCGGACTACTCATTGATTCAGAATTCCATCTGCTTCAGATAGGTGGTACATCGCCTATGGGTTTTGAGATTCCTGCAGATTGGTACAAGGACACAGACAACGCTGTAAGAGTGGACACGACAACCGAGCAGCAACCCGAACGTGTCTATGATGCTTCCACGGTGAATACTCTTCCCGTCTGGCGTATACATGATCAAAACACATGGAGACAATATCTAAAAAATAACGGACTTCGCACCTGCACCCCCACGAATAATGAGGACTGTGTAGTTGTGATGTTTATCATCAGGAAAGACGGAAGCATTACTGATTCCAAAGTGATGCTCAACAGGTCAAAGCAAACGGAACTTGCCGACCAAGCAATTCGAACCATTGAGAAAATGCCTAAATGGACACCAGCCATGGTGGACGGTCTCCCCGTTGATTGCCGTTTCGTCGTGAGACTCACGAAATAATCATCTATCATATTCAGACCAACTGAAAGCAAATGAAAACATTCACTAGAAATGAATCCGTAACTTATCGCTCGGATATGAACAAAAGAGGTTCATACGGTCTTACTGGTATCATTACTGACGCCACAAATGCAATGGAACTCAAAATCAATGCATCCATATCCATATCGCACGCTGACAACGCAAACATCTATGGCGATATCAGCCTATCTATTAGAAAAAATATCGTATTTTTTTGTTTTCCACGACACCAAAAAGGGATTATTGCGTTATATGAATATAAAGCAATGATAGACAAAGCAGAATTTGAAGAATTGGTGCGGCGAGTCAGACCGAAGATAGCAAGGATGGGAAAAGCCTTACTCGGTAGTGAACAGGATGCCGAAGACATAGCTCAGGAAGCTCTCCTGCGGCTGTGGCTTATCCGCAACCGCATAGAGAAAAGTAATTCTTTAGATGCTTTGGCCCTTGTCATTGCAAGGAATTTATGCATCTCACAACTGCGAAAAAGTTCGCATGCACCTGTCACGCTCCATGACACCGCTGAGATAACCGCTATGAATGGATCTAATCCGCATACGGAACTGGAGAATGCCGAAAATGAATTATGGCTTATTCACCAGATGGAGGGACTACCGCCAGGAGAGTTTGCCATTCTGAGGATGAAGGAAACAGAGAACATGAGCATCTATGAAATAGCTGGCATGCTGGACATCAGCGAAAATGCAGTGAAACTGCGACTGAGTCGCGCAAGACGAAAGTTGTACCAAGAATTCAAAGAAAGGAACAGAAGATGAAAACGACACAGGATGAAATCAGAAGACTTCTCGACCGCTATCTTGACGGTGAGACGAATAACAGCGAGGAACAGCGTATCGCCGACTTTCTTGCCGGAGATGACGTGCCCGATGACCTGCGCGATTTCAAGGATATGTTTGCCTCCATCAGAAAGCCATACGAAGGTCCGACTCAAGATGATGTGAAAACATATCTGTATGAGGGCAAAGGCGAAATAGCTCAATGGCTGGAGCCGGAGACAAGTCACAGAAACAAAGGCACCCACATCGTAAGAATCTGGCTGTGGGCTGCATCCATCGCTGCTTCAGTTGTTCTCGTCTTCCTTGCCGGCTACGAATGTAAAGACTTACAGAAGGAAAAAGATACTTCTGCGATTGCTCAGGTACCAACTCCACCAGTCAAGGAAGTGGTGCGCACAGTTACGGTAAACCACATCGTCCATGATACCATCAGAATGAGACAGGTGGTGACGAGAGAGATTCGTACGATTCAACCTTTCATGGAAGAAAAACAAACTGAGGGAAAGTTTGACAGGCCATTCTCTACCGGCAACGACATGGTAACGAAAGATGGTACAAGGCAGGTGAACAATTTCACCGCTTCCACTTACTCATCAAACACAGGATCAACTGAGGAAGACCACAAAGAAGATATGACCATTAATATGTGTTCTTATTAAAATCCGCTCAATATGAATAAATATCGTTTTGTACTCACTACCCTATTTCTAGCCACCCTGATTGCAGGTCGGGCACAGACTCGCGATTCCTTGCCGCAAAGTCTCTATTATGTCAATCCCGTCGCAAAGCCTTTTATCGAAAGGGTATATGCCAAATTCCCCAAGCAGACGGGCATCACGCTCTGCAAAAGGAAAAGTCACTACTACTTAGGATTTGGTCGCAATTTGCAACTGATCAGTACACTCTCCGAACAAGAACTGAACGAGTGGAAAGACATACTCTACAGAATGCCGGCTAAATCGAAAAATATGGAGGAGAACTACGACAATGGAATCCACAAAATAGATTATCGTCTCCAGTTTGAATCAGGACATAATCAGGACATGCTTACGTTCCGATATCTGAGTTACGGATTCATGGAGATGAAATACCTGTGTGAAGGTGATGCCCTTTCTAATAAGGCAAACTCCACTATGCCCGAAAGTGTGCGTATCAAGATAGAACAGAAAATGCGAGAGTTTATCAGCAACAGACAGGTAGACGCCTACAATTTTCTGATTTGGAACCAGACTTCGTCCAACTTCTGTCTGAATACCGAAAAGGACGAAGACAATACCACTATAGGAACACATTATGTAATTCACAATTGCAGTACCAAAGATTATAATGATTTTGTCAGGTTCCTGCGACAGGTAGGAAAAGATGAGGAAAAACTTGAAATCTTTATGTCGTTCGACAATGACGGTAATCCCACATTCGCCATACCCATGTCCTGTTCTGACTGGCACATGGTTATACTGGCAGGCGGCATGAAAGGCACAGACTTCCATATCGGTCTGGTAGGAGGTACATGGGGATATTGCATGGAATTTCCCGATTCATGGAAGGATGGATTCTGGGACTTAGGTAAAATTGACCCGAAACAAAATCATCAAGGCGAACGGATATATGATCCAGCGACCGTGGGCACACTGCCCCTGTGGCGTACTAACGGTCAACCGTCATGGAACAACTATCTGAAAAAATTCGGACTGCGCAACTGCGTATATGATGAGGATGACGGTGTGGTTGTGATGTTCACCATATTAAAAGACGGGAGTATAACGGATGCAAAAGTATTGCTGGACAAATCGAATACAAAAGATATTGCAGACCAGGTGCTGCAAATAATCCGAGAAATGCCGAAGTGGACACCAGCTACTTCCAACGGACTTCCCGTCTCTTGCCGATTCGTGTTAAGAATCAGAAACAACTAACATTATATCATACTTTAATTTCTAGAAAACAAATGAAAAAAATCATCTGTTTAGCCCTTGCTATGCTCTTTTTTCAGCTGGCTGCAGCGGCTAAGGACAATAATTCCGGTGTCAAAAGAGACCACCTGCTGTGGATTCTCATTGAAAATTCTTTCACGGGACAGGCCATCAGGGATTCCATATCGGCAACACTGATGCTTGATGACAGCACTGCCATAGATACCACCCGCAGCATCATGACCAATGATGGCTATTCCTGCTTCATATTCAAGGTGACCCGTGAGGACAAACGGTACATCGTGAAGATGGAGTCTGATGACTATGCTAGGAAATATACCAATTTCGATATCCATTTCGGCTCCCGCCAGACTCGATTTATCACCAGGCCGGTGAAGCTGCGCAGACTGGCTATGAGCGAAAAGATGCAGAAGTTAGGCGAGGTGGTAGTACAAAGTACGAAGATGAAATTCTATCATCATGGTGACACGCTCGTTTACAATGCCGATGCATTCAATCTGGCAGAAGGCTCCATGCTCGATGCCCTCATCCGTCAATTGCCCGGAGCGGAACTGAAGGACAACGGGCGCATATACGTCAACGGAAAATTCGTGGAGAGTCTGATGCTCAACGGCAATGATTTCTTCAAAGGCAAGAATGAAATTCTTCTTGATAATCTGCCTGCCTATATGGTGAAGCAAGTGAAGGTATATGACAAGGAAAGTGACCTGAGCAAGTTTATGGGCAAGAAGATGGATGAGGGCAGTTACGTGATGGACGTGAACCTCAAGCGCCAATACAGCATCGGATGGATAGGTAATGCGGAAGTGGGCGGAGCTTCTACCTTCAGCGCTCAGAAGGATGACCGCTATCGTACCCGACTCTTCCTCACAAGATTCACGCCACAGTCACGCATCAGCCTGTACGGAACCATGAATAACATCAGTGAGAACCGCAAACCCGGACAGAACGGAGAATGGTCTCCACAGGACTTGTCTGGTGGCATACAGACATTGAAAATGGCAGGACTGGACTATGCGGTGAATGAGAAGCACCAGCGCTACAACCTGAACGGCAATGTGAGCATAAGTTATGGCAACCAGGATAAAAGCACTCGTCGCAGTCTGACTACATTTCTGCCTGACGGTGATACTTATCAGCACTCATGGAATGATGATTACATCAAGGATTTGGAACTATCCACTTATCACCAGTTGCGCTTTGAGTTCGGCTCACCATCGGTTGACTTTCTGTCATTCGAGCCATCTTTCAACTATTCGCGCATCAACAGTGACGGGAATCTGCTATCGGGAACATTTAATGAGGATGTATCCTCACAAGACAATCTCAGAGACAGTTTAGAGACCTTTGACGACGGTTCCTATCTTCGCCGACTTATCATGAACCGCCAGCAAAAACTCACCAAGTCTTCCATGAAGAAATACAGCGGAGGTCTTTATGCCCGCAACTACTATAAAATATCCAATACGGATGATGCACTGGTGATAGACAACAATATAAACGGCAGTTATCAGTCGAACGAAACATTTGACCGCCGCAGCATTTTCTATCAAAGTCAGGCCGAAGACTATGTCAACCGCTATCAGCAACAACCACGACATGAATTCAGCAATAACTTCTCTGCTACCTATAATCTGGTCCTTTCCGGCTTTAATAATTTCATTATTTCACCTAGTTACAGATTATATTATTCCTATCAGCATCAGCGCAGCAGCCTATACAGACTGGACTTGCTGAGTCCTGAAGGAGACCATGAAGAGTTGGGGTGGCTTCCATCCACACAGGATGCTCTCCTCCGCACCATCGATGGCGGCAACAGCTATGAAATGTGGGAATACGGACGAGACCACTGGCTCTCCTTAGAATGTTTTTTGAGGGAATCCATCGGTAATGGATATCTGAATATCAACGCCAAGGCAAGAGTAGTACGTTATGATGGTGATATGCAGTTTCATGGCATCATAGATAGTCATGTGGAAGAAAAGACATGGCTTCCACGCCCGGAACTAAACATAGACTGGCTCACTTCCAAACGGATGCACAAGTTCACATTGCATTACGACATGCAGAGTTGGCACCCGCTGTTATGGAATAAGCTAAACACCACTTTCGACAGTGACCCACTGAATATCTGGAAGGGAAATGATGACATCAAGAATTCCTATCAGCATCAAGCCTGGATTTATTATACCTCTGACCAATGGATGAAGGAAAAGCACCGCATGCTGAATGCCACTCTGGGATGGTTGGTGATAAGCCATGCCTCTGCCACAGCCGTATATTACGACAAGAGCACCGGTGCCCGCACATCACAGCCTACCAATTTGGAGGGCAACTGGCGTACTTGGTTCAATGCCACTTATGCCACTCCGCTCGACAAGGCAAAGAAGGTGATGCTGAACACAACGACAGAGTTCAACTACTGGAACAATGTAGATCTCGTGACGGTGAACAGCACCACTCCTACAAGAAGCAGTGTCCATAATCTCTGGTCAAGGGAAAACATATCGCTCGATGCTGACTTCGGTCAACAGCACGTGGGGATTGTGGGAAGACTCACCTACTCTAATGTCACCTCTTCACGCACAGGATTCTCTAATATTCATGCCTGGGAATTCAAGTACGGTGCCAATACCCGTCTGCACCTACCTGCATTGTTCCAACTCAGTACGGATATCACCATGTATTGTCGCCGTGGATATAACGACCATGCCATGAACACCAGTGACCTGGTATGGAATGCCCGCATCACCCGTCCGCTTTGGCACAACCGACTTGTAGCCTCACTCGATGCTTTCGATATCCTCGGTCAACTCTCTAACATCAGTTACAGCATCAACGCACAAGGTCGCACCGAAACATGGGTGAACTCCATTCCCCAATACCTGATGTTCAGCATCATGTATAAACTGAGTTTGGACCCCAAGAAAAAATAATATGCCAACAGGGCTGCATCTTGACGACGCAGACCTGTTGTATTTGTTTTACCATGTTCTT
>DAIRCP010000101.1:8714-10699 GCA_036796635.1 Prevotella sp. | reverse complement strand
GGTCGTACCATGCTGATGGCCAAGTCTGCAAATATGGTTGGAGCAACAGCTGTCGGTTCCTTCGATGTAAGGGGCAATGACGAGGCAGCTCCCATGAACATGGCTATGGATGAAATGCTGATGGCAAAACAGCCAGATGCCAGTACGAACGCAGAAAACAGCGGTAAGAATGCCTCAAAGGAAAAAGAGAAGAAAGAGGCAACAGATCAGGTACGTGAGAATCTGAATGAGACAGCCTTCTTCTATCCCGATATACTCACAGATGCAGACGGTAATGCCTCCCTCCGTTTCACACTCCCAGAGTGCCTCACTACCTGGCGCTGTATGGCACTAGCCCATACCAAGGATATACAGGTGGGCATGCTGGATGGTGAAGCTATTGCGCAGAAGAATGTGATGGTACAGCCCAATGTACCCCGGTTTATCCGTCAGGGTGATGCTGCTCAACTCTCCACCCGTATCTTCAATACAACAACTGCCGCAACCAGTGGACAGGTGAAGATGATACTTGTGAATCCCGTTACCCAACAGACCCTCATGGAGAAGAGCCAACCTTTTACCGTGGCTGCTAAGGCTACTGCCAATGCTACCTTTATCGTAGATGCCAAACAGATACCGAGTGACTGCAGTCTGCTCATCTGTAAGATAGTGGCAGAGGGCGCCAACTACAGTGACGGCGAACAGCACTATTTGCCCATCTTGCCCAATACAGAACGGGTGACAGTGACCATGCCTTATTCACAGAATGGTGCTGGCACCAAGACTATCGATATCAGCAAGTATACCAAATATCCCGATAACCTGCTCACCATAGAATATACCAATCATCCTTCCTGGCTCGTGCTGCAGACACTGCCCAGTGTAGGCACTGCCCAGGATGACAACGTAATCAGTCAGGCGGTGAGTTATTATGCCAATACGCTGTCGGCTGCCATCGTGAAGCAGACACCCCAACTGCGCACCGCCTTTGAACAGTGGCAGCGTGAGAAGGATGCTACCTCGCTGACCAGTCAACTGCAGAAGAATCAGGAACTCCGCGATATGGTGCTGAACGAGACCCCATGGGTGCAGGATGCACAGAAGGAGACAGAACAGAAGCAGCGACTCAGCGACTTCTTTGATGCCAATGGTATCAAGTATCGTCAGACACAGGCACTCACCAAGATGAAGCAGTTGCAGAATGGTGACGGCAGTTGGAGCTGGTGGCCAGGAATGGATGGCAGTTTCTGCCTCACCGTAGAAGTGAGCCGCATGCTTGCCCGACTGAATACCATGACGGGACTGGACAATGATGCATCAGCGATGCTCGCACCCGCCATGAGTTTCATGGGTAAGGAAATCGTGAAACAGGTGGAAGAGATGAAGCGCGAGGAGCGCAGGGGTTACCGACAGGTATTCCCCAGTCACACAGCCCTGGAATGGTTGTATATCTGTGCCCTCGACGGCAGAAAGCTCCCCGCATCAGTAACGGATGCCAATACCTATCTCGTATCCTTGTTGAAGAAGGAAATCAAGAATCAGACCATCTATGACAAGGCACTTACTGCCATCGTCCTCCATCGTCGTGGCGAGATCACACGTAGCAAGGAGTATGCGCAGAGTCTCAAGGAGTACACGGTATATACCGAAGAGATGGGCCGCTATTACGATACCGAACGTGCCTACTATTCATGGCGTGATTATAAGATACCTACAGAGGTGATGGCGATGGAAGCCATCCATGAGATACTGGCACAGGACGGCACTACCCAGCAGGAGATGCAGCGCTGGCTGCTCCAGAGCAAACGGACTCAGGCATGGGATACGCCAGTGAACAGTGCCGATGCCATCTATGCTTTCCTCGGTATGCCGGAGAAAGGAAGTAAACCGCTGAAACTTGATGTATCCGGTACTAACAATACGGTACTGGGACTTGATGATAACCCCGTGGCACAGTCTGCAGCCACCGCAGCTATCGGCTATGTAAAGACCACCGTGCCACATGC
>DAIRCP010000101.1:0-8614 GCA_036796635.1 Prevotella sp. | reverse complement strand
ATACAGGCCGATCGTGATTACGACTTCGTACAGGTGGCAGACAAGCGTGCTGCCTGCATGGAACCGATGAATCAGTTGAGTGGCTATCACTGGGGATATTATTGCGCCCCGAAGGACAATGCTACCTATTATTATTTCGACCTCCTGAGCAAAGGAAAACATACAGTATCAACAGTATATTATATCGACCGTGCCGGCACGTATCATACTGGTACATGCAGTGCCCAGTGTGCTTATGCACCTGAGTATCGTGCGCTGGCGCCCTCAACAACTCTAAATGTAAAATAAATGAAGAAACTATTATTATCATCCCTTCTCCTACTATCGCTTCTGCCTGCATCGGCACAGCGACTCATTGTGGAGAAAACCACCATAGAGTGTGGTAAAGTGGCTTATAACTCACCTGTAACGGCTACTTATGAAATGCGCAATAAAGGTTTCCGCCGTTTACATATCCAAAAAGTGGAAACTGATTGCGGTTGTACTTCCGTGAAATATCCGGAAGGAGACATCAGTATAGGTGAGCGCTTCAAGATGCTTGTGACTTACGACAGCAGGCAGTTGGGGCATTTCCATCATGTGATTGCCGTTAAGAGTAATGGCTCCAAGAAACCGTTGCTGCTCTATATGAAAGGTATCGTGGTGTCCGACTTGCTTGGCAGTCCGGATATCTATCCTTTCACATTGGGCGATATCCTCTCCGATAAGAATGATTTGGAGTTTGATGATGTGAACAAAGGTGATACGCCTAAACTCACCTTCCATATTTTTAATAATAGCAGTCATGCCATGCAGCCCAATCTGTTGCATCTGCCACCTTATCTTACCGCCATCGTTACTCCAGAACGTCTGGCACCGAATCACGCGGGAGAAGTGCAGGTTATGCTCAATTCAGCCAAGTTGCATGACTACGGTTTGACGCAGACCAGTATCTATATGGGTGAGAAGTTGGGCGATAAGGTGAGTGATGACAAGGAGATTACGGTATCTACCGTGCTCCTGCCTAGCTTCGACGGCGTCAATGCCGCAACTGCACAGTATTCGCCAAAGATGGTTATCTCGTCCTCTACACTGAATCTGCCTTTTGGCAACAAGAAGAAACGGTCAGGCGAGATAGAAATCAGCAATCAGGGACGTACAGCCTTGAATATTTCATCCCTCCAGATGTTTACCACCGGACTGCGTGTAACGCTTGGAAAGACAGAACTGAAACCCGGAGATTCAACAAAACTGAAGGTGACAGCCTTCAGGGATTTGCTGAAGACAGCACGTTCCAAACCACGTGTGCTGATGATAACCAATGATCCGAAAATGGCGAAAGTCGTCGTTGAGATTACTAATTAAAGAAAGAAATGGAATATCCCGAGAATAGTTCAGAATATGCAGGATTGAAAGTGAATGACGGAGTGGTGCAGCCCTCTGGTATCAATCCATACTTGAGTCGTGGTCGCTTCCGCAGACAGGAACTCTCCGCCGCAGATATGGTGGAAGGCATCCTCAAGGGCAACGTGACCATCCTCTCTCAGGCTGTCACACTAGTGGAAAGCGTGAATCCTCAGCATCAGGCGAAGGCACAGGAGGTGATAGAGAAGTGCCTGCCTTACAGTGGCAAGTCCATCCGTGTGGGTATCAGTGGCGTACCTGGTGCAGGCAAGTCCACCTCCATCGATGAGTTTGGCATCCATGTGCTCAAGGAGCACGGAGGCAAATTGGCAGTGCTTGCGATTGACCCGAGCAGTGAGCGTAGTAAAGGGAGTATCCTTGGCGATAAGACACGGATGGAGAAACTCTCCCAGCATCCCGATTCCTTTATCCGTCCTTCACCTACCGCAGGTTCCCTGGGTGGTGTGGCACGCAAGACGCGTGAGACTATCATTCTGTGTGAGGCTGCCGGCTTCGATAAGATATTCGTGGAGACCGTGGGAGTGGGGCAGAGCGAGACCGCCTGTCACTCCATGGTAGATTTCTTCCTGCTCATCCAGTTGGCTGGTACAGGTGATGAATTGCAAGGTATCAAGCGTGGCATCATGGAGATTAGTGATGGCATCGTCATTAATAAGTGCGACGGTGAGAATGTGGATAAGTGCAGGATGGCAGCCACCAACTTCCGTAATGCACTCCATTTCTTTCCACCTGCAGACAGTGGATGGACACCACAGGTGCTCTGTTACAGTGGATTCTATGCACTTGGCATCAAGGAGATATGGGATATGATATACCATTACATAGACTTTGTGAAAGCAAACGGTTACTTTGATTACCGCAGGAATGAACAGGCCAAGTACTGGATGTATGAGACCATCAATGAGAAGTTGCGCAATTCATTCTATCAGAATGAGCAGATAGCAGCCCGACTGCAGCAGGCTGAGCAGATGGTGCTCAACGGCAGCAAGACCTCATTCATGGCAGCCCACGATTTACTGGACCAATATTTTGAATCACTGAAGAAATGATGTGATCATCATTGATATTAAACACAGATTAATGTTACAGATAGAAATAGACAGTGGTAGCGGCTTCTGCTTTGGTGTCACTACAGCTATTAAGAAAGCTGAGGAAGAATTGTCTCAGGCAGGTACATTGTACTGTCTGGGCGATATCGTACATAACGGAATGGAATGTGACCGACTGCGGAAGATGGGGCTGGTCACCATTAATCATGATGACCTCCAGCAACTGCATGATGTGAAGGTGCTGCTCCGTGCGCATGGCGAACCACCGGAGACGTATGAGTTGGCTGCCCGCAATCATATAGAGATTATCGATGCCACCTGTCCTGTGGTGTTGCAGTTGCAGCGTCGCATCAAGAAGCAGTTTGATACCAATCCTAATGCTCAGATAGTAATTTTCGGGAAGAATGGCCATGCGGAGGTGTTGGGACTGGTAGGGCAGACGCTCAGTCATGCCATCGTCATCGAGAAGTTTGAGGATGTGGTGAAGTTGGACTTCACTCGCGATATTTATCTCTACAGTCAGACCACGAAGTCATTGGATGAATTTCATCGCATTATCGATTATATCCAGAAACACATCATAGTGGAAGCCAACTTCCGCAGTTTCGATACCATCTGCCGCCAGGTGGCCAATAGAATGCCTAATATCTCTAATTTCGCCACTCGTCATGACCTAATTCTTTTTGTATGTGGCAGAAAGAGCAGTAATGGCAAAGTGCTTTACAATGAGTGCCTGCGTGTAAATTCCAACAGTCACCTGATAGAAGGTCCCGACCAGATACAGCCGGAATGGCTCAGTGATATACATACCGTAGGTATCTGTGGTGCCACTAGTACTCCTAAATGGCTCATGGAACAATGTGAGCAGAAACTTCGGAGTTTGGAACCCGAATTATAAAAAAAGACTTTGCTCAATACATGAATGAGCAAAGTCTTTTTTTATCATCAGATTTGTCTGATGTCTTGTCTTGTTTTATTGAGCTGCATTTTTGAGTTCATCGTTGTAATCAGTCTCAGCCAATGGAACTTCCCATGTCCATTTGTTGCCGTCAGCAGGATTGATAGTAACAGCCACTGCAATGTGTGCATTGCCACCCTGTTTGAAACTGTGACGGACGATAGGAATATTCCAGCGTTTGTAGTCACTGAATCCGAAGCCCTCACCCCAGAGTTCCACTTCGCGGTAGTCTTTGATTTCCTCAAACAGGTCTGTACCGGTTTTTGTGCAGGTATAGCTAGGATTGCGGCCTGAAGTAGCATTCAGTTCTACCAGGTTAGCTTGCGCAGCAGCACCGGAGGCATCCAGGAAATAGTTTGCCTCTGCCTCAATCAACAGCATCTCGCTGGAGCGGATGAATGGCAGATAACTTACACCCGGTTGAGCTGTAACCCAGAACTTCAGTTGACCGTCCAACTGGAAATAACCGGATTTGTAAGCAGCATCAAGACCTTTTACTGAATGTGCTTTGATAATCGAATCAGTTTGAGCCCAGATGGCATCGTTTACAGATAGCCATCCATAAGTCTGGTTCACCTGTTTGGGATCAGAAGGATTCAGGCTAGGAAACTTGTCGGCAGTGATAAACTGCTGTTTACGTACGTCATTGTTAGGAATACGAGTAATTAGCTCGTGACCGATAGTACCGGCACCTGTGGCCGCATTACTGGCATAGTAACCGTTACAAGCGCCCTGAACACCGTAAGCCCAATACCAGTTTTGCTCTTTCTCACTTCCGTAGCTACCGAAAATCCATTCGCTGGTATTCTTGCAGAAGCCCGACTGATATTCAGTATTGCTCATAAGAGGATAGCCTTCTCTAGCCAATTTTGCCTCGCTCAGTGCTTTGGCATAGTCTTGCTTGGTCAGAGCGGCGCGTGCGTACACAGCATGTGCGACGTTCGCGTTGGGCAACCATACCTTAGCGGCAGCTCTGTCTTTTCCACTTTCCTTATATAGTGTGATAGCTTCGTCCAGATCCTTGTATATTTGAGCGTAAGTCTCAGCCAGTGTGGCATAGCCCTGACTGCCTGTAGATTCATCTAGACGGAGTACGAGTCCCTGAGAGGCACCGTTGTTGCTGTCCTGCCAGCGATAGCAATAATAATGGGTGAGTTTCTCAAATGCATAAGAGCGGAAGGTGAGTGCAGAGGCCTTGATGAACTTCTTGTCCTCATCGCTGCCTGTAGCCTTGTCTATGTTGGCGATGATGGAGTTAGCCTGTCCCACCAACTGATAGTAATAGAACCATGCATAAGAGTCATAGATACTGTTGGTACGCAGATGGAAAGTCTGGTTGTGGATGGGAGCCCAACCTGAAGCATAGGCATTGTAGTTGTAGTTCTGACTGGGCAGATTCTCGTACAGTCTCATGATGGCATTTTCGCCTGCAAAACCTGAACCAGGCACAGCTTGCTGGGTCGTCATACATTTTGCGATACCATTGAGAGCTTTGTATGCGTTGTCTGTAGAACTGAACACTACCGACTGGTCTGCAGATTCTGTTGCAGAGGTGTTCAGATAGTCACTGCTGCAGGAAGTAGCCATAGCAGCTGAGAGCACCAACGCACTACCGATGAATAATTTATTTATATAATTTTTCATATTGATATTCCTATTTATTTGTTATACATGTACACTGCTTAGAATGCCAGACTGAGACCAAAGTTGAATACACGTGCTGTAACGTAAGTATCATCAGAACCTCCTGTGAATGAGTACTGTGGGTTAAGACCCTTTCTTGATGTTACAGTAAAGAGATTCTCAACACCGGCTTTCAGGGTGACACCTTCTATACCGATACCGGCAAGCAGTGTCTTTGGCAGATTATAGCTCAGTGTGATGTTCTTGCAGACAAAGTAGTCTGCGCTTGTCAACCATCTGTCACTTGTATCATTGTTATCGGTACTGCGGTTGAAGTCAAGTACAGGAATACCGTTAGGATTGATACGGTCTGCTGATGTCTCAGTCATGCCAGCGGGTACACCGTCCCATGACTTGAGCAGGTCGCTGGCGTAAGCTGAAGCTGATGAAGCTGAAGCTGTGCTCATCAGTGAGCGGTATGTTCCGTCGTACACTTTGCCGCCGAGGCTGTAGGTGAACAGCATCTTGAGTGAGAGGTCTTTCCAACGCAGGTTGGAACCGAATGAACCATAAACAGATGGCAGTGCTGTACCTGCCCATTCACGTTTACTGTATGCAGTGGCTGTGGTGTAGTCTGTACCGTTGATGGTGACGAGTGCACCTGCAGAAGCTGCCTTGTCTTTCTTTTCAGGATCCAGGTTATATAGTGAGTTACCGGTCATCTGGTCCACACCTTCGAAGTGGTATGTATAGAATTCATAAGCAGAATGTCCTTCAGAATAGTTCTGCAGTCCGTGCAGGATATCTTTACCCTCCGGCAACTTGATAATTTTGTTGGACAGAGTAGTTGCATCGAATGTGAGGTTCCAGGTCCAGTCTTTAGAGCGAATTACGTCACCGTTGAGTGAGAACTCGAAACCGCGGTTGGAGATAGTACCGATGTTCTTGTACTGAGTAAGGTTTAGTGGGTCAGTGTTTGGGTCTGCATAAGCATAAGAACCGGCAGACAGTGGCAGACGAATCTGGAACAGCAGGTCCTTGGAGCGTTTATCGAAGTAACCGATAGAGAAGTTCAGACGGTCGAAGAGGGTACCCTCGATACCGAAGTCCACTGTCTGGGTAGTCTCCCATTTGATTTCGTTGGCAGACAGGCTCTGTTTGATCAGTGCATGGTCATCACCATTCTTATCGATGTAGTACAGAGCTTTGTAAGCATATAGGCTCACACCGGCATCATTACCTACTTCACCGTAAGAAGCGCGTGCTCTCAACTGGTCTATCCATTTCACGTCTTTTAGGAAACTTTCTTTCTTTACATTCCAGTTCAGACCAAAAGAGTAGAAGTTACCCCAGCGGTTGTCCGGGTGGAACTTTGAACTACCGTCACGACGGAAAGAGAAGTCTGCATAGTATTTCTCATCATAGTTATAGCGGGCACGTCCCAGATAAGATTCTGTTTCGTAGTCGTTGTCATAACCGTTAAGATAAGAGTTTGTGATGAAGTTGCTCAGTACCAGATTGCCCAGTACTGCCATGTTCGTATTCATTCCGTAGTCATATTTGCTCTTGGAACTGAAGTTCTCATGACCCAGCAGTACATCGATGTGGTGATGTCCGTATTCATGGTTCCAGTTCAGCAGTTCTTGGGCAGTATATGTATAGAACTGATAATCGTATGTAGTGAGACGACCGTTGTTGGTAGCACCGTCACCGATAGATGGGTTGTTGTAAGCCTTTCTGTTGGTGGTGGAGTTGTTCAGGTCGGCCTTCACAGTCAATGAGAAGTCGTAAGGCAAGGTAAGTGTACCGAACATCTGTCCGCCTACTACAGCGCGGCGAGCCTTGTTTACGTCGGTGCGTAGCTCGTAAGCGATGTTGCGATTGTTTAGATAGGGAGATGTGGTATCATATTGTTTCTCACCGTTGGCATCCAGCAGATAAGTACCGTCAGCATTATGTTGATAGACGGAATATACAGGAGCCATATATCTGGCAACATAGAATGGGTTGGCATACATATTGCTGTTGGCATTGGCGTTGTAGTTACTGTTGGTTACAGCAGCTGTCAGGTTGATACCAGTTTTAAACCATTTGTTAGGTGTGTAAGTAGAGTTGATACGACCATTGAATCTTTCGTATCCTGCGCCTACCACGTATCCCTTTTCATTCAGATAACCTACAGAAGAGAAGATATTCAGTCTCTCTGTGGCAGCACTGGCAGAGAGGTTGTATTCCTGTCTGCTTCCGTTGCGCTCAATGTTATCTTCCCAGTCAGTATCATCATAACCGTTCAGTTGGGTAGCGGTGAGTTTGCCGTTGGCATCAAAGAGTGATTTGTCATCAGCATTGTAGATGTTCTTCTTCACATAGTCACCGATGAGGTGTTCCGTTGCAAATGTAGCAGCGTCAGCGGCATTCAGTCCCAGTTTGCCTGACATGGCATAGTTTCTCATAGCCTTCCATGATGTTTCCATCCAGTCATTGGCACCCTGTCTCTTGTATTCAGGAATACCTCTCTGGAAGATACCTTGGTTAATGCTTAAGTTAATTTGTGGTTTACCGTTGGTGCTACTTCCACGTTTGGTGGTAATCAGGATTACACCGTTGGCAGCACGGTTACCGTACAGGGCAGCAGAAGAAGCGTCCTTCAGTACTGACATGCTTTCGATATCGCTAGGGTTCAGTTCTGAGATTTTCCCCTCGTAGGCCACTCCGTCCACGATGTATAGTGGGTCAGCTGCACCACTTACCAGTGTACCGATACCACGGATACGGATAGTTGGGTCATGTCCAGGTTCTCCGTAAGTACTGTTCACCTGCACACCAGGAGCAGCGCCTTCAAGTGCAGATGTGACAGAAGTACTGATGCGGTTTTCCATTTTCTTGGAGTCCACTACAGAGATAGAACCTGTAATAGACTGTCTCTTGGCGGTACCGTAAGCTACAACGACCACTTCATTCACTGAATTGGAGTTTGACTTCAGTGTTACTTGCATACCATTTTTGGCAGCTACCTCCTTGGATTCCATACCTACATAAGATACGCGGAGCATCTTTTTACCGGCAGGCATGATAAACTCGAACTTACCATTCGCGTCAGTTGGAGCGCCAACTTGTGATCCGATCACTTGTACAGTTGCACCGATAATAGGTTCACCGTCTTCTTCTGAAAGGACCGTTCCGGAAATTTTAGTCTGAGCCAAAGCCGTTCCTACCATCAGAAACAGACAGCTCAATAACATCATGATTTTTTTTTCCATAATCTCTCTCTCTTATAAATTTGTTAAACTAATTTTATCCTCTTTTATTGTTATTATATCTTGTTCATGCAGAGGCTTTCGTTCTTTTTAAATAATTTAAATCATCAACACACTTTGTCGACACTTTATGCTTTAGTATCCATGCAAATAAGTCATTTATTTGGATACTTTGTTTAACCTTTCGCTGCAAATTTAAATAACTTTTGTTAAACTACCAAATTTTTCGCATAAAAAGTAAGTAAATAAGCAATAATATTGATTTTTATTACGATATAATGCATTTTATCTATCATACTGAAAGACAAAATTATATAAAGTTA
>DAIRCP010000100.1:0-10756 GCA_036796635.1 Prevotella sp. | reverse complement strand
TGACCATGTCTGCGGCGGATTGCCCCGTAGTAGTGTTGAAGTCTCTGTAATGGAGGTGGAGCGAAGGAGGCAACGTACTTAGTTGATATTGAAGTCCAACCATGTAAGTGGAATGAGATGGCTAATTGAAACAAATTGAGAATGATTATATCTTGGACCTGTCTTAGCCAAACGGGAAAGAGATGACAGTAATTTATTAACAATAAGTATGAAGAGCCGTGTGATGGGAGACTGTCAAGCACGGTTCCGAGAGGACGGCGGGGTGTAACTCCCCTCCGTTACTCGACTAATAAAAATGTGACATGCTATGATTAATCAGCAATTACTAAATCCACAGTCTATTGTGGTCATCGGCGGGTCCAATAATGTACATAAACCCGGTGGTGCCATCGTACGCAATATCCTGCAGGGCGACTTCAAGGGCACGCTCCGCATCGTAAACCCGAAGGAGGATGAGGTGCAGGGCATCAAGGTGTTTCATGATGCCCGCGAATTGCCACCTACGGATCTAGCTATCCTGGTGATTCCTGCCAAGATGTGCCCGGAAAACGTGGAACTGCTCGCAGCTGAAAAAGAGGTGCGCGCCTTTATCATCATATCGGCAGGATTCGGCGAGGAAACGCACGAGGGGGCACTGCTGGAACAACAGATACTCGACTCCTGTGAACGGCATCAGGCTGCACTCATCGGACCTAACTGCATCGGTCTGCTCACACGTAACCACCATTCGGTGTTTACCAAACCGGTGCCTGACCTCAATCCGCAGGGTGTCGACTTCATCAGCGGTTCTGGTGCTACTGCTGTGTTTATTCTGGAGAGTGCCGTAATAAAGGGGCTTCAGTTTAACAGCGTGTGGTCTGTGGGCAACGGCAAACAGATAGGTATCGAGGATGTGCTGCAATATATGGATGAGCACTTCGACGTGGAACATGACTCCCGCGTGAAACTGCTCTATATAGAGAGCATCGCCAATCCTGATAAGTTGCTTTTCCATGCTTCCAGTCTGATACGCAAGGGTTGCCGTATCGCAGCCATCAAGGCGGGTAGCAGTGAGAGCGGCAGCAGGGCGGCAAGCAGTCATACAGGAGCGATAGCCAGCAGTGATGCTGCGGTGGAGGCACTCTTCCGTAAAGCGGGTATCGTGCGCTGCTTCAGCAGGGAGGAACTCACTACGGTGGGCTGTATCTTCACTCTGCCGGAATTGAAGGGTCGTAACTTTGCCATCGTGACACATGCGGGCGGTCCCGGCGTGATGCTTACGGATGCGCTGAGCAAGGGCGGACTGCAGGTGCCCTCACTGGTGGGCAACAAGGCGGCAGAGGAACTCAAGACGAAGCTCTTCCCCGGTTCATCGGTTGCCAACCCGATAGACATACTCGCCACTGGTACACCTGAACAACTAGGCATCGCCATCGACTACTGTGAACATAAAATCAAGGATATAGATGCCATCGCCGTGATATTCGGTACTCCGGGACTGGTACAGCTCTATGAGGCTTACGACGTGCTGGACAAGAAGATACGTGAGAGTAAGAAGCCTATATTCCCCATTCTCCCCAGTCTGCATACGGCTGGTCCGGAAGTGGCAGAGTTTCTGAAGAAGGGACATGTCAACTTCAGTGATGAGGTGACACTGGCTACGGCTCTCTCGCAGATTATGCGCACGCCGCAGCCTGCTCCGCCGGAGATAGAATTGTTTGGCGTGGATGTACCGCGTATCCGTGAGATTATCGGTGGTATCACGGAAAATGGTTATGTGTCGCCCGAGGTGGTGAGGCAGTTGCTGGAGTCGGCTGGCATCCCGCTCGTACCAGAACTGGTGGCTACAGACAAAGACGAGCTGGTGAAGTTTGCCGAGCAGACGGGTTATCCCGTAGTTGCAAAGGTGGTGGGACCTGTCCACAAGAGTGACGTAGGCGGTGTGGCACTCAATATCCGCAGTGCGGAACATCTGGCACTGGAGTACGACCGCATGATGAAAATACCCGAAGCCAAAGGTGTGATGGTGCAGAAGATGCTGCGCGGTACGGAACTCTTCATTGGCGCCAAGTACGAGGAACGCATCGGTCACGTGGTACTCTGCGGACTGGGTGGCATCTTCGTGGAGGTGCTCAAGGACGTGTCCAGCGGTCTGGCGCCCCTCTCGTATGCAGAGGCTTACTCCATGATACATTCTTTGCGGGGGTATAAGATTATAAAGGGTACGCGTGGACAGAAGGGCATCAATGAACAGAAATATGCCGAGATCATCGTGCGACTGTCTACACTGCTCCGCTTTGCCACGGAAATCAAGGAGATGGACATCAATCCACTGCTAGCCGATGAATATCAAGTGATAGCAGTGGATGCACGTATCAGAATAGAGAAGTGACAATCTGTCGGCTTTTAGTGTCATTTTGTCGGACATTCATTACAGGGCATATCGTTTGAATGATACTCAGTGATAATTAAAAAATTAAGAAAGGAGACACAATATGACATTCGACAAATTTACAATCAAGGCACAGGAGGTGGTGCAACAGGCACTCAACTCCGCTCAGCACAACGGTCAGCAGACCATTGAGCCGGTGCATCTGATGAAAGGCATACTGGACAAAGCGCCGGATATCACTAATTTCATATTTGCCAAACTGGGTGTGAACGCCCAGCAGATAACTAAACTCATGGATACGGAGATGCAGCACCTGCCTAAAGTGCAGGGCGGTGAACCCTATCTGAGCAATGATACCAATCAAGTGCTCCAGCGCGCACAGGACTATTCGCAGAAAATGGGCGATGAGTTCGTGAGCGTGGAACCTATCCTCCTGGCACTGCTTGCCGTGAACTCTACCGTGAGCCGTATTCTGAAGGATGCTGGCATGACGGAGAAGGACACGATGGCTGCCATACAGGAACTCCGCCAGGGACAGAAGGTGCAGAGTCAGAGTGGCGACGAGAACTATCAGAGTCTGGAGAAATATGCCAAGAACTTGGTGGAACAGGCCCGACAGGGGAAGCTGGACCCCGTGATAGGCAGGGACGAGGAGATACGACGTGTACTCCAGATACTATCCCGCCGTACTAAGAACAACCCGATACTTATCGGTGAACCGGGTACGGGAAAAACTGCTATCGTGGAAGGACTGGCAGAACGTATCGTGCGCGGCGACGTGCCAGAAAACCTGAAGAACAAGCAACTCTTCTCACTGGATATGGGTGCACTGGTGGCTGGCGCCAAGTATAAAGGTGAATTCGAGGAACGGCTCAAATCGGTCATCAATGAGGTGACCAAGAGTGACGGTCGCATCATCCTCTTCATCGATGAGATACATACGTTGGTAGGTGCTGGCGGAGGTGAAGGTGCCATGGATGCTGCCAACATCCTGAAACCGGCTCTGGCACGTGGTGAACTCCGTTCCATCGGTGCCACTACGCTGAATGAGTACCAGAAGTACTTCGAGAAAGATAAGGCACTGGAGCGACGCTTCCAGACCGTGATGGTGAATGAACCGGACGAACTGAGTGCCATCAGCATCCTGAGAGGTCTGAAGGAACGCTACGAGAATCATCATAAGGTGCGTATTCAGGATGATGCCTGTATCGCTGCCGTGAAACTGTCGGAACGCTATATCAGTGACCGATTTCTGCCCGACAAGGCCATCGACCTGATGGATGAGGCTGCCGCCAAACTGAGGATGGAACGTGACTCGGTACCGGAGGAACTGGATGAGATTACACGCCGACTGAAACAGTTGGAGATAGAACGCGAGGCCATCAAACGGGAAAACGACCAGGAGAAGATTCTCCAGTTGGACAAGGACATCGCTGAACTGCGTGACCAGGAAAAGGCTTTCCGTGCCAAATGGGAAGGTGAGAAGGCTCTGGTTAACAAGATACAACAGGACAAACAGCAGATGGAGAACCTGAAGTTTGAGGCTGAACGCGCTGAACGTGAAGGTCGCTATGAACGTGTGGCTGAAATACGCTACGGTAAACTGAAGGAACTGGAAAGTGATATAGCCAACATACAGAGTCAACTGAAAAATGCACAGGGTGCGGAAGCCATGGTGCGTGAGGAGGTGACTGCCGATGATATCGCTGAGGTGGTGAGCAGATGGACGGGCATACCTGTGAGCAGAATGCTGCAGAGCGAGCGCGAGAAACTGCTCCATCTGGAAGAGGAACTCCATAAACGGGTAGTAGGGCAGGATCAGGCTATTACGGCTGTGAGCGATGCCGTAAGACGTTCACGTGCAGGGCTGCAGGACCCGAAACGTCCTATTGCCTCATTCATCTTCCTTGGTACCACGGGTGTGGGTAAGACTGAACTGGCGAAAGCACTGGCAGAATACCTGTTTAATGATGAACAGATGATGACGCGTATAGATATGAGTGAGTATCAGGAGAAGTTCAGTGTGACCCGTCTGATAGGTGCGCCTCCGGGGTATGTGGGGTATGACGAGGGTGGACAGCTCACGGAGGCTGTGCGCCGCAAACCTTACAGTGTAGTGCTCTTCGATGAGATAGAAAAGGCCCATCCCGATGTGTTCAATACGTTGCTGCAGGTGCTGGACGATGGAAGACTGACTGATAATAAGGGCAGACTGGTGAACTTCAAGAATACCATCATCATCATGACGAGCAATGCCACTGAAGAGCAGTTACATCATCTGATGAGACCCGAATTTCTGAACCGTATCGATGACATCATCACCTTCGCACCGCTGACTAAGGAACAGATTACCCAGGTGGTGAGACTGCAGATGAATCATGTGATGAAGATGCTGGAGCCACAGGGCTTCACGTTGCGGGTGAGCGATGCTGCTATCAACTATCTGGCGGACAAGGGATACGATCCCGAATTCGGTGCCCGTCCTGTAAAACGCGCCATTCAGGATTACGTGCTGAATGACTTGTCGAGGAAGATCCTTGCAGAGGAAGTGACACGTGAGAAACCTATTGTCATCGATGAATTCGGTGAAGGGCTGGTATTCAGAAACTAACAGAATGCTGTGAATCGTCTGAAGTACTTCAGCAACTAAATAGTAAAAAATCTCTCCTTTATCAATGAAGGAGAGATTTTTTTTGTACCTTTGCGGTCACTACGACAATCATAGATGATTTGAATCCATTTGCAAGAATGCTGAAAGGTCATCCGGATTTATTTAAATTTCTAATCAAATCAATTATCAAAATTATTCAATCATGCTACGCCGACTTTTATCAATCATTATGCTGACTATGGCAACAACAATACCTATTGCTGCTGCATCCCGTAACGTCGTATCAACAAAGCAGTCTGCACAGACGCCACGTACACTTTGGTACACGCATCCTGCCCGTAACTGGATGGAGGCACTGCCACTGGGAAACAGTAAAATGGGTGCCATGGACTTTGGAGGCTCTGATGTGGCACGAATCCAACTGAACGAGGAAACTTTTTGGAGTGGTGGCCCCTATCAGAACAATTCAATAGACTCCAAAACTTATCTGCAACAGGTGCGTGATTCTATCTTCGCTGACAAGGAAATGGCTGCCTTCAACCTCATCAACAAGTACTTCATTCCCGGTCCAGACGGTATGCGATACCTCTCTATGGGTTCGCTTTACATCGACTATGGACAACCGATACAACCCGTGGCAGACTATCGACATTCCCTCAGTCTGGACAGAGCTGTGGCAGAGACTTCCTACCGGATAGGCAAACAGACCTATCACCGTACGATGTTCGCCTCACTCGCTGACCCTGTGATTGTGGTGAGGCTCACGGCAGAGAAGGGCGGAAAGATGAATCTGACTATCCGTCATCAGGCGGAACTCACGGCTACACACTCCACCGAAGACCATGTGCTCATCAGTAGGGTACAGGGTACTGACCAGGAAGGAATACGTGCCGCACTGACTGCCGAATGTCGGGTGAAGGTGCTGAGTGACGGTGCCGTGACTGACTCGGCGGAAAGTATCGGCGTGAAGAATGCCAAGGTGGTTACTCTGCTGATTACAGCCGCCACTAATTACGTGAACTATCATGATGTAAGCGGCAATACGGCGGCACGCTGCACCGCTGCGCTCAGGAGTGCGGAAGCATGGAACTACGCCCAACTGCTCAAGCGACATGAGACCAAATATGCGGAACAGTATCAACGTGTGAGCATATCCCTGCCTACATCTGCAGAGTCATCGCTGCCTACCGATGAGCGGCTGAGCAAGTTTGCCCAGGACAAGGATATGGATATGGTGGCGCTCATGATGCAATATGGCAGATACCTGCTCATCAGCAGTTCACAGCCCGGAGGTCAGCCGGCTAATCTGCAGGGTGTATGGAATGACAAAAAGAATGCACCATGGGATAGCAAATATACCATTAACATCAATACAGAGATGAACTATTGGCCCTCACATACAGGCAATCTTCTAGACTGTGAGATGCCGCTTTTCTCGATGTTGCAGGACTTGCAGCAGACAGGAAGCGTGACTGCCCGTCAGATGTATGGTTGCAACGGTTGGATGGCGCACCATAATACGGACTTATGGCGTATCGCAGGACCGGTGGATGGTGCCACCTGGGGTATGTTTCCTACTGGCGGTGCATGGCTCTCCACCCATATCTGGGAGCACTATCTCTATTCTGCCGACAAGCAATTCCTGCGTACGTATTTTCCTATACTGAAAGGTGCCGCCGACTTCTTTCTGGACTATCTGCAGCGTGACCCACGCAACGGATGGCTGGTGAGTGTGCCAACAGTATCACCTGAACACGGTCCCCGTGGGAAACAGACCACCGTGACGGCAGGCAGTACGATGGACAACCAGATTATTTTCGATGTACTCAGTCATACGATAGATGCTGCAAAGGCATTGGGACTGACTGATGGAACAGGCACGAATGGTGGTACAGATGTATCACTGGATATAAAACCCTATCAGACAGCACTGGCAGGACTGCCCCCTATGCAGGTGGGACAGTACGGACAGTTGCAGGAATGGTTGCAGGACGGGGATGCCCCGAAGGACAACCACCGTCATATCTCCCATCTCTATGGACTCTATCCATCTAATCAGATATCTCCCTATACACATCCCGAACTCTTTGAGGCTGCCCGTACCACCCTGATACAGCGTGGTGATATGGCTACTGGATGGAGTCTGGGTTGGAAAACCAATTTCTGGGCCCGAATGCAGGATGGTAACCATGCACTGAAGATTATCAAGAACATGCTGCATATCCTGCCGGATGATAACATGCAGAAGGAATACCCCGAGGGAAGAACCTATCCCAACCTGTTTGATGCGCATCCACCTTTCCAGATTGACGGTAACTTCGGCGTATCTGCGGGTATCTGTGAGATGCTCCTGCAGAGCCATGACGGTGCTGTACATCTTTTACCCGCCCTTCCTGACGAATGGAACAGGGGAGAAGTGAAGGGACTCTTGGCTAGAGGCGGTTTCGTGGTGGACATGAAATGGAACAACGGCAGACTGACTGAGGCCCGTATCAAAAGTACGGTTGGCGGTACGCTCCGCATCCGCAGTGCTGTACCTCTCAGAAATCTGAAGGAAGCCAAAGGTGACTGTCCCAATCCTTACCTGAAAGGAGCGGACATCAAGCAACCACTTGTTCATGCCCGTGCTGCACTTGCACAGGTGCCTGTGAAGTCAACATATCTCTATGACGTGGATACTACTCCCGATAGTATGATAACAATTCTTCCGAAAGATTAAAAAACTGTCAAGAAGGTATTCAGATTATAAAAAGTATAGATGGACAAGAAAATAAATCATCGTAACCAAAAGATATTGCGCATAGCGCTACCTTCTATCATTACCAATATCACGGTGCCCCTGTTGGGACTGGTGGATGTGGCAATCGTTGGGCATCTGGGTAATGCAGCCTATATCGGTGCCATTGCTGTGGGGTCGATGATATTCAATCTGGTCTATTGGATATTTGCCTTTCTGCGGATGGGTACCAGCGGACTTACTTCACAGGCTTACGGCAGACGCGACTTGTCTGCCGTAAGCGTGATGCTTATCCGTTCGCTCTCTATTTCCCTCTCCGTGGCGCTGGTGTTGCTCGTGATACAGTGGCCCTTCCGACTGGCGGTGATGTATCTCATGTCGCCTACGTCAGATGTGCGGCCCTTTGCGGAGACCTATTTTAATATCTGTATATGGGGAGCTCCCGCCGAACTGAGCATCTATGCACTTACAGGCTGGTTTATCGGCATGCAGAATACTCGTATTCCCATGTTGGTGAGCATCTTGCAAAATGTGGTGAACATTGCGGCGAGCACCTTCCTGGTGTTCGTGGTGGGCATGAAGGTGGAAGGTGTGGCTACCGGTACAGTCATCGCGCAGTATGCGGGAGCCTTGACGGGATTGTGGCTGTTGTGGCGGCATTACGGCAGACTGCGTAGATACATCGTCTGGAAGGGCGTGTTTCTACGTGTGGAGATGGTGCGCTTCTTCCAGGTTAACCGTGATATCTTCTTACGTACGGTCTGTCTGGTGGCAGTGAATCTGTATTTCACCTCAGCGGGCGCCAAACAGGGTGCCGTGATACTGGCTGCCAACACGGTGATGATGCAATTCTTCCTCCTCTATTCCTATATCATGGATGGTTTTGCCAATGCAGGAGAAGCATTGAGCGGCAGATATTATGGCGCGAAGAATGCTGCAGCTTTCTTTGAGACAGAGCATCGACTGTTCAGATGGGGGCTTGGCATGGCTGTGGGTTTCACGCTGGCTTACGTCTTTCTGGGCGGTTATCTGGTGCGGCTGCTCACCGATGAAGTGGCAGTGCTTCGTACTATTCATATTTACCTCTGGTGGACTTGGCTTATCCCGCTGTTGGGGATGGCGGCATTTATCTGGGACGGCATCTACATCGGCATTACTGCCACACGTGGTATGCTCATCTCACTATTTATCTCCGCCATCGTCTTTTTTGCGGTCTGTCTTATCGGTATCCCACATTGGGGTAACCATGCTTTATGGTTGGCTATGAATGTCTATATTCTGTCGAGAGGTATCGTACAGACGATTTTACGTCCAAAAAGACTATAAAAAAGCTTTATTCTTTTGTGGGTTGCTGAAAATTGATTAACTTTGTGGCTAAACCAATATGTAAACTCATGAAAACTAAGTGGTATATCATCTTATTTGTGTTGGTACTGCAGTCCGTCGGAATGCAGGCACAGAATTATACGCAGTTATGGAAACAGGCTGATGAGGTGAGCAAAAAGGACTTGCCGCAGTCGGAACTAAAGATAGTGGGCCAAATCATCAACAAGGCTGAAAAGGAGCGTGTGTACGGACAGTTGCTGAAGTCGGAACTGAGATGGATGCAGCTACGCAATATTATTTCTCCCGACTCACTGGCACCTGACGTAAACCGGATGGTACAGAAGGAGCACAACTGTAAGGATGAAGTGCTGCGTGCCGTGTATGACGCCATACTCGTGAAGATATACAACAACTTTCCCAATCTGGACGAGAACAAGTCCATAGAGACCTATCGCAAGCAGGCTCTTCAACCGATAGAGAAACTGGCTAAGACACAGGCGCTCATCTACGAACCGATGATGCTCAAAGGTCACAACAGTGACATCTACAATGGTGACTTGCTGAGTGTGATGGGATATGCCATGAATACGTATGAGCCACTGAGTAAATACTATGTGAAGGCAGGTATGCGGCGTGCTGCCTGTATCTCTTCGCTGGAATGGCTCAAACAGCAGTTCCAGAAAAAGAATGCGGACGACTGGCGCAAATCAGACTATATCCGGCAGTTGGATTCACTGATACATATTTATGGCGATCTGGAAGAGGCAGGAGAGATAGCCGTGGAGCGCTATTTCGCACTCTCGCGTTGCAAGAATACGAAGGTGGAAGAGCGTATTGCTTATATCCATGAGGCTACTACCAAGTGGGGTACCTGGCAGCGTATGAATGTGTTGCGTACTGAGGAGCAGAATCTGACGACCAGCAAATATCAGGTAAAGTTTCCTTCATCAGACATGATGCCGGGTGATTCTACACACATCCAATTGAATAACCTGCGTAATATATCGCAGATGACCATCAGTGTGTACCCCGTGAAGGTGAACGGTGATACCCAGCTGAATCCACAGAATGACCGTGATTACAAACAGTTGAAGGCTCTCATGACAGCCTCTCCTGCTGCACAGATAGTGCGCAGTTACGTAGGACATCCTGCGTATGAGGAGTATGCAGACAGTGTCATGCTGCAGCCACTTCCAGCAGGTGTATATCTGGTGGAGTGCCAGTCACAACCTACAACGGAAGTGTCACGCGAATTATTATTTGTTTCTGATTTAGTCTGTATGCGTCTGCCGCAGCCGGGCGACAAAATACGCTACTGTGTTGTGAATGCACATAGTGGTCAACCCGTTTCTGGTGCCAAACTGCAGATTACGACAGGATATGGAGCCAAAACCAAGACTGCAACACTCACCTGTGACAGTAAAGGTGAATATATCTATGATACTGATAACGGTCGCTATTACGTGTATGTATATACGGATGCCGATCGTGGTTTCCGCACGATGAGACAATACGTAGGCAACTATGAGGCACCTGCCAGTCAGCCCGAAAGGGAGATGACGGAGATATATACTGACCGCAGTATCTATCGCCCTGGACAGACGGTGCATGTTGCTGCCATCATCTATCGCAACGCACAGGGTATTAATAACCAGGCAGTAAGTGGAAAAGCAATCACTGCCCGTCTGCGTGATGCCAACTATCAGGAGTT
>DAIRCP010000099.1:0-10849 GCA_036796635.1 Prevotella sp. | reverse complement strand
AATAAAAAATGGTGGAGCTATCACAGACTACGTTGAGACCATTGCTGGTTATCGTAAAATCACCTTAGACTACTATATCCTATAAAATTAATAGGAGAACTATAAAAGAAAACAGCCAACCCATGAGAATTTTCACCATCTACGCCACGTTTTGACCAAAGTGGTGTTGTAACCGTATTAATATAAGTAAGTTAAAAAGGATACACCACAAGTTCATGCTTTCTGGAAAGCATCAGTGTAGACTTCTAAAAATTTTAGAATAGAGCTTCTGATGTGATCACACAGTTCTGAAGGGACGGTAGTGACTATCATCGGCAAAGGCCAATAAGTCTTTGTCACCTTTGGAATCGCCGTAAGCAATGAGACGGTAGGATTTGCGGTCGGGATATTTAGCTAAGAGGCGGCGGACTTTCTCTGGACCATAGCAGTTAGGCGTGAGAAAACGACCGGTGAGCTTATCTTCCTTTACTTCTATCTGGGTGCCTTGTATGTCGACATCGGGCAGGAAGGGACGTACCCAGTTGTCGATGCTGGCGCTGATGACGACTACCGTGTCGCCGGATTCCTGGACCTGCTTGATGGCGCATACGGCTGCCGGTCGGAGGAGATGGGTATTGCTGGCAGCAAAAGCGCAGCAGTGGGCATCGAATTCTTCCAGGGACATGCCGCGGAAGAGCGTGCTGAATACCTGTTGCTTGGCACGCTCATTGGAATATAGGTGAAGCTTCATCAGAAGGAGTTGGGGAAGATATCGCAGGAGAACTGTGATGAGCCCCCAGATGCCACGCTCATAACGGATGAATTCCAAGAGCGTGTCACGGGTGGTGATAGTGCCATCGAAATCAAAGGCATGGAGGGTATGAGTAGGCTGTTGCATGATGTACGTAAATGATGAATTTATAATTTGTTGGCGTAGATAATCAGGACGAATGCAATAATCCAACCGAGAATGACAAGTTGGGTGAAGTGATCGTGAAGCACAACTTTGGTCGGGTCGCCGCTCTTCTCATCGACGACGGCTATCTGAATGTATCGCAGCAGACCAATAATCACGAAGATACTGGTGAGATATAGATAATCGTTGTGCAGACGAAGGGTGACTTCAGGTGATACCGTGTACATGATGTAGCAGACGAGAGTGACACCGGCTGTGATGGTGATGGCCTGATTGATGAAGGTGAGGTTATACCGGATGGTGTTTTTTCGTGGAGCCTGTCCGGTCTGATTCATGCGGAGTACATCATCACGTCGCTTGGCGAAGGAAAGAAAAAGGGTGAGCAGGAAGGTCATGAGTACGAGCCATTTGCTGGGTATTACATCGGTGGCGAATCCTCCGGCGAGGATGCGCAGCACAAATCCGCTGGCGATGATGCAGACATCAATGATGGCGTAGTCCTTGAGGCGTGCACAATAGGCAAGGTTCATCAGATAATAGGTGATGATGGTGGCTGCTACGAGCCAACTGCCATCGAACAGGAGTATGGCGAAGGACAGTATGATCATGAGTGCCATGAGCATATACCCCTGGGTGATACTTACAGCTCCGGAGGCGATGGGACGATGACACTTGACGGGATGGCGGCGGTCGGCTTCCACATCAATAATGTCATTGAAACAATAGACAGATGATGCTGCCAGACTGAAGGCCATGAACGCCAGAAAGGAGGCTATAAGTGCCTGAACATCCAGCATGTGACCTCCGAAAAACATGGGGATGAACACGAATAGGTTCTTGATCCATTGCTTGGGTCGGATAATCTTGAAAATACTTAGATGCATAGTTGTATGGTCTGATGATTACTTGTTTAAATTCATAATCCATTTGGCTGCCAGATGGAGTGGCCATGCCATGAGGATGGATACGGCTATCATGATGGCTGCTGTGAGGGCATATCCCAGATGCAGGGGGGTAAGGAAATTAAGCACATAATGGATGTGGACCAGATAAAGCTCCAGGGAGATGCCGCCGATAAAGGCAAATGTATTGATAATCCACTGATGGGATGCTGCCAGCAATCGGCTGAGTAACAGCATGGCAGTAATGGACAGAGGAATATAGACCATGCGCTCCAAGAAGAGTGGAAACTGTCCGCGGAGTCCATCTTCCAGTGTGATACAACTGGCGGCAGACATGATGAAGATGAGGATTACGAGAGGCCATGTGCTGGGAGGTAATGCATGCTGATGCTTGGCAAGCGATCCACAGTTGATGCCGATGAGGAAGATGGGTATGCGACTCCAAAATATCTCGATATGACCTACTGCATGATTAAGTACGGGTACATACTCTATCAGAATACTCAGCAGAATGAATGCAAACGGCAGAAACCGATAAGCGGGCTGTCTGCGGATGAGTCGCATGTAATAAGGTGCGAACACATACATCATGAGTATGGAGGGGATAAACCAGAATTCCCAGGCATCGCGCTGCCAGAAACTCCAACCTACGAGGATGTTGGCGATGGTGTCGCCCAGTCCATGGGTGAACCCGGTGTGATGGATATAGGAATTGATATAGAAATATCCTGCCACACCAAGCCAGACGGGATAGATGCGTAGCAGTCGGCGAACATAGAAATGATGCAGACTGGGGGTCTTGTCCCAGGAATACCAAAGTCCGATGCCACTGAGAAACAGAAACATATCCACACCGACATTGCCGATACGATGGATGGCATAGCCCAGTGTGCCTATGGGCAGACCGCTGCAATGAAACAGCATGACGAAGAGCATAGCGAACCCCATGAGCGGACCGCGGTAACGGCTGAAGTAGGCTATCTCTACTGAGTGATGATTATTCTGCATGGAGATGGGGTTTGGGTACGTGGATGAGCATTTTCTGATAGAGCCATGCCACTACGATGGTGGCTATGAGATAGAGTAGAATACCAGTATAGACATCGCCACCACGGGAGATGGGGATGAATATCTTTCGGAGTATGGGATGGGTGACGAACATGGCTGCAGAGATGCCGCCTATCCAAAGCAGATAGCGCGTGATGAACGCGGGGAGTGCCTTGACAAAAGCAATATTGATGGCGATGATGAAAACAGGTACCCAGAACCAGCTCTGATAATAGAGACACATCAAATAGATGACGGGGATGAGGATAAGGACTGCAAGTGCCCAGATGCCTTTGCTCCATTCCATAGCTGGAAGATAGCGGGCTGCAAGAATGCCAAGTCCGAAGGGTACCATGCCGCCTATCATATTATAACGTACCCACTCGAGGGTGTCACCTGACGGGTCACAGAAAACCTGCGACAGGATGCAGATGACCATCAGGGCAACGATAAAGCCACAATGACGGCGATAGATAAACAGGCGGTAAACCATATATAGCTGCATCATGAGACCGAAGAACCAGAAAGGACCTGGCCAGATGACGTGGGAAGGGTCGGGGAGCAGATTATTGAATAGTCCCAGCTGTCCGATGACATCCATGAACTGGTACTGATGAGAACCAGGGGTGATGGCATCCAGCATGGTGAATGCTACAAAACCGAAAATCATGAGGCGGAACAGCTTGAGGTAATGATAGCGGAGAAAGGGCAGAGTGCGTACAGGGGTGCTATTGGTCTGCTCGTATTTGAACACGAGTCCCAATCCACTGAGGAACAGGAACACGGGTACGCCGTAATGACCGAAGTAAGAGAGAAACTGCACGAAAGTGAGATGACCTGGGAAGTGCAACTCATAGATCAGTCGGACATTACTGCGGTCCTGCCATTGGTATTCGTTTTCCTTGATGGCGAAACCCAGCCAGTGGCTATAGTTGTGAAGGACGATGCCTAGGATGGCAAGACCTTTGAGTGCATTACATTCTGCACGGGAAAGAAATGGTTTCATTCGTCGGATGATTTCTGTGGTTTGTGGTTCTTTTTGAGCTCGTCGTAATTTACCTCACGTTTGATGTAGCGAGGACGCTTGCTGTCGTACTTTTTACTTAATATATCAGCGGATGCTTTATAGGAGGGGGTAGATATGCCGCCCAGCCATAGTAGGGTGTGGGCGAGACGGTCGGTCATAAAAGGTTTGTCCTTGGCGGCACGGATTGCTTCCACGACATCAGGATGGTTGCGGGTGTAACGGGGAGAGCACCATATCCAGAATGGTATCTGAAACTCTTCCTTGGCCATACGCCAGTCTACACGGCTGTTGTGCTGACGGCCGTACACATGGAGATTGTCGCCGAAGGCTTCTTCACCATGATCGGGCATGTAGATGACGATGGCGTCCTCATGGGTGAAACGCTTGATGGCGGCATAGACGATGGAATCGTTGTAACGGGTGGCATTATCGTAGTCAGCCAGTATATAACGGTCGTGCATGCAGATGGGACGGTGCATGTAATTCCTGGGACCCAGGAGCTTGTGTTCGTCGGGATAGCGTTCTTTATACATCACATGTTGTCCCATGAGATGCAGGATGATGAAGTTGTGGGCGGTATTCTGACTTTTCAGATGGTCATAATCTTCCAGTACTCCATCATCATAACGGTGGAGTGAGGTGTTGCGGGTGTCGAACATGGACCGACTTACCTCTGGATTGTTGAGGAAGAAACCGCCGCTGAAGTCGTAAACCTGTTCATTGGCGCGTGACTGAAACTGATTGGTGATGAAACTTACATGATAGCCTGCCTTGCGGAACAACTGCGGAAAAAGGGGATAATCGCACCATTCGCCGCTGTCGCCTACGGTATAGGTGGAGAGCATCATCTTGAATACGTAGCTGGTGAGGTTCCAGGGGGCAACAACATCAGAGAAGGGAATGAGGGAACCTTGACGAGCCAGTTTCAGTTGGTATTTTGTGGTGGGCATCTCGTAGCCGTAGAGCTGGGAGTGGTGTTTGTTGTAACTCTCGCCGATGATGAGTACAATATTGGGACTGCGGAATGTGCACCCTGTGACCTTGATGTGCTTGGTTGTTTCTGCCATGATATCCAGCTGTTTGTTGGCCTCATGATTGGCAAATAGGCTGAAGGTCAATCGGTATATCGGCAAATAGAAACAGGCGGCATCTTTGCGCGTCTGTTCGCGTTCTATCTGTGCCACACTGTTAAGCTGGAACATGCGTATGATTGCTGCTTTGTTGTCCCAGCACACAATGGTGCTGTAAATTATCTGAATCAGTATAATTACGCCCAGTACCGCACGGATTGCCTGAGGGTGTTTCCCACGACAAGCAAAGCTGCAGAATGCGCTGCAGTGAGTGCGACAGCTGATGAGCCAGGGGGCGCGCCGTGCCAAAAACTTCGGTGTATGGAAAAAGAGCAGTCGTATCAGGTTGATGAGCAGTTGAACAGCAATGAGCAGCAGCACAGTGCCGATAGTAGTATGGAAAAGGTCGGATGTAACATAACTGTCGAGAAACTCACTCGACTCATTGCCTGTGGTCTCGCCCACCAGCATGAGCATGGTGGGATTGAGCGTGGACTCAAACTTAAGATAGCAGAACAAATCAGCTATAGCTGCAGCATAGAGTATCACATATAAAATTAGTCGTACCCATCGGCGTATTTTGATTGGGATGACTGTGAGTACGGCGGCGGCTACGTAAATATCCAGCAGCAGCTCTGGTACTGACAGTTCGTAAGGTTCTGCTCCTTTGACATGCAGTGTGACCTCTGTCTGTGTGCAAAGCATGCCGAGGATGAACATGGTGACACAGAAAAGAAAATTATTCTTTACGGGGGACCATAATGCGCGCAAACCTCTACTTATCATTAATAAAATCTTCATAATTCTTCTGAATGGTGTCTGTAAGTTGTGTGGGTACCAGATGACCGATATGCTTGCCCTGTTGAACCAACTGGCGCACCTCCGTACTGGATACGGTATAGAGGGGCGTATCTACTATGGTGACACGGGCGGGCAGGTGGTCATGGCTGAGCACACTTCCCTGACGGGGATATACGATGACATCATACTGACTGACGATATCATCGCCACGATACCATTTGTCAAAGTGTGCCCAGTTGTCGGCACCTATTATTAATATAAATTGTCGGTCAGGAAAATCCTGACTCAGATGTTCAAGGGTGTTCCATGTATAAGAAGGGCGAGGCAGATGGAATTCATAATCACTTGCCAGCAGTCGTGTCTCCTGTTGCAGTACCTCCTGCACCATTTTCAGGCGTAAAGCATCGGGCAACAACTCTGACTGCTGTTTCAGAGGGTTTTGGGGAGATACCACAAACCATATCTCATCCAGATGAGCCAGTTCGAGTAATTCGCGGGCCAGCGCAATGTGTCCATTATGTATTGGGTTGAACGAACCACCGAAGATACCCGTTCGCGTCATCCAAGAAATGCTTTTACCACCTGCAGCGTCTCTGCCTTGGCTGTGTCGAGGTCGTCATTTACAATGACATGGTCGAACTGAGGAGCAAAGGTTAACTCGTATTCTGCCTTTGCCAGACGCTGAGCGATGGCTTCGGGCGTATCGGTACCGCGACCGACCAGACGGCGTCGTAACTCTTCTACCGATGGGGGTTGGATGAATAGGCTCAATGCTTCATCGCCAAAATGTTTCTTGATATTCACGCCGCCTTTGACATCAACATCAAACACGACATTCTGACCAGCGTTGCGCTGGTTTTCTACCTGTTGTTTCAGGGTGCCGTAAAAACGGTTCTCGTAAACTTCCTCATACTCCAAAAACTCATGACGACTGATGCGCTCACGGAATTCCTCTGGACTCAGAAAGAAATATTCCACCCCGTTGCGCTCTGTGCCGCGGGGAGCCCTGCTGGTGCAACTGATAGAGAAATAGAGCCGAAGCTCCGGATGACTATTCATCAACCACTGTACAATGGTGGATTTGCCGCTGCCACTGGGAGCTGAAACTACCAGACATTTACCTTTGTTCATAAGTAATATCGATTCTAATGGTGATGATTAGAGTGCATTAAGCACCTGTTCCTTAATCTGCTCGAGTTCGTCTTTCATCTTCACAACGATGTTTTGCATTTCAGCTTGGTTGCTCTTGCTACCAGTGGTGTTGATTTCGCGGCCCATTTCCTGTGCGATGAATCCCAACTTTTTGCCCTGTCCGTGACCTTCTTTCATGGTCTCGCGGAAGTACTTGAGGTGATTGGTGAGGCGCTGCTTCTCTTCACTGATGTCCAGTTTCTCAATATAATATATGAGTTCCTGCTCCAGACGGTTCTTGTCGTAATCCACTTCTTTGATGCTTTGCAGTTGGTCGACGATGCGGGAGCGGATTTTTTCTACGCGTGACTGCTCAAAAGGCGCAATCATGCCCAACAACTGTTCGATGTTGTCTATCTTTTCATTGAATTTTTTCTCGAGTGCGGCACCTTCCTGTTTGCGGAAAGTTATGAGATTGTCAATGGCTTCCTCAATGGCCTTTTTGACAGTGGCCCATTCTTCATCGGAGAGCTCCTCGGAATCTGTCTTTGTCATCACATCGGGCATGCGGAGCAGTGTATAGAACCAGTCCTGTGGCACTGGAATACCAGTAGTCTCGGAAATGCTCTTAATCTGAGTATAGTAGTTTTCCACCAGTGCCTTGTTTATAGGTGTGGCGCTTGTGGACTCATCCTTTTCCACCCAGACAGAGAAGTCTACCTTGCCTCTTTCCAGTTTTTTGGCGATGTCCTGACGAATCTCCATCTCTTTCTCACGATAGAGGGGAGCAATACGTGTAGAAAGGTCAAGTGCCTTGCTATTGAGAGACTTGATTTCTACGTGAATCTTTTTTCCTGCGAAGGTTACAAGAGCTTTCCCGTAACCCGTCATTGATTGTATCATAATCTTATGAAAGTTATAACTTTGATTTCAAAGGTGCAAAGTTAAGCAATTTTCTGCATATAATCACGTTAATTTCTCTGAAAAGCAAAGATATTGCGGGAAAATTGCGTAATTTTGCACCTTAATAATTGTATTAACACAAAAATATGGCTGTTATACTGCATATAGAGACGAGTACAAATGTGTGCTCGGTGGCTGTCTCGCAAGACGGCGAATGTATTTTTCATGAGGAGGATTTCGGCGGTCCTAATCATGCTGTAAAGTTAGGGACTTTCGTAGATGAGGCACTTTCATTCACAGATAGTCACGCAATACCCTTTGATGCCGTGGCTGTAAGCTGCGGTCCTGGTAGTTATACCGGACTGCGTATCGGTACATCAATGGCGAAGGGAGTATGTTATTCCCGAAATCTGAAACTGATATCTGTTCCCACATTGGAACTGCTCTGCGTGCCCGTACTGTTGGAGCATCACGAACTAGAAGATGATGCACTGCTCTGTCCGATGCTGGACGCCCGACGCATGGAGGTGTATGCCGCCGTGTATGACCGTGGGCTGAAAACAGTGAGGGAAATAGGTGCCGACGTGGTGGACGAGAATACCTATAAAGAATATCTGGATGCACATCCCGTGTATTTCTTCGGTAACGGAGCTGCCAAATGCATGGAGAAGATCAATCATCCCAATGCACATCTGATTGCCAACGTGGAGGCAGTCGCCAAATATATGATGCCGCTGGCTGAGAAGAAATATCTGAATGACAAGACTGAGGATGTAGCTTATTTCGTGCCTTTCTATCTGAAGGACTTCGTGGCAAAAATGCCGAAGAAACTTTTGTAATGCCGGTATCACATGAATATAAACCGAGATAAAATGAATATACAAGGACTAGATTACAATACCCAGCGGGAGCCGCTGCTGATGCCTGAGTATGGACGCGAAATCCAAAAAATGATAGACTATGCTACTGGTCTGGAAAACAGTGAGGAAAGACAGGCGTGTGCACTGACTATTATTCGCATGATGAGTACCAAGGTGCCGCAGCTGCGCGATAACGTGAACTTCCAGCAGACACTCTGGGATCATCTGTATCTGATGAGCAACAAACAATTGGACATAGAATGGCCTTATGATATGAAGGATGCCGCCAATATCCAGAATAAGCCGCAGCCCATGAAGTTGCCGCAGGATAAGGTGCGTGTACGTCATTATGGTCATCTGGTACAGCAACTGCTGGAGAAACTTGCCACCATGGAGTATGGCAGTGAACGTGATGAACTGATTCGTCTCACCGCTAACCAGATGAAGCGTGACCTCATCTTGTGGGGACATGGCTCCAATGAGGATGAACGTGTTGCCGACGATATGGCACGACTCACGGACGGCAAGGTTCAACTGGACCTTAATACTTTCAGATTCGACCGCATCCAGTTGCCGAATGAAGAACCGAAGTCGAACAACCGTAAGAGAAAAAAATAATAAGCGTAGAATTTATCCATACAGCCTATGGCTTCATTTAAAATTGAGGGGGGACACCCTCTGAGCGGAACGATTATCCCGCAAGGTGCCAAAAATGAGGCACTGGAAGTAATCTGTGCCACCCTTCTTACTGCTGAGAAGGTGATTATCCGCAATATCCCTGACATCCGTGATGTTAACAACTTGATACAACTGCTCCGCGAAATTGGTGTAAAGGTGGAACAACTCTCACATACCGACTATAGTTTCCAGGCAGACGAACTGAATCTGACATATCTGGAAAGTGATGAGTTTGTAAAGAAGTGTTCGGCCCTGCGTGGGTCGGTGCTGATGATCGGACCGTTGCTCTCCCGAATGGGTAAGGCGATTATTGCCAAACCCGGTGGTGACAAGATAGGCAGACGAAGGCTGGATACACATTTTCTGGGTTTCAAATATTTGGGGGCTAAGTTTCAGCACATCGATGAGCGTAACGTGTATGAAATTGCTGCCAAGCGACTCAAAGGTTGCTATATGCTGCTGGATGAGGCTTCGGTGACGGGTACTGCCAACATTATCATGGCGGCTGTATTCGCAAAGGGAACGACAACCATTTATAACGCTGCCTGTGAACCGTATATCCAGCAACTTTGTCACATGTTGAACGAAATGGGGGCCCGCATCAGTGGCATCGCCTCTAACCTTATCACGGTAGTGGGTGTGGATTCCTTGCATGGTACAGATCATAGGATTCTGCCTGATATGATTGAGGTGGGTTCCTTTATCGGCATGGCAGCTATGGTGGGACAGGGCGTACGTATCAAAAATGTGTCGGTACGCAACCTGGGTATCATTCCTGATGCTTTCAGAAGACTAGGCGTGAAGATACAGGTGGAGGGTGATGACCTCGTAATTCCCCAACAGAAGCATTATCAGATAGACTCATTTATCGATGGTACGATTATGACACTCGCCGATGCCCCATGGCCGGGACTGACGCCAGACCTTATCTCCGTATTGATTGTGGTGGCTACGCAGGCCCGCGGGTCGGTGCTGTTCCACCAGAAGATGTTTGAGAGTCGTCTTTTCTTTGTGGATAAACTGATAGATATGGGGGCACAGATTATCCTCTGTGACCCGCACCGTGCTGTGGTGGTGGGACATGACCATAAAATAACGCTCCGTGCGGGAAGAATGGCCAGTCCTGACATCCGTGCGGGTATTGCGCTGCTAATTGCAGCCCTGGGGGCCAACGGTACCAGCCGCATCGACAATATCGAACAGATAGACCGCGGCTATGAGAACATAGAGGATCGACTGAATGCTCTAGGCGCTAAAATCACACGTATATAATATGATCAGACAAGAAGATGTCTATAAAATAGGTAGATTAGGGAAACCCCATGGGGTGAAAGGTGAAATCCAACTACAGTTTACCGATGACGTGTTTGACAGGGTGGATGCAGACTATCTAGTGCTTTCCATCGATGGTATCCTAGTACCCTTTTTTATGGAAGAATATCGATTCCGCAGTGATGAGATGGCTCTCATCAAATTCTGCGAAATTGATACACAGGAACAGGCTTCACAACTTACGGGATGCGATGTGTATTTTC
>DAIRCP010000098.1:0-10864 GCA_036796635.1 Prevotella sp. | reverse complement strand
CAGAAAAATCGAAAAATTCATAATGAGAAGATTCTCTCAGAACAGCATAGAAGAGGTTTGTTACTGATGGAGGAGAAAGAAAACTGGCAGATTACGGCCATCATTATCTTTCTGACTATCACAAGCATGATTACCATACAGGCTGTCAGATACAAGGTGAAGACCAACAAAAAGTTGAAGGCAGAGAAAGAAAAGGCACAAAAGGCGGCTATGGTGAAAAGTCTGTTCTTCCAGAATATGAACCACGAAATCCGCACACCCCTCAATGCCATTGCTGGTTTCAATGAGATACTTAACGGGGAGACGGGCAAGTCTTTGTCCAATGAGGATAAAACCGATGTGATCAATATGATGTCGATGAACAGCGACTTGCTTCTCACACTGGTAAATGATGTGCTGGACCTCTCAAACTTTGAAGGTGGTACCTACAAACTCAATTTTGCGGATACAGACATCAATAAGTTGTGCCATACTGCTATAGAGAGTATCCGTGGTCGCGAAAATAAAGGCGTGGAACTTGTGTTCAAACCAGAGGATGACCAACCGTTTATGCTCCGTACTGATGCACAACGACTCCAGCAGATACTGAGCAATTACCTTACCAATTCCTGCAAACATACGGAGACTGGTAATATCACACTGTCGTATGAAATCGTGGATAATATGGTGCGATTTACAGTGACAGATACGGGGTGTGGTATCAGTGACGAGGATGCCGGAAAGGTATTTGAGCGTTTCCAGATGGCAGACAAAGCTAAACAGGGTACAGGACTGGGACTCCATATATGTAGTATCATTGCTGGTTTGCTGAATGGTAAAGTCTATTTGGACCGCACTTACAGACAAGGTTGTCGCTTTGTCTTCGACCATCCCATTGCGAAGATGCTTCTTTGGCTGTTCCTCTCTCTGTCATGCACATTGACACCATTGGCGGCACAGAATAACAAGTTGGGCATCAATAATCGGATTTACCAGTATTATAAGCAAATTAATAATGGAAATGCTGATGAGAAGACTGAGAATATGAAGTTGGATGTCATGTTGAATATGGCTCGTAGATACCATGACAGACGGGCAGAATGTTTGGCTCTGTCCATGAAGACGGAATTGTATAACAGAATGTCGAAGCCAGACTTGTTGATGTATTATTATCAGCGATGCAGAGTTTTGTCCATGCGAACAAAAAACTATAAATATCTGTTCAATTCATGGGGAGAAGTGATATCCAGCATGTTACAGCGTCGGAAATTCAGCTCCGCACAAGTGGAGTTGGCTAATTCCTTCAATGAAGCCCTCCGACTGAAAAGTGAGGATGGCATCTCCAATTATTATTATTATGCGGGCAATTACTATGCGATGCAGAAGCAGTTTGCTGCAGCCATCAACAATTATAAACAGACACTCAATTATTACAATGATGACACTTACAGCATATATGCCATGTTGGGACAGTGCTTTTATTTTCTGGAAATGTACAAGGACGCCATTCAATATATGAATCTGGCCTTGCATGCAAGTGATAATAAACTCTTGCAGATTACGCCGCTTATTATATTGGAGAAGAGTTATTGTTTGATGAATGATGCCGATGCAGCCACAAAGGTATTCAATCAACTTATCGAGTTGGACAGTCAGCCGATGGGGGAGGCAAAAAAAATGAATTATCATTCTGCGTTGTTTTATTATTATACTTATATTAAGAAAGATAAGGACCTGGCAGATAAAGAAGACCTGTTGTCTACGGAGAAAAGTAATCATACCAGTATGGCTTCTTTCTATTTTGCCCGTAAAGATTATGTCTCTGCCATTTCATACTACAGAAAAGCTGCAAAGGAATGGACAGAATGGCTTACTGCCGACCAGATGGATACCCAGAAATTCTATACCAGTAAGTTTGATTTGAATGAGGCTATACGTGAGAAAGACCAGTTAACTCTAGCTAATACACGTCTGAAAGTTAACGATATGAGAAACAATCAAAAACTACTGGCTATTCAGCGTGAGAATACGGCGTGGAACTTGCGGAAGGCGGATGCTAAAACCCGGCAGAAACAGTTGGAAATCATGCTGAAAAACATGAAATTGAAAAGCCAGCAAGAAGAGATAAACCGACAAAACAAAATCAATGATAATATCAGGCAGCAGTTAGATATCATACGACTAAGCAATAATTGGAAAAATTTTTCATTGGGTATCATTGTTGTCTTTGTATTGAGTACCATTATATTCTATTTCGTGAAAATAAAGATAGAAGAAAAACGACTGATCAAAGAGACTATAGATGCTGAAGATGCAGATGAGAAGAAAACCATATTCTTTGAGAATATGAACAGAGAGATAAGGGATCCTATCAATACCATCATCATGCTGAATAAGCAACTTAACAATGACTCTGTCGATAGTCTTTATTCAGAAGGTGACCGCCAGAAGATGCTAGCGCAGCTCAATAGGCATACGTTCCATCTCACTAGTCTGGTGAATGATGTACTGGAGATATCTAAGATGGAGAGTGGCACCTATCCGCTCAAGATGGAACTGTGTGACCTGAATGCTATTTGTCGCGATGCACTCGCACAGATACAGATAAGTCTGCAGCCAGGAGTAGTGACTGTATTTTTGCCCAACGGGGAAATGGATCATGACCCTACACCCTGTATGATATGTACAGACAGCAACAGACTTGGTACTGCTTTGCTTTGTCTGCTCAAAAATGCCAGTAAGTATACTACTTCAGGAAGTCTGTCATTGGCGTATGTACTCCAAGATAACCTTGCGCGCATCTCTGTGACCGATACAGGAGAAGGTATAGACCATGCCATCATAGACCACATTTTCTATCTGGATCAACAGAAACAGGATGGGCGTATGGCTGGACTGGGACTACACAAAGTACGTGTAATGCTGGATATCCTTCATGGTAGCATCAGTGTGGATAAAGACTATCATGATGGTGCCCGATTTGTCATAGAGTTGCCAGTAAAATGTTAAATATACCACTTATCTACCACAATATTCAAAACCGAGGGTAGGGTGAAACACGGGGTAAGCGGTATTAAGTGTAAAATCGGTGAGATATGTATCTATGAAATGATAGACAAAAATGAGTTCAAGTCGATGTTCGATGCGTATTACGAGTCGATAAGACTATATATATACTATAAAATTGCCGATAAGGAGATGGCGGACGATATGGCACAGGATGTGTTTATGTCTGTTTGGGAGAAGCGTGAATCGCTCAGTCTCAAGAATGTGAAATCACTCCTCTATAAGATGGCGGCCGGGCACGTGGTAGATTACTATCGCAGAAATGACGTGAAGGCCGACTTTACCGGGTGGGTGAGATACACAGGTGAGAGTGATGAGCATGTGACCCCTCAGGAACAGGCTGAGTATCATGAAGCCATGGAACGTTATGCAGGAGCTCTCAACCAGATGACGGATGGACAACGGGAGGTGTTCATGATGAGTAGGGAGGAGCAACTGTCCTATAAGGAAATAGCTGAACGCCTGGATATAAGCGTGAAAGCTGTGGAAAAGAGAATGAGTGGATCCTTAAAAGTATTGAATGATAAAATGTTTACGTTGTGAAAAAGTTGGATAAAAATATAACGGCAGTTCCCCAGTGGAAGAAATCTGCCGATGAAGTCTGGAATGATCGCTTTGAGGCGCTCGTCAATGGTTCGAAGTTGGAAGGCTCCGATCAGCGAGTTTCATCTCAGGCGGAAGCTGAGGAAGCAGTTCCGACAGATATGGTTGCCAAAAAGATAGATATACGGAAGTATATCACTTATATCCTTTCGTCAGCAGCTGTGCTGGTGGTACTCTTCGGTGCTGCAGCCTTTCTGTATAAGGAAGACTTGAATGCAATGCCCGGCGAGACCCGTATCGTACATCTGCCCGACGGTACATTGGCTGAGATATCTTCCGGTTCCAATCTGAGTTATCGTCCGTTATTATGGATGGTTCAGCCAGAGGTGGATATGGCTGGCGAAGTGTACTTCAGTGGTCATCATGCAAAAGGATTCAAAGTGAATACTGAGCATGGCTGTATCAGTGTGTTGGGCACTTCCTTCAATGCCAAGACGTATGACGGGAAACTCAATGTGGCTTGTATCGACGGAAAGGTGGAGGTGAAAGATCATTTGTCTTCCGTGATACTTACGGACAGGATGCAGACCACGCTGGACGACGGTAGAGTTACCACCAGTACCATATCCGATACTGAGTGTGTAGTGGGATGGACCAAAGGCGTATTTTCTTTTTATGACAAACCGCTCCTGGATGTGCTTAAGGATGTGGAAAGATATTATAATGTGAAGGTATCTGCTCCTGAAGGCATAGATACATTGATGTACACCGGCAGATTTACACGTGAGAAAACCCCTGAAGAAGTGTTGGCCATTATCGGTCAACCGTATGGTATCACTTTGAAGATCATCAAATGAGGCGTCTGAGGGTCATACTGCTATTTATTCTGGTGATAGTTTCCGTGGGTGCTTCCGGACAGAAAATACATGTAAAAGCATCTGGTGAATCTCTGAGTTCAGTCGTTAAGCGATTGAACGCAGAGGTTTCGTTTGATAATAGGATATTGTCCAGATATAAGATTACCGTCGACCAGTATTTCCCTTCGCCTGCTCAGGCCATTGCTTATCTCCTGAAAGGTAAACCGCTGCAAGTAAAAAAGGTAGCGGGTGTATATATCATTACCGAGAAGAAGCAGAAACCTGTAAAGACAGAAAAAGCCACGGAAGAGAAACATAGGGAGAAACCTGCAGCAGCACATCCTGTGGATAAGTCACAGGATACGTTGGGAGTGAATCTGTCGATGTCGCTCAAGGAAATAGTGATTACCGCCAATAATCATACGCCTTATCTCAATGGCGAAGAAACAGATGGTAGCAGTCGCTTCCGTTCGTTTACTGCCAATGCTATGCCTGGGTATTCAGATAATTCCGTGTTTAATGTGCTGCGTATGATGCCGGGAATCAGAGCATCCGGTGAACCTTCGGATGAGTTGTATGTATGGGGAAGTAGTCCTGGGGAGAGCAGGGTATACCTGGATGGCATTCCACTTTTTTCCATGCAGAGCTACAACAGCAATATCAGTTATATCAATCCCTACATGTCTGACGAGGTAATTTATAAAAGAGGTATCATGTCCGCCACAGAGGGAAGTCAGGCAGGTGCCAAGGTGGATGTCGTGAGCGGAATGCGGAAGTTGGACAAGCCAGTATTTAAGGCGATGGTGAGTACCATGAGTGCCAATCTGTATGGTGCTGTACCAATAGGTGATAAATGTGTAGTGGCTGTGGCCTATCGTCATACACTGGATGATATCTTTGGTGGTACAACTTTTGATGCCTATAGAAACAAGCAGGATTCCGTACCATTACAGTCGAAACAGAAGGAGTCCACTACTGGTACGAATAATACATCCGAACATACGAGAGAAGGCAGTTCCAATGAAACCAGAATAGCTACGAGTACACCTAAATTTACCTTTGAGGATTTGAATGTCAATGTGGCTGGAATTGGTCCGGGTGATATATCTTATAAGTTGGCTTTGTATGGAGCTAAAGATTATCTGGACTTCGATAAGAATGATTCACTCACGGCAAATGGCGACAAAACCAGTTATCAGGGTGGGGCATCGCTCCATCTTGATAAAGTATGGGGGGATGGCAGCAAGAGCGAGTTTTCGTCATTCTTCTCCGAGCTGTATTCCACACAGAATGGTATTTATGCTTTAAATAGACAGGCCGTGAACTATGATGCCACTGAGCGTGTATCTGAGTTTAATGCCCGGATGGTGCACAATGGTATCTGCAAAATCACTGGACTGTCAATGGGCGGTGAGATTGCCACCTATCGTGTTCATAACAGTATGGGCGTGCAGCATGCCGTGCAACCGTCACTTTTTGCCGGTGATGTGTATGACTGGGGCAATCTTCATATAGATGCTGGTCTGCGGTTGGATATGATGAGCAGCGGTTTCCACTGGCAGCCGCGCGCATTGCTCAAGTACCGGCTTTGGCAGCGTTTCACCCTTACCACCTCATGGGGTATCTATAACCAGTATCTCGTGAAAGATCCGTTTCTTATCTATGCCAATAATTATCAGTTCAGTTGGGATATCAACACCTCACTGAAATCCTATAATACCGTGGCAGGTATTTCTTATGATTATGGCCGACTGAATATCTCTGCCGAAGCCTATCTCAAGAAGATACATAATTCCCTATGGGTGGTCAATAACCAACTGGAAAACTATAATTTTGATATCAAGGGAATAGACCTCTCAGCCAAATTCAATTGGCGGCACGGACTGCTCTTTTCCTCTTGGTCTTATTCCGATGATCCCCGTCAGACTGATGGACATGCTTACGAATTGAAGGCAGGTGGCATACTCAGGTTATATCCTTTTACCTTTTCCGTGAATTATGTATATGGTGATGGCTATAATTCAATGTTGCTCCCCACCAGTTCTTATGAAGACCATGAAAAAACATCTTCCAGTACCACCACTGGCAACACGGTCAGCACTACTACTAGTTCCACCATAAGTACCACGACCGCCAGTGCCTATTCCCGTATGGATGTATTTGCCTCTTATGAGAAGAATTTCCGTCATTTCGGAATTACGTTAGGTGCATCTGTCATCAATGTGTTTAATAAGGAGAATGAGAAATACATCACATCCTGGATGCCCCGTGGCGCTTCGTCCACCTATTATACACAAGCAGCCAAGTTCACGCCTGTTTTCTTTGCTGAAATAAAATTTTAGGATTGAGGTAGGGTAGATACCATTTTCTTCGGTATAACATTCAAATAATATTAATAATTAAAAATTTGAATGTTATGCGAAAGAGATTTTTATCAGCGCTGATATTGATATGCTCAGTATTCATTTCAGCTAATGCATGTGACTTTAATTTCAGTGTTGATGGCAATAAGAAGAATTGCCGTCCTGGTGAGGTCATCGTACTCAATGTGGAGCTTACCCTCATCCACCGTACTTGTAATGTAGCACCTATGCAGACCAAATTCAAGATAGATGGTGTGAAGGTACAGAGTGCATCCAACTGGAAACCGGTAGGTGGCACCAAGTTTGAACGTACCATCAAATTGTTGGTGCTCAATGACGGTAAGAAGAAAGTATCCGTCACTGCATTTCGCACCTGCGATAAAGAGGGCGGTACAGGAACGTTTTCCATGCCTAAGTTATAATTACTTTTCCTTGAAGTAATCATCGTTATTTTCTATAAATATTATTATTATCTTCTAAAGATACAATAATCATGTTCAGAAAGATATTCCTCACACTACTTTTCGCTGCTGTGCTTACCTCAGCCTTTGGAAAGGTATCCAAGCAGAAAGCCGACAGTATAGCCCGTCTGCTCAATCAGAAAGAAATCGTATGCGACAAGGCTTGTCCGCTGTTCGATTCTGAACAGTCTGATACGGGACTGGTGAATACCATCTTCATTGATGTACTGGCTGTAATTGGTACTGCATGGCTCTACAATAATTACAAGAAGAAATATATCTTTGCCTGTGGTGCCGCTGTCATCATGATAGTCACAGGGTCGCTCCTGTATAAGAACGGCACGAGGCAATGCGTGGAATACAATAAGTCTTCCTGCGAGATTGTATCTAATAATAATACTGAGTTCATCACCACTGACACAAACAACACAAAATGAGAAAAGTAATTATCATGATGACGATGCTGACTGCCACAGTAGCAGTCAATGCACAATGGGAGTGCCCCAGCAGACTGGGGTCTACACTGAAACCGGTAGGCAGCACGAATCTGCTATGGAGTGCCGAGGTCACAGCGTCGGGTGGTTGGATCAAGGATAACTATGCGGGGAATGTAATGGGTATCATCGGACTGAATTACGGTACAGGTAAGAGCAGTTTTTATGTAGAAGGGGGACTTAAAGCCTGGACACGTGGAACGGGTGAGACGATGACTTATACGGATGATGCCGGTGAGACCTATTATACCAAGAAGGACAGCCGAAGCAGTGTAACTCCCGGACTGCGCGAAGCTTTCTATAGATATAGTAGTGATAACAACACCTTTACGTTAGGTCTGCAGTCCACCAAGAGTGATGATCCTTATCTGCTCAATGAGCGTATCGTGGGTGCCAACTATACCTTACATACAGGAAACTTCAAACTGAACCTGATTGGTGGTTCAGTGATGGAGGCTTTCGCCCGCAATGGTAGGTTCTGCACCTATGGCTATCTATACAATGATATCGTAGCGGGCCGTCCCCGTTCCTTCGTGGGCAATGATTTTGGCGATACCAATGTGGGCATGTTCACTCTATCGTATTCTCCTACTCAGAATGTGGATGAATTCGGTAATGGCGAGAGCAGTCTGCTGTCACTGGATAAGATAGGTTTGGTAGGCTATTCTGAATTTGGTAGGAAGATAACGAATACCTTATACACAGGTGGTCTCTATTCCGAAATATCCCTTGCCGGAATCCAACTGAAACCGGAAGTGCTCTATCAGGGAGTTACGGGCAACCGTGCTATCATCTATAACTTCACGGTTGAGAAGGATATTCCCTGGAGCGATACACAGAACACCCGCATCTATGGCAGATACGTAGGATACAATGCGATAGATAACGGTGCCCGTCCCATCAATTCCTTCAGCAATCTGTTTATGGGCGATGCACTCCATCAGGATGTATTGGAAGCCCCGCTCGTGATGCTAGGTATCAAACATTCCTTTACCGCCATCAAGACTTCCATCAAACTGCAGGGAATCCTCCAAACCAAAGCATCTGCTATGGGCGGTGACTACGGATATGTGACAGACAGTTACGCCACGCCACTTACCAAGATGAAGGAACTGGATATCGCCCTCGGCAAGAATTTTGGTAATCATCTGCTGGTAAATGCCATGTTCGGCATGCTCGACTTCCCTACGCTGGAACACACCGACAATGTGTTGCATTACAATCAGGTGCAGACCATGTTCGGACGAGTGGAATGCAGATTTACCTTCTAGTAGGATTCATATAGTATAAACTATTCATTATATCAACACACAAATTAAATAGAAAAGATTATGAGACACCTTTTGATAAAGAAAAGAAGGATCAACACCGTCTGTGGATTGTTGGCACTGTTGGTAACAGCAGCCTGGATGATGGTAGCTTGTCAGTTGGATGAACAGATATCCAAGGATACTACCGATACTGAGGATGCAACAGCATCAACGACTACCGAGACAGGTACAGCAGAGACCACCCTCACCATGTCGCAGAGCACATTGGGTATACTTACAGGTGCCACTGCCCAACTCAGTACTGTGGTCAATAATGCCGCTACCGGGAGTGAACTTACCTGGACCAGCAGTAATCCTGCGGTAGCTAGTGTGGACCAGACAGGATTAGTAAGTGCCCTCACCGCAGGTACCGCTTATGTCACTGCTACTTTGGGCACGCTTACTGCCACTTGTACCGTGACTGTAACCAACAGTGAAGTGACTGCCACTTCTGTATCTGTGAGTCCTACTTCTGCCTCACTCACATCAGCAGGACAGACTCGCCAACTTACCGCTGCTGTATTGCCATCCAATGCCACCAATGTGACCTATACTTGGAAGAGCAGTAATACCAGTGTCGCTACTGTGAGCCAGTCAGGTGTAGTTACAGCTGTGGCCAATGGAACGACTACCATCACACTCACCACCAATGGTGGACTGACTGCCACCGCTACTATTGTCGTATCGATAACCACTACCACTACTACTACCACGACGACTACTTATACCGTCAATTCTTCCTACTGTACAGGTTGCGGACATTGCAGGTCAGCTTGTCCCAATGGCGCTATTACCATCAGTAACCGTAAAGCTTATATAGATCAGAGTAAATGTACCGCCTGCGGAAAATGCTACAGTGCCTGCGGACGTGGTGCCATCCAGAAAACCACTACCACCAATTAACAGAGGCAGTTCTCCTCCCATTAGCACACATAGATTTATAGTATATAGTTAAAAAGATTACAGATTAATAAATGAACTTAAAGATGAAGACAACACAGAAGAAAACAAGACCGAACACAGTATTAGGACTATTGTTCGTGCTGGTAACAGTATTGATGGCACTCTTCAACAGCTGCGATAAGTATGACAAAACCTATTCGGTAAATGATTCCAGTTGCTCCCTTTGCATGTCATGTATATCCGTATGCGGTCAGCATGCCATCTCTCTGGTCACCAGCGGCAGCACCAAGTACATACAGATAGACGACAGTAAATGTATCGGTTGCGGAAAATGCTATAATGCATGTCCCGACAGAGCCATCTATTCCAACTGATGGAATACTGATTGATGTAAATGATAAGTGAATAAATGAGCAGATACATGCAAAATCTCTTGATTGCACTCTTTGTGCTGGTATCAGCACCTTCGTTTTCGCAGATAGCGTTGAAATATACCGGCGCAAAGAGAGCTTTTTACCATCAGGGTGATACCATCGGTCTGGTACTGGTGATGAAACTCAATCCCAGGAGTTGCTTAGACGGAATGAAGAAGACCTATATCTATTATTCTGGATGCGAGGATATCCTGCAAAAGAACTGGAAACAACTCCCCAACAGACTATTCCAGAAACATATACTGGTGAAGATTTCCACTCAGGGCGGGCATAAAGCCAGAGTGACCATCACCAGAGATACCGACAAAGAATCCTTCTTCCGTCAGGAAGCGTTTAATATCAAATAAAAAAAGTATAAGAATATGGCAAGTACGGCACAGGCGAAATTCTCTGCACAGCAGTGGTCAGCCAGAGCAATCGTGATAACTGCTATCCTCATTATGGTGGCAGACAC
>DAIRCP010000097.1:0-10961 GCA_036796635.1 Prevotella sp. | reverse complement strand
AGGCTCAAACTTTTGGTGTTGAGCAATTGCTTTTGCGACCGCTTGTCGCACTTTATCATGCAAATATATGCATTTATTTTAATTCTGGCAATTAATTTTCCTTAATTATGCAATTATACCCCAGAAAAGTTTGTTTAATTGGAAGAAATACACTAATTTTGACCTTGAAATGCTATTATTATAATAAAATAACCATTAATTTAAAATTCGATAAAAGCTATGCAATACTTTTTGACATGTTATCTTGTGATGTGTTTGTTAGGAGTATTTATTACGTTATACGAAAATATACGTTATAAATAAAATGCTATCCTTTCTGTAGGGAAGTCACTCCTTGCGGGAATACTTGCTTTCTGAGCCGAAGAGGTAAGATTGTTGGTAGCCGCCGTAGTCTATGACCAATTTCTCCAGTACGATACCAGAATCTAAGGGGGAGAAGATGAGGGTATGACAGCCGTCAGATTCTGTTGAGAGGGGCAGTGTCAACTGCTTTTCTATCACTCTGCGTGCTACTACTGGATAGTAGGTGGTATACTGATGCAGTTTATCATCCTTCATGTCACCGTTCATATTCACGGTTGTAGCTGGTGTTCCGTCCATAGTGATGGTATATCTGTGACCTTTCGGACGACTGAAAGCCAGTGTGGATTTCGTAATGATATGAACTGTTACCTCCTTGATGTCGGTAGGAATCTGCATCTTATAAGATAGTGACGCTCCTGCAGGAGATACCGTGTAAGGACGTACGGCGATACCGCTCAGTGTGCGTCCCATATAGGGCAGCACTGTCCATTGCGCATGGGGCACATCTAGTTTGCTGAAATAGTGTTCTGCTTCAATCACAACCTGTCCGTTAGCACCTGTAAATAGATACCCACCCTTGCTTTCTGTCGTATCTTCAGTAGATGGTATGGTCATTTCAGCGATAGTTATATCATTATTTCTAGTGGTCGTCTGAGTGATGACAGAGGCTATTTTGTCTGCAGGATGAAGACTGGATATCCGATAGAGTTGTGGAAGTCGGTCTTCGCGGAAATTATCATTCCAGGAGCGATAGCCAATGTGTTTCTGTGTCATCATTCCGTCCCATTTTCCATGACTCATTACCGTATTATAATTGTTGCAGAGTTGCTTATCACGTGCGAAGTCTCTTTCAGCACGATTAGCCCATATGTTTGCCTCCATGCTGCCAGCCTGATAGAGCGCCTTGTTCTGTGCCACAGCAAAATAAAGGTCATAGAGGTTACTCATTGCCTGAATGGGAAAGAGCACCAGTTGCTGATAAGAGTCATGGTATTCAGCTGGTAGCAGCGCATATTGTTTCAGGGCATCTGTTTCCAGTTGGGCATATTCTTGTGTTACCTGTTGCCATTCTCCTGTCTGCAGGTTGTATGTGTCAGCATCCAGTAGCTCGGGCGTGCATCTTCCGTTGTATTTCATATATAGGTTCATGATGCGTGCAGCTTCTGCTGCCTGCTCCTTGCCAAACTGCTCTGCACAGAACTTTCTTGTATGTTCCAGCAGATTATTAACTTCATATTCATGAGGATTCCAGGCCATGTCCAGGAAGAGGGTGATGGGGTATTCCATCGGTTTTAGGTCGCCTACATTGAGTACCCAGAGCTTGTCCACTCCGTAATCGTAAGTAAGCTGCATCTGTTCCCATAAATTCTGTATTGGTGTGCAGTCCAGCCATTTGGAGTTGCGTGGCGCCCCCACATAGTCCACGTGGTAGTACATACCGAATCCTCCCTTGCGTTGTTTTTCTTTTTCATTGGGCAATCTGTTCACGTTGCCCCAGTTGTCATCGCAGAGCAGCATGATTACATCATCGGGCACCTTCATTCCTTTGTCGTAATATTCCATCACCTCTTTATATAGCGCCCATACTTGTGGTGTCTCCTTGGCAGGTTTACCCGTCACGTCAGAGATGATTCTACGTTGATTGGCAATGATGTTCTCTAGTAGTTTTGTATTCGCATCAGCACTCATCGGCGCATCACCGTCGCCACGCATGCCGATGGTAATCAGGTCTTCCGTACCTTTGGCGCGTTCTATACCCTCACGGAAGAATTTGTCTAGGACGGTTTTGTTATTTTGATAGTCCCATGCACCGTATTTTCTACGGTTCAGAGCCCATTCCTGATGGTTTCTCGCCATAGGTTCATGATGACTGGTGCCCATGATGATACCCATCTGTTGTGCCGTCTTGCTATTTTCTGGATCGTCAGCATAGAAAGCCCAGCTCCACATGGCAGGCCATAGAAAGTTGCCTCTCAGTCGCAGTATGAGTTCAAACATATTTGCATACATCCGGTGGTCACCATAATCAGTTCCATAAGTTTTCTTCACCCAAGAGGTGAAACAGGGGGCCTCGTCATTGATGAAGATGCCGCGATACTTAACGGCAGGTTCCCCGTCTGTATAGGTACCCGGCAGTGCATACACGTTGTCATGATGGGGTACGGGCACATCAGCCCACCAGTACCATGGCGATACCCCCATCTGCCGTGACAGTTCATAGATACCATATATTGTGCCACGCATATCACTGCCGGCAATCACCAGTTGACTGTCAACAGTTTGAATAATATATTTCTCGCGCTTGCCAATAAGTGCATCTGCATCTATTTTCTTTGATTTGATGAGTTGCTGTATCAGTGTGCTTTTTTCTATACTTCCTATGATGATATTATTCTTGCTCGGTCCGCACTGTGCAGTGGCAATCTTTCCGCATACGCGTTGAAAGTCATGCTGCAGTGATGTAACGGCTATGTGTATTCCCTCATCGTCAGTCTTATCCACAGCGATGCAGAGTGGTTGTCCTTCTAGTATGACAGGCAGTGCATGCTCTACGGGTGAAAAACTGATAAACTGTGGGGTGGCTGTCAAAGGAAGCCACAGGAGGCAGAGAGTCCAGCTAAGTATTGCTCTCAGTTTCAAATGATTGTTCATTTTGTTTTGCATATATGTTTCACATTGTCAGGCATCAGTGTGTCGATGCAGTTACAAAAGTAAACAATACTACTGGAAGTGCATTTTCCGTTTGTCTCAAATGCTTACGAAATTGTATCAATAAGAATGCGAGAATAAAAACGATTGAAAAATGAGATAAAAATGAAAGTCCCCAAAAAGAAGTATATGTAGAAAAGAATATTAGACTTCGGATAATAAATAATATATAAACAAAGAAGGAGAGATGGTAACATCTCTCCTTTTCTCTTTGGGTGCGGGGTCGGGCTCGAACCGACGACATTCAGAACCACAATCTGACGCTCTAACCAACTGAACTACGCGCACCATGTTGGTTGCTTTGTCTTAAAAGCGAGTGCAAAGGTACGGGAAAAATTTGAACTGTGCAAATATTTCCCGTACTTTTTAGCATTTTTTTTATTTTGCAGGTTGCGTAGGAGCGGCAGGAGCAGCTTGTCCTTGCGCAGGAGCGGCCTTACCCTGAGCAGCAGGAGCAGCCTGTTTTGTCTGACTCTGACCGAAACCAGGAAGGTTGTTAGGGTTAGTAACCGGGTTCTCTACGCCTTCCATCACAGACTTGTCTGTAGTAGCCTGTGGAGCGACGTAAGCGCAAGCGATACTGATGACCACCATAGCGATAGCCAGACCCCAAGTAGATTTCTCAATGATGTCGGTAGTCTTGCGGACACCGCCAATCTGATTGTAAGAGGCGAAGTTTGATGCCAAACCACCACCCTTAGACTCTTGAATCAGCACAATACCAATCATGAGCAGTGCTGCAATGACGATAAGAATTACAAATAGTACGTACATTTTTTTTATTTATTTTTTTTATTGTTATTTATTATCAGTTTTTCCAGAAAACGAATCTGGTCTGCAAAGTAAGCATTTTTTTTCGGATATTGCAAACTTAATCGCCGAATTATTTCTAATGCTTTGGAATATCGGCCTTGTTTTACGTAAATTCGTGCTAAAGTTTCGGTAAAGAAGCCTTCATCTCCACTTTTTTCGCTTTCTCCGTTGTTTTCCTCGATGTCAGGAATGTATTCAGGATTTTCATTAAGCACGATTTTCCCCTTGTCATTTTGTATGAAAGAATCAATATAGTTCTGTCCCTTCATCATAGGAGCTTCATCTGCTTTTGCCTTTTCCTCCTCGCTTTCGCTTTCCATCAGATAGGCTACGTAGTCCACGGCAGCATCAGCAGGGGTAGGTTTGCGTTTCTTGTTTTCTGCTTTGTCTTCTTCCTGCTCATCCTCTTTGGGGATAGACTCCAAAAAGTTGTCGATGAGTGAAATGGTTCTGTTCTGTTTTTCCACTGGAGAGGTTGGCTTGTCAGCTGCATTCTGATGTGGATAAGACAGTTTATAGTGAGCGGCCTCCACCAGTTGGAATATAACCTTTCTGTCGGTGATGTAAATGGCTGCCCGTCGTAGTTCCTCATCGAAGCTGGGGTCGTGCAGGATATACAGGTTCTGTAGCATCAGCAGTCGTGCCGTCTGAAAATACGGATACAGAGCGAGTATGGAGCGCAGTTCGTATAGTGTGTCGCGGTCCATTTGTTCTGGATGCTGTATCAGTTGGGTAATATTCATAGAGTCTGTATGTCGCTGTTATGATGTAATGGCTACCAGTTAGCCACAGTGGCATTGAATATCTGGTCGCTTAATTCCTTTACCATCTGTGTCACGAGTTCTTCCTGTACTGAGTTGAGTGACTGGGTAGTCTCATAACTGGAGGTGGCAGTAAACTGGCGTTCGAAGTCCTCTGCGTGATTGGCATTATTGGTAAAGCGCACATTCACGGTCATGGAGAGCTCTGTCTGTGCTGAGTAGCCTTCGCTCGATACCGATTTGTTACGCTGTGTATATTGCGTAATTTCGCCTTCTATCTTCATGTCTCCGTTTCTCTTCAACTGTGTTAGATGCGTATGGTTGGCATACTGGTCCTTTAGCTGGTTGTTAAACATGCTTGCCATCGGGCCCCACACATAACTGGAGCGATTAGGGAAGTCGGCTATCTGTATAGTTTTTGTCTTGTTGTAGTTGATACTGGCTCCATTGAATGAGAACTCTATCTTGCAGCTACTGAATGACAGTAGTGTGAACAAAACGATAATCATGCCCAGTCCGTACTGTTTCAGTCGTCTATATAAGGTACGGTCAGAAATACCTAGTTCCAGTGCGGCTTTCTTCCGATTACCGTTGTTGCGTTCCAGCGCTTTTTCCAGCATCTGTCTGCTCAGAGCATCCAGATTCAGGTTCTCCGGTTCTTTTTCTGGTTCCACGTATTCTTCAGCCACAGCATCTTCCGGAGCGGGATTACTGTCGTAACTAGGTTGCGGAATGGCATAATTGCTGGCGGGTATCGGGCTTGTCATGGCAGGCAGAGGTGTGGCGAGTGCCGGTGTGTTAGGAGATACAGGCGCAGTCACAGGTGTATTGATATGAGTAGCCATCTGAGCCGTATTTCCTGTTCCCTCTTCCAACTGCTTCTTGAGCATACCCATGTCGCGCCGTAAATCATTCACATTGCCACGCAGTTCAAACAGTATCTTATAGAGTATCTCACGTTCGTTCTCAAAGGTGTGGTCACCGTTCTTGTGGATGGTAGCCAGTTGTGTGCTGTCCTCATCCTGCGGGATGAATTTCGCCAGCATCTGCGCATTGATGATGCGTTCCGGACTAAGGATGGATATCTGTTCCGTGATGTTCTTGAGTTCACGGATGTTGCCCGGCCATTTGTAGTGCAGCAGGAGTTGTTTGGCATCGTCAGTCAGTTCTACCTTGTCCATGTGGTATTTCTCTGCCATCTGCATGGCGAAGAAGCGGAACAGCAGACTGATGTCCTGTCCGCGCTCACGGAGGGCGGGCATCTGCAGAGGCACAGAGTTCAGTCGGAAGTAAAGGTCATTGCGGAATCGGCCCTCACTGATGGCCTGTCGCACGTTTACGTTGGTAGCAGCCACGATTCTCACGTCAGTCTTCTTGACCTCAGTGGCACCCACGGGGATATATTCACCTGTTTCTAGCACACGTAGTAGTCGTGCCTGTGTAGCCACAGGTAGTTCGCCTACCTCATCCAGAAAGAGCGTACCCTTGTTAGCCACTCCGAAGTAACCTGGAGAGTCATTGATGGCGCCCGTAAACGAGCCCTTGATGTGCCCGAACAGTTCACTGTCTATTGTACCCTCGGGGATAGAACCGCAGTTGATGGCAAAGTATTTTTCCCTTTTGCGTGGGGAGTTGTCGTGTATCAGGCGCGGGATAATCTCCTTGCCTACACCACTTTCGCCGATGATGAGTACACTCAGATCTGTCGGTGCCACCTGTAAGGCGACATCGAGGACATGGTTCAGTGCATCGCAGTTGCCTACGATTTTGTACCGATTCTTGATATTTTGTAGTTCTGATGTGTTCATTTAGGAGGCAAAGGTACAAAGAAAATTTGAGAATCTGCCATTTTGACAGAATTATTTTGTGATTTTTATCCTTCAGCTTTCTTGTCGAATTTTATCAGTAGTAGTCCTACGGCAGTCCAGAATAGCTCACGCAGACGTATCAGCAGTGCGGTAAAGATACCGGCACTGGCCGTCATACCTAGTTCACTGGTCGACATCAGGAAACCTCCTTCACGTCCGCCCAACTGTAATGGGATGAACCACAGCAGATTGGCAAAGAGGGTAGTGAAGGCATAGATGAGGATGCACTGTATCCAGTTCACGCTGGGGTAAATCACCAGCAGACAGAAAAATATCTCCAGGGTGGAGAGAATGCGGCACGATAGTTCCATGAGCACCGCACCGATGAAGGTACGCGGGTTCTGATTGTGTAGTGCCGCTATCTGATGGTCGATAGTGGATAGTTGCTCCTCATGTCGATCGAAGAAGCCCTTTGCCCATCTCTTTACCAGAGGGATATGGCGGAGCAGGCGCATGCCGCTCACCGCGATACCTCGTTTGTAGCCGCGGATGAAAAACCAGATGGCTGCTGCACAGAATATGAATATCAGGGTGAGGATGCCAATCATCAGGGGATTGATGCGCTGCGTGAAGAGGTAGAGGAATACGGAGAGGAACCAGAACCAGAAATGAGAGAAAATATGTGTCATCACGTAGAGAATCACCGACGATGAAGCTCGTTCCGTGCCAATCTTGGGCGAGAGCGCCATGATACGGTATGGCTCGCCGCCCATCATACCACCCGGAGTGGCGTAATTGATAGCGAAGCCCGTGATAGTAATCTTATAGAGCCACCAGAAAGTAACCTTCTTAGGATTCGGATAGGCCGGTGAAGTCGCTTGACTATGGATGATGACATACCATGCCGCCGTATTGATGACATAGAGGAAAGACCATAATCCAATTACAGCAGCAAACCAGTAACCGGCGCGCTGTACACCTTGCCATACCTCCCGGAAGTCCAACTGTGAAATCATGATGGCGAGTACCACCAGACCGAACACCAGAAAAGCGTTCTGATATTTCTTACTCATATATATTATTCAGCATCTACGTTTTCTTCTGTAGCAGGAGCAACTGCTTCTGTAATCTTTGCTGTTCCTGCAGGCTTAGTCGCTTCTGCAGTTCTTGCGGCTGCATCTGCGTCTTTACGGGTTCTTGGCATAGCGAAGCGCACCTTCTCACTTTCGTCCCGACGCTCATGATAGAGTTTAGGCAGTGGATTACCCGTCGGCTCATCATATACGATGCGGTTGCGATAGATGTCGATGGCCGCATAGATGGCATCGCGGAATGTCTGTTCGTCGGTATCCCCCTTGCCTGCATGGTCATAAGAAGGTGTGAGCGATGTGGATGTGCGGATGATAGGCAGTCCTGCGGTGTATTGGATGGTATCCTCATTAGCTATCAGTTTGAAGGCGCCAAGAGCCTGGTCCTCATACATTGCGAGGATACCGTCAAACTGCCAGAAGTAACCATTTCCGAAGAATTCATCGGCAGCATAGGGCCCGAAGGCCTGGATATCTTTTTCCTCCAGTGCAGCGATGGCAGGCAGAATCAGATTTTTCTCCTCTGATCCGTAAGTGTCTGCATTGCCAGCATGGGGATTGAGTGATAACACTGCGATACGAGGAATCTGAACACTGAAGTCACGTCGCAGACTCTCATGGAATACTGTGGCGCGGTCCACGATAGCCTCTTTTGTAACTGCTGCGCTCACCTGTTTCAGCGGCATGCCGGTAGTTACGGAAGCCACTCTCAGATCACGGTGAATATACATCAGCAGTGCCTTTTTCCCCTCGCCTACACATTTTTCTATATAGGCGGTGTGACCAGTGAAGTGAATGAGGTCTGTAGGGATGTTGTGCGGATTGAGTGGAGCAGTGACCAGCACGTCAAACAGTCCAGAACGGAAGTCCGTCATAGCCCTGTCCAGTGATTTTAGTGCCGATTCGCCCGCTTCGGGGGTTGATTCACCTATTTCTATTTTCACCTCATCATCAAATGCGGTGAGTAAGTTCAGTTTGCCGTCGCGAGCATCCTCAGCCTTGTCAATGACAATGAAATTAGTGGCTAGTCCCAGTGTCTTGCGATGATAAGTGGCAATTTTGGGTGAACCATATATAATAGGTGTACACAAGTCCAGCATTTCAGGCTGTGCGAATGTCTTAAGTATCAGTTCGTAGCCGATGCCGTTTGTGTCTCCGTGCGTGATAGCCACGCGAATTTTTTTGTTGCTCATATTTTGTTTCCTCTTTTTTATAAGTTTATATCTTTTTGTTTATTTTAGTTTCATAGAGTGTAGACAGGCCTCCAGCGACCGTATGAGATTGCATTTCTGCTCCCCCGGGGCATATACAAAGGCCTCTGCCGTGATGATTCTTCCGTGTACCGTGTCTATACGTGACAGGGCTACGAAGGGACCGCCCATCGCATCGTTGCGCATCTGCCAGAGGCCTCGTACCGTGAGCGCCTGCTGCTTGTGCAGCATCTTCTTGTCTGTCTCAGTCGGTGTCATCGTCACAGATTCCCTGTCAGTCTGCATATACATATTTCTTTCCTCACCGGGCATGTTGCACTTCATCACGCTGTCGCGCTTGTTTATCCAGTCTTTGGTGTCCAGCGATGTCCCTTTCCAGGAATACACGCAGATGTTGCGCATGCGCTTTGCATCATCATTGCTGAACCAAAGAAACTGTCGGGCAGTCTTCTCGTAGGTCAGGTCAGTTGGAATCCAGATGTCTGCACCCATCATCCGTTGTGAATGTCGCAGGGCATTGGCGTCATGGTGACGTGCCAGATACCTCAGTTCCATCTTCATCTGCATGCGGTCCAGCAGTCGAGTCAGTTGCTGTTGCAGTGCCCGTCCCGCAACCTGATTGGCTGATGCAGCCCTCAGGTGGATGATATATTGCGGTTGCGCATACACATCGCGCTCATAGCGGATAGACGGTCGGGTATATGTGGATGCATCCACCTCCACCATCAGGATGCAGCGTGCGTAGCGGGTGGCTTCCGTGAGACTGCCGTGTACGGCTGAAACCTGGAATAAGTGTTCCTGTTGTGGCAGCTGTCTCATCATGACGTGCTGTAGCATATCCGTAGTCCGCAGCACCGCCGTTTTGTTCTCCCCCACTATCAGTACATCCTGCATTTCGCCACCGCTCTGAGGCTGCAGGCTGTCGTCGCCTCCGCAACTCATCATCAGTATGCAGCCTATCATCAGCAGGCAATCCAGCATGATGTGGCGTGCTTCTTTCAGTACCGCAGGTAAGAGTCTTGTCATATTTTATTTTCCTTCTGGGCAGTTGACAGCAATCCGCAGGCGGCAAAGATATCCTGTCCCCTGCTGGCGCGTATCGTTGTGACCACGCCGTGTGCCGACAGATAGTCACGGAACTGTTCCATGCGTTTCTCGTCAGCGGCGGGGAGATCCACATCGGGTATCTCGTGGAATCGTATCAGGTTCACTCTGCATTCCAGTCCTTCCACCAGTTTCACAATTTCCCGTGCATGTACCAGCGTATCATTCTTACCAGCAAAACATATGTATTCGAATGAGCATCTGCGCTGATGAGTGAAGTCATATTGCTTCAGCAGGTTCACCACCTCCTGTATAGGCATCTGTTTCTCAGCAGGCATCAGACTCTCGCGCTGTTCATGGATGGGCGAGTGCATGGATATAGCCACATGGCATTCGCTTTCGTCCAGAAATCTTTTCAGCTTATTTTTGATACCCACGCTGCTCACCGTGATGCGTTTGGGACTGTAGCCGTAACCCCATTTCTCAGTCATGATTTGAGTCACGCGGAGCACAGCGTCTAGATTGTCCATCGGCTCTCCTTGTCCCATAAACACGATGTTGGTGAGTTGTTTCATTTCCGGCAGCGAATATATCTGGTTCATGATGTCAGCTGCAGTCAGGTTACCTTCCCATCCCTGTTTGCCGGTTTGACAGAACAGGCAGTTCATCTTGCATCCTACCTGTGATGACACACAGAGCGTAGCCCTGTCGTGTTCGGGGATAAAGACTGTCTCCACATATTTTGGCGTGTCGGTAGGTTGAGTCGTACGTACCGGGAACAGATATTTGATAGTTCCGTCCTTGGAGCGTTGACAATGTGAAGGCGGCACGGCCCCAACTGTAAAACATTCCTCCAGTCGGTCACGGTTCGCCTTGGAGATGTTAGTCATCTCACTGATGGAAGTAGCATGTTGCTGATAGATCCATTGTGCTATCTGCTTGGCTGTAAAGGAAGGCATCTGCAGAGATGTCACCGCCTGTTTGAGTTCGTCGGGAGACATTCCCAACAGTATTTTCTTGTCATTTTCTTGCATGTGTACGTACTTTATCATGCAAAGATACTTATTTTTATTTATTCCCGCAAAATTATTCATATTATTTATGAATTGAGGCCGTACTGTCAATCGGGAAATGCGACCATATAGTTGCCCTGTATTCATGCTGCCCAGTGTCTGACATGGTAGAAACATGATGATGATAAGTACGACTAGGATTTATCATAAA
>DAIRCP010000096.1:0-11049 GCA_036796635.1 Prevotella sp. | reverse complement strand
TTAGGATTTAAACAGAGAAAAGAGGCGGGATATAAGAAAAAATGTAGTAATTTTGCCGCCGATGAATAAGATGCTACAAAGACGGTTATCTGCATGGGCGCTGCTGATGGTGTTCGTGCCGATGTTGCTGTTGTCATCTTTGCATCACCATCACCAGGTACCGATGGATACGGAGACAGCCTGTTATGCCTGTCTGCATCACATCCACCATGACGGACATGTCAGCAATACCGCCAATCAGGTGGATAACTGCGTGCTCTGCCATTTCCATTCATTGCCTTATCTGTCGGGTGCCAGTGTCGTCTTTCAGTCATATATTTCCGTCGTTCATCACACCACCGCATTTCTGCCGTCGGTGTGTACTGCCGTATTCTGTGGCATCCGTTCCACCCGGGCACCCCCATCCATTCTGTTGTAATCTCATGTAAAGAATAGGTAGGCACAATCGCGTGATGGTGTCTGCCTGCTAACATTATTCCAAAGAAGATAACAGAATGAAAAAAATGATATTTATCGTACTGCTGTGTATGGGTGTATGCCTGTATGCCGCAGCTGAGCCGATGGCTCCCAAAGCATCTCTTACCGGCAAGGTGACAGATGCAGTTGATAACAGTGCCCTGGTAGGTGTGGCTATCTCCATATCCGAATTGTCGCAAGGTGTGACCACCGATGCCCGGGGTAATTATTCCTTCCGCGACTTACCCATGCGTACCGTCACCCTGCAGGTGAGTTACCTGGGGCATCAGACGATTATCCGGAAGGTGGACTTGTCCAAGACCGCCAGCATGGACTTCGTGATGAAGGAATCCAATGCATCACTCAATGAAGTGGTGGTGACAGGACTTACGGGCAAGTCGCTGATGAAACAGTCGCCCACCCCCGTATCCGTGGTGAGCACCCAACAGCTCCATGCCTCATCCTCCACCAATATCATAGATGCCATCAGCCTGCAGCCCGGACTGTCGCAGATCACTACGGGCGGCGGCATCTCCAAACCCGTGATTCGCGGATTGGGATTCAATAGGCTGGTAGTGGTCAATGACGGTATCCGCCAGGAGGGCAACCAGTGGGGCGCTGAACATGGTATAGAGATAGATGCCCAGAGCATCTCATCAGCCGAGATACTCAAGGGTCCGGCATCGCTGATGTACGGGTCGGATGCGCTGGCAGGCGTCATCATCTTCCATGGCAATCCCGTGATGGCACGCAACACCATGCAGGCGAATGTGTCGTCGGAGTATCAGACCAACAATGGTCTCTTTGACTATTCCGTGAATTTCAGCGGCAATCACGACGGGTTCGTATGGGACGGAAGATGGTCGGACAAGATGGCACATGCCTATAAAAACAAGTATGACAATTACGTGCTGGGCACCCAGATTCGTGAGCGGGCGGCCAATGCCCTGCTGGGCGTGAACAAGAGTTGGGGGTACAGTCATCTGATACTGGATTATTATCACCTCACGCCCGGTATTACTGAGGGTGAACGTGGTTACAGTCACAGTTATTCCAAAAGTCTGCCCTTCCAGCAGATACATCATTACAAGGCGGTACTGGACAATTCCTTCTATATCGGCGAGGGGACCCTCCGCGCGCTGGTGGGCTATCAGCAGAACAGGCGGCAGGAATTTGAGAAGAGTGCCGACGTGCCGGGATTGGACATGCAGTTGCATACCCTCAACTATGACATCAAATATCTCTATCCCGAACATGACGGATGGAAATTCGTGACGGGCGTGAACGGCATGTATCAGCGCAACATCAACAAGGGTGATGAATATCTCATCCCCAGTTATCAGTTGTTTGACATCGGCGTGTTCGGCACTACCAGTTATCAGACGGGCGACTTCACCTTCAGCGGCGGGCTGCGTCTGGACCATCGGCATCTGCACAGTTTCGCGCTGGATGGCTATTTTGACAAGTTCACCCGCAATTTCACCAGTGTGTCAGGTAGTGTGGGCATCGTATATGCTCTGCGAAGTGACATGAACCTGCGTCTGAATCTCGCCCGCGGGTTCCGTGCCCCTAATCTGGGAGAACTGGCCTCCAACGGTGTGCACGAGGGTACCCAACAGTATGTGATGGGCAACAGCGACCTCAAACCCGAACACAGTTGGCAGATAGATGCCGGGTGGGATTATTCTTCCGCCTGGCTGTCGGCACAGTTGTCCCTCTTTGCCAACTTCATCGACAATTACATCTTCGACCATCGGCTGGAAGGTGTGACCACCGAGGGCTATTCCACCTATCAGTATATCCAGGGCAATGCCCGACTGCTGGGAGGTGAGGCCGCCGTGGATATCCATCCCATAGAACGACTGCATTTTCAGAACACCTTCTCTTATGTGAACAGCGTACAGCTGCATCAGCCCGCCGAATCCCGTTACCTGCCCTGGACGCCCGCTCCCCGCTGGACCTCAGACCTTCGCTATGACCTCATCCGCGACGGCAAGGTGCTGGACCATGCCTACGTATCAGCTTCCATAGAGCATGATTTCCGTCAGGACCACTATTACGCCGCCGACAACACAGAGACAGCCACTCCCGCCTATACCCTGCTGAATCTTGCCGCCGGTACTGACCTGAAATGCCACAGCCGCAGATGGGCATCCGTCTATCTCACCGCCAACAATATCCTGGACTGTGCCTATCAGAACCACCTGAGCCGACTGAAGTATCTAGGCGAAAATCCCGCCAACGGCAGGATGGGCATCTATAATATGGGCCGTAACTTCGGCATGAAGTTAGTGGTGTATATCCTGTAAGTTTTACTGTGCAAAAATGACTATAAATCCCCGACATCTGTGTTTACATGATGCCGGGGATTGCAGTAATTATATTGAAGAGTTATTATTTGTCGGCTGTGAAGGCATCCATGGCGATGGTGGGTTTGCCGGTATCATCGAAGGCACCCTTGGCATAACCGTTCCAACCGCTGTTGCATTCGGGCTCCCAGTAGAATACGCCTAAGCAGTAGCTCAATGCCTTGCTCTGGGTCATCAGACTGGTGAGACAGGCTTTTGCCGTGTCTGCAGGAGTCTGATTCATTCCTACCTCAGCGATCATCACTTCTTTACCGTACTTGGCATTGATGGCTTTCATATTGGCGATGCAGGAGGTTACCGTATTCGTCCAGTCGCTCTCCGGATACAGAGAGAGCCCCAATACATCATAGTCTACATTGTACTCCTTGAGAATACCAGCCATCCAGTCGCTGGTGGAGGTATCATAACCATTGTCTATATGAACGATAAGCTTTGCTTTGGGGAATATGGAACGGGCTGCCGCACTGCCTGCATTCAGGAAAGCGGCGTAGTTGGCGATATTCTTCTTATAAGTCACATCACCTACGGTTACGTCGTAAGCAGCTCCGCTGATGGTAGCATCGGCATCCCAGAGCATACCGCTTCGGGTCTCATTGCCTATCTGAATCCATTCAGGGGTGATGCCTTTGTCCTTGAGGGCACTCAGCACATCGGTGGTATGGTCGGCAATGGCAGTCTTCAGTTCATCCACTGTCTTGCCTTCCCATGCTTTCGGTTTATACTGCTTACCTGGATCAGCCCAGGAGTCACTGTAATGGAAATCTATCATGATGCGCATGCCCAGATTATTGGCACGGATAGCTTTGGCTATCACGTCCTGTTTGCCGCACCATCCATCAGAAGGGTTCACCCATACGCGCAGACGGATGGAATTCACCCCCAAATCACGTAGCAGCGTCATGCAGTCCATTTCTTTGCCGGCGGCATTGTAGAATTTCTTTCCGCTCTTCTCCATCTCCGTAATCCAACTTACGTCAGCACCACGAGCAAACCCCGTCATGTCGTAGGTCTTGTCGGCAGGGAAGGAAGGCGTACTGTCATCGCTAGCACATGATACCAGTGATGTGCTTACCAATAATAACAATGCTGCAAATATATTCTTGATTTTCATAATTCTTATGTTTTATACTTGTTTTTGAATTTATGGGTCCGTTACTTCTGTCATTTCATGGTGTAAGTCATTGTCTTGAGATTCACCGTGAGTGTGTATGTTCCGGCGCCGAGTGCTTTCTCCATGCCGTCACCTTTATAATACATGGTGCCGTCACTGCCACCGAAGAAGATATCCCATGAACCGTTGATGTAGATTTTGGCTCCCCATGAGCAGGTACCTGCCAGCGTAACCTGGGCAGTGTATTCACCTGGTGTGGAGGTGGGCGTCATTTCTGTCATGGTCCAGTTGCCACCTGCATCGCCTGTGGTATTGAAGCCTGCATAGCATACCTTAGTTACCTCCGTGAGACTATAAGTGAGATTGGTCATGGACACATCGAAGAGATACAGACCAGCCGTAGGAGCTGTGATATTGTTGCCGCCCGCTACGATAGAACCGCTTGTGGCTGTGCCGCCATCTACCATTCCATAAGAACTGTTCCAGTCGCCTGATGTGGTATAGAACTTATATCCCCACAGGGAATTCACGCTGACAACGCCTTCATAGGCTTTGGCATCTTCGCTATAGAGCGTGAGGAAATTGTCGAAGGTCCAACTGCCGCTTGTACCGTCGTCCACACCTGATACATACAGATATTTACTGACAGTTACAGGAGCTACATAAGGTTTTTCGGCTGTGCAGGTCCACTGTTTGGGATTCTTCAGATTCAGCGTGAGACTGTATGTGCCTGCTGACGGCACCGTTACGGTGATGTCGCTGGCTGATGTGCCGAATGTGATATGGTCGGATGTTCCGCCGAAGCCTACTGTACCAGCCACTGCCTTGGTATCATCTGTACCTGTGTCGTAATTGTAAAGTGAACTTGTACCGCTTATCTTGATGGTCTTGGTACCTGCCGCAGTGGCAGTGAAGTCGAGTGTCCAGCGGTCACTGTCCTTATCGAATGTCATGTCGCCTTCCAAATCACCGCTTACGGTCAACTTGGGTATATATAGAGCAGACCATTTCTTGTTAGGTGTATCCACTGTGGTGTAATAGCAACCCTTCTGTCCCGGGAACCAGAAATTCCACTTAGTATCAGCAGATGAACAGAGGAAGGCTGTGCCGTCCACTCCGTCGTTGCCCCATGTGGTATCATCACCCTCCATGAGGAAGAAATTGTACCAGGCACCAGCACCGAGGAATCCTTGATAGACACCATTTGCTGTTGCGGAATAGAGTGTGTTGCCCGTATCTGCCTTCTTGCTGTCGAGTACGAAACCTACGGTCATATCTATGGTATAAGCAGTGATGTTCACTGCCACTACATTGCTGTAGACTGGAGCCATGTTGTCGCCCGTCTTCACACTCAGGCGGAAATATAATGGGGCAGCGTTGCCCGCTGTAAGTCCCAGATTCTTAGCCAGCGTGTTGAGTTCTGAACCTGTATAGGCTTTGGAAAGCGCACTCTCTGATGACTCCTGAATGGCACCGGAGAAATCCTGTGTGGCTGAAACCTGGAGTTTAGTCTGTAGTACATTTGGTGCAGACATGCTGGCATCGCTCACCTTCAGGTCAGACTGTGTCCATGCCAGTGACAGGACGATGGTATTGCGCAGGCTTTTCGCCAGCACTACATCAGAAGTAGTGGCTGTGAGTGTACCGCCCTCCGGTGATGACAGATATATATTGTCGCCATCTTTAGAGCATGATGTCACTGTGAGGAGCAGCATCAGTATGGCGAATAAGCTTTTTACTGTTTTCATATCGTTTCTTCTTTGAGATTTCATTAATAGTTTTCGTTATAAAGATTAGGATTGGCAGTCAGCTCTGTCTGCGGAATAGGATAGTAATTGTACTTCGTATTCACGGCCTTTCCGTCTTTCACGCCACCTTTCCACTGCCACAGATAATCGGAAGTGGTAAACTTGCTGTAGCGGATGAGGTCAGTACGGCGTGTACCTTCCATATAAAGTTCGCGGGCACGCTCATCCAGTATGAAGTCTTTAGTGAGATCGGTTGCTGTGACGTCACCGTCCTTGCTTTCGTAAGCTCTTTCGCGCAAAGCATTGACATATCCTAATGCCGTGGCACTGCTGCCTCCTTCACCGCCGCGTACTACGGATTCAGCATACATCAGGTAAACATCGGCAAGGCGGAACATCGGGAAGTCTATGGAACACCCGTAAGATGCTGTATTGGATGCTACTGAATCATTATCCAGTAAGTTGCGGTATTTGGTCATGAGATAGCCGTTGCTCTGTGTGTCGATGCCGGAATCCAGAAACTGATTCTGTCCATCCGTGAAAAACATGCCTCGCTTGTCTGTTGCAGGGAATAGTTTGGTTAGTTCGCCTCGCATACGGAACATGCTCCATGCGCTTTTTACACCATAATCCATCGGATTTTCCTTGGAATTACCGTCCACCTCTCCACAGACCAGGTAGGTAGTGGCTCCCCAAGTCACAGTATGTGTGGCATCTACGGAGAGTGGGAAGATAATCTCATTGGTACGTTTCTGATTATCCGCATTGAATAGTTTGGCGTAATCACTTTCCAGGGAATAACCGTCGGCTATCACCTTATTACAGTAAGTGATACAGTCAGTATAGCGTGCCTTACCGGTATATACCTCAGCATTGAGATACATTTTGGCGAGCAGTGTCCAGGCTGCTCCCTTTGTGGCACGTCCGTATTCTGCATCGGAACGGTCGAGCAAATCACCGTCGATGGCTTTTAGCTCGCCTTCAATGTAATCGAATATCTGTGAAGAGGTATAGCGGGGAGGAGTGAAACTACCTACTGCATCGGCCTCAGTCACAAACGGGATGTTGCGGTAGAGGTCCATCGCATGATAATAAGACAGTGCACGGAGGAAGCGTGCTTCTGCCCTATATTGCTTGATGAGAGTCTGGTCTGCTGCAGAGAATCCGCTGATGGCATCATCGGTGGCATTACGCAGGAACTCATTGGCATAGTCAATGGTTTGATAGATAAGATAATAGGTGTCGCTCACCCATGGGTCGCTGGCATCCCATGTAAGGTATGTGATATCCTTTACCTTATCACCTTCGAGCCATGTGGAAGCCATCTCGTCTGTGCCACATTCCTGCATATTGAAATAGCAGCGCATATAATCGTAACCGCTTGTAGTGGCTATATCCTTGTTGCCGCCGCCTTTCTCCTGTCCGGCGATGACGTAAGATGCGTAAATCTTTGCCAGTACCGACTTGTAATTGGCTGCTGAAGTATAGACATCACCAGCCGTCGTCTCTGTATGCGGAGTCTGGTCCAGTTCGTCCACGCAGGCAGTAGTGCTCAGCATGCCTGCCGCTAATATCATTGTATATAATACTTTTTTCATTTTGTTTTTGCTTTTATGATGTTAGAAATCGAGTCCGAGACTGAGGGAGTAGGTGCGTGGACGGGGATAGAACGACATATCTATGCCGCTTGCCACTTCAGGATCTACGCCTTTGTACTTGGTGATGGTGAATACATTCTGTACCATGGCACTGGCATGCAGACGGCACCAAGGAGTGATGTTGCCGAAGTCGTAAGCCAGGCTTAGGTTGTCCATCTTCAGGAAGGAGGCGTTCTCCACATAGTAATCGCTCAGATACTGGCGACTGTTGAATCCTGTATTCAGATAACTGGCGTTCAGATTATTGAGCTGATAGGAATTGTAGGATACAGTACCGAATGCGCCTGTATTCATCGCCATACCGTTGTAGAGATAGTTGCCTACATTGGCGCGCAGACTGGTACTCATGGTCCACTTCTTGTATCTGAATGAGGTGCTGAAACCGAATATCCAGTGTGGTGTACGTGAATGATAGCGATACAGGTCGCTGGAGTTGATGGTGCCGTCGCCGTTGAGGTCGGCATAAGCGCCTTCTATTGGTTTGCCGTTGGTATCATACAGTTGGTGATATACATAAAACATATAAGGTTCATAACCTTCTGAGAGTACCATCATCTGGTAACTGTCTATCGAGTTGCCTACCAGTGTGTTGGTGGTTGTAGAACCGGCAACCAGTGACAGGTTAGTCACCTTCATCTTCTGATAAGTGGCATTGAAGCTCACGTTCCATTCCATGTCTTTGGTCTGTACGGGTATGGCATTGATGGTGGCCTCGAATCCATGACTGTCCACATTACCCACATTGGTGGTTATGGTCTTGTTGAAATTGCTGCCGGCTGCAGAGGGTACGGTGGCGAGCAGGTCTTTCGTCTTACGGGTGTAGTAATCGAAGCTACCGGTAATGCGATCTTTCAGGAAGCCGAAGTCAAAACCGAAGTTATAAGAGGTCGTCGTCTCCCATTTAAGGTTGCTCACGTAGGCTTCCGGACGATAGGTGGTGTAGTAGGTGTCACCGAACTGATATTCCGCACCAGCCTGGCTCTGTGTATAAACAGGCAGATAATTATAGTTGCCGATACCGTCCTGCTGACCAGTAATACCGTAACTCACACGCAGTTTGAGATTGCTGAGTATCGGATTGTTTTTCAGAAACTTCTCTTCCGTTACGCGCCATCCCAGTGCTACTGAGGGGAAGGTACCCCAACGGTTATCCTTGGAGAATCGGCTACTGCCGTCACGGCGCATGGTAGCGGTGAGCAGATAGCGGGAATCATAAGAGTAATTAATACGTCCATAGTAGGAGAGCAGCACGTGGCGCTGGTCGATGGCTGCTGATGTGCTTTGGGCTACACCGGCGCAATTATATAATGTATAGGCATCTCGCTTATTGATCCATTTCTGGAAATCGTATCCAGCAGTCACCTCGATATTGCTCTTGATGTCTTCCAAATATTTATTATAGGTAAGATAAGTGGTAATCAGTTGGTTGGACAGTTTCTGTTTGCCGTAAGTATAGTCAGCACCGCCGCTTACATAATCGGATGCAGCCTCTGCAGGAACATAATAAGTGGATTTTCCTTCTGCATAATCATAACCCAATGTGGCGTGGAATCTAAGGTCTGGCAGGAAATGCATTTTATAATCTACATCAAAGTTGCCGATAATGCGTTTCACCTTACCTTTGGATGTGGTCTGTTCCAATATACCCAACGGATTGCGTACGGCGCTCGTTACAGGAGTGCCCTTGCTGTCGATGGCTTCGGTATATCCGCCGAAGGCAGAATTACCGGAATAGACGGGCAGGGTGGGGTTATAAGTGGCAGCACCCCATATTGCACTCTGATTGGCAAAGCGACTGTTGTTTACAGAACCTTTCAGACTCAGGTTAAACTTGAGGTAGTCATTGAAGAAGGATGGCGAGAGGGTGATATTGCCGGTGTAGCGGGTAGCATTGTCGGTCTTCAGAATACCGTCCTGATTATAATATCCCATGGACACACGGTATGGCAGAAACCCAGTCTTGCCTGATATGCTCAGGTTGTTGTCGGTGCCAAAGGCTGTCTTATATACTTGGTCATTCCAGTTGGTATTGTCTGTACCCAACAGGGCTTTCTGAGCATCGGAACCTACTGTGTTAATCACATTCGTGAATTCGTCATAGCTCAGCATGTCGGCAGTCTTGGTACGTGTCTGTAGGGAATTGGTGGTAGTGAAACTGATTTTTACTTTATCAGAAGTACCTTTCTTGGTGGTAATCAGAATGACGCCATTGGATGCACGTGAACCGTATATGGCAGTGGATGAGGCATCCTTGAGGATGGTCATACTTTCTATATCATTGGGATTCACAAGACTGAGGAAATTACCGCTGCCGGCAATACTTCCCGAAACTTCCAGCGGTACACCGTCAATGACAACAAGTGGGTCATTAGATGCATTCAGTGATGCACCGCCACGGATACGGATAGTACTGCCGTCGGTAGGTGAACCACCGCCACTGACTATCTGCACACCGCTCACCTTACCGTTGATAAGTTGTTCGGGAGAATTGATCATACCCCCGTTGAAGTCTTTGCTTGTCACATTGCTGACAGAACCGGTGAGGTCACTCTTGCGCTGTGTACCATATCCGATGACCACCACATCATTGAGTACTTTGGTGTCGGGTGTCATCTGTACATTGACATTGTTGGATGCAGGAATAGACACGATGCTCGTCTTATATCCTACAAAAGAAATCTGTAATTGTTTAGTTCCTTTGGGAACAGATAAAGAGAAGTTTCCATCCAGGTCGGTGATGGCTCCATTTTTGGAAGCTACCGGTTTGACAGTAACTCCAATCATAGGTTCCTTCTGCTCGTCAACAACCTGACCGGTTACTTTAACAGAACCTGACTGTGCATAGGCAGGCATCATCCCGCCGAACATCATCAGGCATAACAACAGGCACAACGCGTGTACTCTGTCTGAATTCAGGGTTTTGAAAATCATAAGATTGTTATTTTGTTTATTGTTTTTGGTTATCATCCTGTGTGCATTACTGGTCGTGGGCGAATGATTCCGTAGGTATCAGTATCGCAATATCAGCAGGCTTCGGTTGCAAAGGTATAATAACCCCTAAATATATAAAAGCAGAGATTGGACAAATAAAGATACATTTTGGACAAAGGCGAAATTATTGTCCAAAATGCTTTATTTATCGAAGAATGATGGCCTTATTTGCTTTCTGAATATTGGCGTGGAGTTACACCGAATTCTGTCTGGAAGCATTTGGAAAAATAGGATGTATTGCTGTAACCTACCATGTACATGACCTCTGCCACGGTGAATTTCTGTTGACTGAGAAGCATGGCGGCCTTCTTCATCCTGATGTTTTTGATATATTCCACCGGCGTCTGCCCTGTCAATTGTTTTAACTTGCGGTAAACGAGTTTGTTACCCAATCCCATCTGTTCGCAGAGTGAGTTTACATTCAGTTCAAAGTCGCCCACATGGTCTTCTATCAGTGAAGTAATCTGCAGGAGAAATTTCTCATCTTCAGATACAGCCTCGATAGCTTTAGGTTCACTGATGGTCTGTATGCGTTCCTTCTTTTCTATCTGAAGGTTCTTTTTCACTAATTGCTGTGCTCTCAGCAACAGGATATTGGCATCGAATGGTTTGGCGAGGAATACATCGATACTCATCTTGATACTTTCCAGTTCGGTGTCTTTATCATTCTTGGCGGTGAGCATGATAATCGGTATGGTGGAGGTGGGCACATGGCG
>DAIRCP010000095.1:0-11254 GCA_036796635.1 Prevotella sp. | reverse complement strand
GATGAGCAGCAGCTTCAGCTTGGATGAAATACATTTCCTCCACACGCATCAGTGGATAAGCGGAAGCACTACCAACCTTATAATCGTTGACGTCGCCGTTGCCCGGACGGAACTTCAGTGTAGCATAATCAGGTAAGCCCTCTGCATTTGCGGCATCTATCCAGGGCTCTTTGCCTGTCAGTGTACCGTCGCTTGGAGCCTTGAACATCAGTTTACGCCAGTCAGTATCCTTGATTTTGTCATACAGCGTCTTGGAAATCATGAAGTATGAACCTGCACCTGCGTAACCGTAAGTTGCCTCATTGCTCACCCATGATGTCCAGTTTACGATACCGGAAGTTACTACACGGTCTTCTGCCTGTGTCTGGCCACCCCACATGAAGTCTGTCAATGTATTGAATCCCTTGGTAGTACTCAAACCTTCAGCCTGTGTTATAGGAGTTGTGTTAGAGTTGGCAATGGCATTGGCAGCAGCTGTCTCAGCGTTGGCATAGTCACCGTTCCACATATACAGACGTGCGAGCAGTCCGTACACGCTTCCTAAGTGAGGCAGTGTGTGGTTTGAACCATAAGTGCTGTTTTTGTCCAGTGCTTTGATGTGTGCTACAGCGTAATCCAGGTCACCCTTGATAAACTTGTACATGTCAGCATGAGAAGCACGTGGATTGTTGGCCACGTCTGTCAGAGTGGTAGTATTGGTCACGATAGGAACGGTCAGACCGGTTACCGTGTTACCGTCAGCGTTCTTGCCTGTAGCGTTCACATCAGTGGCAAGGAATTCATACTCACGGGCCATATCCAGATAGATCATAGCGCGGTAAGCATATCCTGCAGCAGCGTATCCTTTCTGGTCTTCAGAGGCAGTAGTGGTATCCACTGCGTTGATCAGAGAGTTGGCTGCCAGTACCAGCTGATACTGATAAGTGAATGGGTATGCGGCATAGCCATAGTCTTTACTCAGATAAGTATCGTTGGAATAGTGGTTGAAGTGTCCACTATACTTACTGCCCATTGGGCAGTCTTCTATTTCCATATCGCGTATGTGCATCATGGCAGGGTAGCCGAAGCAAGCGTGCCATCCGCCGTCCACGCGGTCCTCATCAAAATTGTTGAGCGCAGCAGGCATGGCCATCAGCAGCGCGGGAGTAGCCAGTGATGATGCACTTATCTGCTCCGATGTAGCATATTCTGTCGGCTCAGTCTTTTCCTCGCAGCTCGTTGCGACGAGCACCAGTGAGCAAAGAGCCATTCCGATAAATGATTGATATATCTTGTTCATATACTTAAATTCTTATATGTTGAAAAAATTGCGTCTTGATTAGAATGATACAGTGATACCACCGGAGATGGTACGGATTGGAGAATAGTATGCTCCAGAGTTGTTTCCATTAACGCTCTGGCGTGGGTCAAGACCCTGACGCTTAGACCATGTCCAAACATTCTCACCGGATACATAGAAGCGTACTTTCGTCAGATACATCTTGCTGATGACAGACTTTGGCAGAGAGTAACCCACTGTGAAGTTCTGCAGTGACAGATAAGATGCATTGGTCAGGAATCTGTCTGACATTGATGCTGAGTAGGTGTCGCCGAACTGCAGGCGAGGTATGTCAGTATCCGTGTTGGTAGGTGTCCATGCATTGAGCAGGTCAACATTGAAGGTACGGCCCTTGCTGTTGGTTGTAGGTGATGCCATAGACGCTGCGTAAGACTGGTCATACACTTTACCACCAATCTGATAAGTGAAGTCGATGGAGGCATCGAATCCTTTATATTTCACGCTGGTACCGAAACCGCCGTAAACATCAGGCAGTGCACTGCCGCAGAGGTGTTTGGTTGCATCACTGTATTTAGTGGTGGTCTCTTCACCTGTCACGTTGCCTTTGTCGTCTGTTACGTCCTTGTACCACATTGATTCACCTGTTTCCTTGTTCACACCAGCATACTTAGGCATGTAGAATGTGTACATGGCTGTCTTTTCTGCGATGAAGTAAGGATTGTCACCTATTGATGTTACAAATCCGGTCTTGCCGTCAACAGTCGTAGTCTTGTTGGCATCAGCCAGTTTGGTAACTCTGTTTCTGTAAGAGGTCAGGTTCAAGTGGCCTTCCCACTGCAAGTCTCTTGTATCGATGATGGTACCGTTGAGTTCCACTTCAATACCCTTGTTAGTCATATCACCCACGTTGTCGTAGTAACCTGTGTAACCATAAGATACAGCTACAGGGAAGTAGAACAGCATGTCGGTAGTCTTACGAGCGAAGTATTCGATGCTACCGCTCAGGCGATTCTTGAAGAGTGAGAAGTCGAAGCCCATATTGAAGTTGCCGCTCTTCTCCCAAGAGATATTCTTGTTACCCAAAGTCTTAGCCACGATAGATACATTACCGTTGGAGTTGGTGATGTTGTATGTAGTGGTGTAAAGGTCATAACCACGGGTACTGTTACCAATCTGGTCGTTACCCTGTTCACCGTAAGATGCTTTGAATTTCAACTCGTCTACCCAGTCTGCATGGAAGAATTTCTCCTTGTTGATCAACCAGGCACCACCGAATGAATAGAAGTTACCCCAACGGTGGTCAGGATCGAAGTAAGAAGAACCATCACGACGGAATGAGAATGAACCGAAGTATTTGCCATCGTAATCGTACTGAGCGCGACCGAAGAATCCTTCTACGTTGTATACACGGTTGTATGAACCTACATCACCGTTCTTGATAGCACCGTTAAGTTCTGTGTTGTCAGTAGAGAATTGGTTACTCTTGCTGCCATAAAGTGTATAAGACTTAAATTTATAGTATTCATGACCGAGCATCAGGTCGATGTTGTTCAGCCCGTAAGTGTGGCGCCATGTGAGCAGCTGCTGCAGGTTGTAACCATAGTTGCGGTCATGCTCGATAGTCACTTCACCCTTGCTGCTGGCATACTGTCCGTAGTATGGATTAGTAGTTATGGTATAACGGGTCTCGTCTACATTCACAGAGTTGGTAGAAGTAAACTTGAAGTCCTTCAGGAAGCGGATTTCTGCGCTACCTGTAGCAGAGAATGTGTTACCTTCACCGTTATGAGTATCCAACTGATAAGCAGATACAGGGTTAGCCTGCTGGATATAAGGACGGTACATACCGTTCACGGCGCCGTCACCATAATCGTAGATATTCAGTTTAGCATTGCTGTCGTACATGATGTTACCGTTACCGTCGCGTACATACATAGGATAGATAGGAGCCACGGTAGTCAGGGCGAATGCGTTGCCTGATGATCCTGTAGAACCATCCTCATCAGTACGGAAGTAATCCATGTCGTGATGAGCGTAACTGAAGTTACCAGCCACCTTCAACCAGTCTTTCAGCTGATAGTCAGCCTTCAGACGAGAACTGAGGCGCTTGTAACCGGAAGCTACAACCAGACCCTTGTTGTTCAGGTAGTTTACAGATGCGAAGAAGCTGCCGCGGTCGTTGCTTGCAGAAGCGCTCACATTGTATTCCTGGCGCAGGCTGTTGTTGTAAGTCTCATCAGTCCAGTCATCAGGAGTCAGATAGAATTCCTGTCCGTTGTAGGTATATTTACGACCCAGTGTAGCGTTAGGATTCAGTTTGCCGTTGGTACCAATCAGGTTCTGTCCGTTAGGTACTGTATATACATTGTAACCCAGTCCGTAGTCAGAGTTGTCGGTCAGGTGTGATACGGCGAAGTTGTAAGCATCCTGCGTGTTGTATTTCAGTGCGTTTGTAGCATAGCTGTTCAGAGCACCGTAATACATCTCATAATATTTGGCAGCGCTGGTCACATATTTATAGTCAGGGATGGCACGTGAGTTCTGTCCCCACTTAGCATCCACGGTGATAGTGGCTTCACCCTTCTTACCGCTCTTGGTGGTAATCAGGATCACACCATTGGCACCACGTGCACCATACAGGGCAGCACTGGCAGCATCCTTCAGTACAGTCATGGACTCCACATCCTGTGAGTTGATGGTATTCAGGTCACCATCATAAGGAGCACCGTCCACGATGATCAGAGGAGCATTGCCGGCATTGATGGAACTGATACCACGGATACGTATATTTGTAGTACCTGCACCAGGCTGACCGGTAGCTGTATTGATCTGCACACCGGAAACCTTACCGGTAAGAGCTTCCACAGGGTTGGTTACCTGTACCTTCTCCATATCCTCAGCCTTCATGACAGCTGCAGAACCGGTGAAAGCTGATTTTTTAGCAGTACCGTAAGCCACGACGATGACTTCGTCTAATGATTTTGAATTTGATTTCAGAAGTACGCGAATACCGTTTCTGGCAGCTACTTCTTTTGTTTCCATGCCTACGTAAGATACACGCAGCATTTTCTTTCCTGCTGGAACGGTAAGTTCAAATTTACCATTCGCGTCAGTAGGAGCACCAACTTGCGATCCAATCACTTGAACAGTGGCACCAATAACAGGTTCACCGTCTTCTTCTGAAAGGACCGATCCGGAAATTTTAGTCTGAGCCAGAGCCGTTCCAACCATCAAGAACAGACAGCTCAACATCAACATGAGTTTCTTTTCCATACTCTCTCTCTTTTTTATAAATTTATTAAATGATTATTATCCTCTTTTTAAATAAAGATCCTCTTTTTATCACTATTTGTGGAGTACCGAAGTATCCATTTTTGTTTCTTCACTGGGTGCAAATTTATATAAGATTTATTAAAACACCAAACATTTTGGATAAAAAGTAAGTAAAAACACAAAATAAGTGATATTTTTGTATAAAAGTAGCATAAAAACTATCATTATGGTAGGTTTTATTAGAGAAAGTTTGCATTTGATTATATATTGGAAAAGCAAAAAGCCTGTCGATGCGTTATACTTCGACAGGCTTTTTATGTTAAAACTTTCAATTTAAAAATTTTCAGCATTGATTTATTTCAGTTTTTCGATGACCAGATTTGTGAGAAACGCATTTTGTTCTTCCCTTGTCATATTGCTGTTGTCCAGTTCTACGGCATCGTCAGCTTTGCGCAGGGGTGATACTTCACGGTGCGAGTCTATATAGTCGCGCTCCTGTACATTCTTCAGTATCTCATCGTAATCGGCGGGCATTCCTTTCTCTTGCAGTTCCTTGTATCGTCGTTCGGCCCTCACTTCTGCACTGGCGGTCACGAATATTTTCAGTTCCGCATCAGGGAACACCACGGTGCCGATGTCTCTTCCATCCATCACCACACCTTTATAGATGCCCATCCGCTGTTGTTGGGCTACCATTGCTTCGCGTACGAATGCCAATGTAGCGATCGGACTCACGTGTGAGCTCACTTCCATGCCGCGTATCTCGCCTTCCACGTTTTCGCCGTTCAGGCAGGCCTCGGGCTTACCGCTTCCGTTCAGTTTGAAACTGATGTGGATGTCTTTCATCTGTTCTTTCAGTTCATCTTCCTTGATGCCGTCGGCCGTAAAGAAGTTATGTCGCAGTGCATAGAGTGTCACGCAACGGTACATCGCACCCGTATCCACGTAGATGTAACCCAGTTTTCGGGCCAGTTCTTTGGCCATCGTACTTTTACCACATGATGAATATCCATCTATGGCTATCGTAATCTTGTTCATATATACCTTAATATATTATTATGTATGTTCTATATGTATGCTTCGCGTACCTTATATATTACATGGTGTAAGTCAGGTTGATGAGCAGGGATGATGTGCTCACGTGATATTTGGCATAAGCCAGTTGGAGTTTGAAGCGCTCAAGTTGCAGTCCGCCGCCGATAGAGAAACCAGCGCCGTGGGCACTCTTTGTGTCGTCTGTGGAAGTAACGCTCATCTCACTGTTTCGCCTGCCGTTGTAACCCACTGCCAAGTACAACTGTTCTGAGAGTATCACGTCTGCACCGATTACCAGATGATGACCGAACTTCTCCTTCCAGTCATTCAGTTTGGTGAGTGTCATGGAGAATCTGAATGGAGAATGTCCCAGCCGCTTGCTTGCACCCAGTTGGATATCCAGCGGAATGGCCTCGAAATCATCATTATACGCCTTCACCTGTCCGCCCAGATTGCGTGCTACAGCCGATACCGACCAGTCCTGTTCCTGGTTGATATAGTTCAGACCCAGGTCCACGCCTACAGCCAATGAACTGTACCCGTCTATTGTGGAAGAGATGAATTTGGCAGTCACACCGCCCGCGATATGGTCAGACAGCAGATAGGCGAACGTGCCGCCCAGTGAGATATCCTTCGGTGTGAAAGAACCCATGTCCGTGCCGCTCTCATCCGTACGCTTGATGCTTCCGTAGTCCATGTATTGGGCGGTCACGCCCCAGGTAGCACGCTCCTTGAGCGCTTTCACGAACGATGCGCTTGCCGTCTTCGTGCCCTCCATGTACGTCATGTAGTTCAGGTTGATGCTCTTGTCCGTCACATTGCTTATCAGCGCCGGGTTATGGAATATCACGGTAGGGTCATCGTCGTCTATAGAGATGTTGTCTCCACCCAGGGCAGCCACATGGGCACTGACCGGCAATCTCAGAAAATTATAGTCGGTCTGACTCTCCTGGGCGCTTATTTCGTCCAAGAGAAGTAACAAAAAGAGGGTAAAAACAACTTTTTTCATCTATTTCACGTAATTTGTTTGCAAAAATACGGCTTTTTTCAAATATCTGAGCTAATTTTGCAAAGAAATCTGTGCCATATCGATAATTATAACGAGAAAAGTGGTCAGATATTGTAATATCAGAAGATGGAGATAAAGAAAACGGCGCAAGCCGATTTGGAACATACAAGGATGACAGGCTTCCTGCTGGGACTCATTTTGGTACTGGCAACAATCTTTGTGGCGTTCGAATATACCGACAGGGTGGACGATGAAGACCTCAGCGAAGATATGGCCGACCAGTTGGACCAGGATTTGGACATGACACCGCTCCAGTCGCAGCAGAACCGGATAGCCCTGATGCCAAGGACGGCATCGTCATCGCATGTGTCGCAGAAGATTAAGGTGGTCACCACTGATGCCGAACTCCCTTCCAGGCAGGACATCGCCAATGTGGAGGGCAATACGGACAATCCCCATTCGCAGGCAGGTATGACCGATGAGGCCAATGCCGTGAAGGGTGAGGAAGACCAGACCACCGCCCTGGACCCCAATGCCACCGACCTGAAGGACAACCCGCTCAATTTCCATATTGTGGAAGACCTGCCGCAGTTTCCCGGAGGAGCCGTGGAGATGATGAAGTGGCTCACCAAAAATCTCCGTTATCCCGTCCAGGCACGCGACAGCAAGATACAGGGCAAGGTCATCGTCCAGTTCATCGTGAATAAGGACGGAACCGTAAGCAACATCCAGATACAGCAGTCCGTAGATCCCCTGCTGGACCGTGAGGCGCTGCGCGTAGTGCGGATGATGCCCAAGTGGAAAGCCGGTATCCAGCGCGACAAGCCATGCCGCACCCGAGTGGTGATACCTGTGGTGTTCTCCCTGTAATCATGAATCATTAAAATTAAGAAATATGCTCACTGCAAAAGAAATCCTGAACCGTGTGAATCAGTATCTTGAAGCCCTTCCGTATCAGCGGAAGCCCGAGTCACTGTATGCCCCCATCCGTTATGTGCTCTCCCTGGGAGGCAAGCGTATCCGTCCTGTACTGATGCTGCTGGCCTACAATCTCTATCGTGATGATGTGGACCGCATCCTTATGCCCGCCTGCGGACTGGAGACCTACCATAACTATACACTCCTGCACGATGACCTGATGGACAATGCCGATCTGCGCCGCGGTCATGCCACTGTACATAAGAAGTGGGATGCCAACACCGCCATCCTTTCCGGCGACTCCATGCTTGTGCTGGCTTATCAGCGTATGGCACAGGTACCTGCCGATAAGTTGGCAGCTGTGATGGACGTGTTCACCGAGACGGCCCTGGAAATAGGTGAGGGACAGCAGTATGATATGGACTTTGAGCATCGCAATGATGTGAAGGAAGCAGAGTATATAGAGATGATTCGCCTCAAGACCAGCGTACTGCTTGCCTGTGCCACCAAGATAGGAGCCATCCTGGCGGATGCACCTGCGGCAGATGCAGAGAACCTATATAAATACGGTGAGCAGATGGGACTTGCCTTCCAGTTACAGGATGACCTGCTCGATGTGTATGGCGACTCCAAGGTATTCGGCAAGGCCATCGGCGGTGATATCACCAGCAATAAGAAGACCTATATGCTCATCAATGCCGTGGACCGTGCCAATCCCGCCCAGCGCCGGCAGCTCATGCAGTGGACCAATGCCACGGAGTTCGACCGTCAGGAGAAGATAGCAGCCGTCACCGCCCTGTATGATGAGATAGGCATCAAGCAGCTCTGCGAGGAGAAAATCAACTATTACTTCGAGCAGAGCCGTCAGTATCTTGACCTCGTGCAGTTGCCTGAGGAGCGCAAGCAGTCACTCCGCGAGTTCTCTGATCAGCTGATGCATCGTAATTCATAATCTTGATACAGATGCCCTATAGAAGATTACCCAAGACGGATGCCGTACGTCTCAAAGCCCTGAAGGCTGTGATAGACGATGATGACCTGTATACCGTGGACCATCGTGTGATAGACTGGAAGACGCTCAGTGAGTGCAAACCCCTGTATGAACGGTTATATGCCGCCAAGGAGCGCTATAATCAGTGTCTGCAGGCACAGACGTTTAAGACCAAACATCTGGAAGCGCTCCATTTCCGTGCCAGTATGTTTCTCAGTCATTTCTTGCAGGTACTCTTCCTCTCCATTGAGCGTGGCGAAATCCCGGAGGAGTATAAGCAGCTTTACGGTCTCACCCCTGATTCCGCCAGATTGCCCGATTTCAAACCGGCGGATTCCCTGTTGGAGTGGGGTCCTAAGGTTATCGCAGGCGAGAAGGAACGTATCAAGCGGGGAGGTCTTCCTATCTATAATCCCACTATCGGCAAGGTAAGCATCCATTTCGAGATATATCGCGATATGCTGCAGGAGCAGCGCCGACTGTTGGAAGATACCACCCGTTCATTGGATGCCTTGCAGCGTATGCGCCCCTCCGTAGATGCCGTGATACTCAATCTCTGGAATCAGATAGAGAAGTATTATGACAATCTCCCCCGCGAAGAGCGTCTGGAAGCCTGTCGCAGACTCGGCATCGTATATTATAACCGTGTCGACAGGAAGAAAGAAGAAGAGCAACCCCCGATTTCCGATAAAAAGTCATGATAGATACCCATTCACATATAGACGGCACCGAATTTGATGCCGACCGTGCAGAAGTCATCGCCAGAGCCAAGGCAGCAGGCGTGAGTAAGATATTCCTGCCAGCCATCGATTTGCCCAGCATAGAGCGGGTGCTGAAGTTGAGCGGTGACTATCCCGGCTACTGTTATCCCATGATAGGCCTGCATCCCGAGGAAGTGAAAGCCGACTGGCAGGCTGTACTGGAGCAGATGCAGCAGCAGTTGCAGCAGCACCCTGACACCTTCATCGCCATCGGAGAGGTAGGGCTGGACTTCTATTGGAGCCGAGAATATGAGAAGCAGCAGTTGGCAGCCTTTGAGGCTCAGGTGGAGTGGAGTGTCAGTACCCAGTTGCCGCTGATGATACACTGTCGCAAGGGTCAGCAGGAGATGGTGCGTATTCTGCGTCGTTATGAGTCGTACCTGCCCGGAGGAGTCTTCCATTGTTTTACGGGCAATGAGAAGGAAGCCGCCGAACTGCTTCAGTTCTCCAAGTTTGTATTGGGCATAGGAGGAGTGCTCACCTTCAAGAAGTCGCACCTGCCCGAGGTGTTGCCTCAGATACCCCTTGACCGTATCGTCCTGGAGACGGACTCCCCTTATATGTCGCCAGTGCCCAAGCGTGGCGAGCGCAATGAGAGCAGTTACGTGCAGTATGTAGAGGCGAAGATGGCAGCCTGTTATCAGTTGTTGCCCGAGCGCATATCCGAAATCACCGATGAGAATGTCCGTCGCGTATTCCATTTATGTGAATAAATACTAAAAATACACCGAGTGGTTGCATATCTGCCTAAAAAGTATTAACTTTGCATCCGCTTTCAACCAGGGAGAGATGCTCGAGTGGTTGAAGAGGCACGCCTGGAAAGCGTGTAAACTCCTAAAGGGTTTCGGGGGTTCGAATCCCCCTCTCTCCGCAATAGCCTGTTGGTTTTATCAGGCAGTACAAAGTTCACACCCAATTTTACACCAAAAAATGTAAAGTTGGGTGTTTGTTATATACCACTTTTTACGAATGTGACGTGTGACATGTGACATTTTTCTGCAACCTGATGCTGCAGGTCTTAATGGTAGCAGGAGCCCAATAGGCACCTCCGCACATTCCTCACCCTATCAAGGTATTCCGCCCCGCCGCTCATCCTCTCCCCCCAAATCAAGTGGGAAAGGCCCGAAGCAGCGGGGCGGATTGCGTTATGCTAAGCCCTCGTCATTGGTGGCATGTCATTTTCATTTCAACATTTTTCTGTCGCTGTCGTCTTCAAGCACCTTCATCTGTTGGATGGCTATCTGATTGAGTTTCAGAAGTCGTTCATTTTGAGGAAGTCCCTGGTCGATGAATACGGCGTTCAGACTTTCCATGTTAGATAGGCAAATTAGCTCATTGATAGTAGCATAATCACGTATATTGCCCTTTAATTCAGTATTCTGTTCACGCCACATCTTGGCAGTCATGCCAAACATGGCCACATTCAGGACGTCGGCTTCATCAGCATAAATCATATTGGCCTGTTGGGGAGATACTTCAGCCGGAATCAAGTTATTCTTGATAGCATCTGTATGGATGCGATAGTTGATTTTGGATAATTCACGCTTGGCAGTCCAACCTATCAGCTTCTGTTCTTCCGATTTAAGTCTTTGGAACTCTTCTATTAGGTAAAGTTTAAAAGAAACACTTATAGCAGTGCCAAATTCAAAAGCGATATCTTTATAGGCATAGGTTCCTCCATAGCGGCCTTTCTTCACTATAATACCTATGGCATCCGTTTGCTCAATCCATTCAGAAGCGCTTAAAACGAAACTAGGTAACCCCGCCTGCATTTTAAAGTGGTCAAATTCGACCACTTTAAAATTGGGATTATGAATCATCTCCCATGTACCTAAAAATTCAATCGTATAACGGTTGCGAATCCAATTTTTGATTACGTCAGCCGCTCTACTGTCTCCATCCTTAGCCCCTGCCATATCAGTGAGTGATATGTAATCTTGTTCATTCACGTTCAGAACCGTAATTTCTGTATTTTGAACTGTTATTTT
>DAIRCP010000094.1:0-11458 GCA_036796635.1 Prevotella sp. | reverse complement strand
GAGATTATACAGCGTAACTGTACCGTGAAACGCAGTGACGTGCTCGCAGTGCTCGCTGAACTCGTGGAGGTGATGAGCGACTAGCTCCAGAACTCCAAGCGTGTGAAGCTCGACAACTTCGGAAGCTTCAAGCTCGGTATCCATTCCAAACCTGCTGATACGGCTGCTGACTACAATGCCCGCAAACATGTAAGCGGAGTTCATGTGCTCTTCATGCCTGAGACTAAGGTGGATGCTACCGGCAAACGCCAGAAGACTTTCCTCAACGGAGTGGAAGTGGCTGAATTGCCTAAGAACGCAGTAGACACTTCCAAGAAGGCTGCTGATACCACGCCAACAACGCCAACCACACCTACTACCAAACCATAAGTAGATGTGTAATCTAATCGGGGCTGCCCTGACTCAGTCGGGGTGCCCCATTTTATTAACCTGATGCATCCTACGAAAAAGGATACGTCGCAAAAATGAAAGGAGACTATTACCATGAAAGAAGAAGGTAAAAGCACCAGCGTAGCCATGATTATCAAAGTCATCATCGCCATCGCTTCCGCTCTGTTAGGCGCCATCGGCGGCGCTAACATGTAACTGATGAGGGCGCATTTCCCATGATGGGAAGTGCGCCCTCTGTATTTATACTGTTGCTCACGGCTGTGAGCCAGTCCTGCAACTGTACGGACACATGGTCCACATCGAAGGTGCCGCTGTCGGGATAGCCCAGAATGGGCTGTACGCAGTCATCGTCAGAGATGAGCACGAAGCCCTTCCCGCTGGCATCATTGAAGCAGTAGAAGTCATTCTTAAATCATTCCACCAAATAATTGGTATCTACATTTCGGTCTACAAGTCATATTAACATAAAAAATAATGGCACTTTCGATGAAAGCAATATGCCATCTGACATGAAAGTATAGCTGCGATTATTTATTCGTCATAATCTTGAGTACCATCTCATCGGTGGCGCACATAGCGTCCTTGCCGATGCTGGTCAGGTTATGGATGCTGCGGTCCACGTCTTCATCAATGATGCCCTCGGCGGGGGTCACACATCTGCCTTCCATCGCCAGCAAGGCTGATAGCAAGGCGGTGGATACGCCAGAGGATATCTTCAGAGCGCAACTGGGTTTGGCACCGTCGCAGATCATGCCGGTAAGATTGGCTATCATATTCTTTACAGCATGACAGATGCGTACATAATCACCTCCCATCAGATAGGTGATACCACAACTGCTGCCGATGGATGCCACCACACAACCACAGAGAGCTGACAGTTTACCGAGACTCTGCTTGATATAGATGGCGGTGAGGTGACTGAGCATGAGGGCTCTAATCATCTCCTCCTCTGTATTCTCGTTCTCTTCAGCATAGACTGCCACAGGATTAGTAGCGCAGATGCCTTGGTTACCGCTGCCGCTGTTGCTCATCACGGGTATCATCGCACCGCCCATACGGGCATCGCAGGCGGAAGCGGTCTTGGAAATGATATGCAAGAAGATAGAATTGCCGAAGATACCATGAGCCAGCGGTCGGTCCATGGTCTTGCCCAGACAATGGCCGTAGTTACCCTTGATGGATTCTTCCGCAGCTTTCATATTATAGTCTTTGGTCTCCAGGATAAACCGTATTTCATCCAGCGGGGCGGTCATGGCATAGTCATATACCAGACGCATATTGAGTTGTATCTCATCTTCCTCCTCCTGGCAGGCATTGCCACAACGCTTGTCCAGATCCACATTGCCGTCTTTCTCTATGAAGATGAAGTTGGTATGTGAACCGCTGATGATAGCTGTAGCATTGTGCCCATCAGCTTCACAGATAATCTCTACGTAGAGTTTGTCGCACTTGCCATCTTTCAGTTGGATATCTATATGATTCTCCTTTAGATACTCTTTTCCAAGTGCAAGTGTTGCAGGAGTGATGTCCTTGAGTACTTCCAGTTGATAATCGCTCTTGCCTATCAGTGCTCCCAGGGCAATGGCGATGGGCAGACCTATCATGTCTGTGCCGGGGATGCCTACGCCCATAGCATTTTTCAGAATATTGGCACTGAGCATAACCGTGATTTTCTCGGGGCGACAGCCCAGTGTCTCGGCAGCTTTGGCAGTACAGAGAGCTACTGCCATGGGTTCTGTACAGCCTACTGCAGGGACTACTTCCTGATGGATGAGCGACAGGATTCTGTTACGAATATTTTTTTCTATCATGATTTTCTGTTTACTTCTTATATGCGTCCAGTCCTGCACTCAGGAACTTGAGATAATCATCCACATCTTCCTTATAGGAATGTGAGGCTGTGAGCGGATTTCCATTGTTGTCTACTGCTACATAGAAAGGCTGTGCATTGGCACCAAACTTCATAGCCTGCAAATAGCTCCATTTGTCGCCAACCGTACGGAGGGTTTTCTTCTCACCATTGAAGGTCACTTCCATTGGTTGTGGAAGCGGTGTCTTATCGTCCACGAAAAGGGAGATGAGCACATAGTCCTTGGTAAGTTTCTCTGATACTCTCGGGTCGGTCCATACAGAGGCTTCCATCTTTCGGCAATTTACACAACCGAATCCGGTGAAGTCGAGTAATACGGGTTTACCCTGTGCTTTGGCTGCAGCCATACCCAGTTCATAATCACGATACTGTGCCTCCACGGTCTTGGTATTCAGATTAAAGTCCTGTGTATACATAGGCGGAGCGAAGGCACTGACTGCCTTGCAGGGTGCGCCCCAAAGTCCGGGTATCATATAGATGGCAAAGGCAATGGAGCACAGCCCAAGCATGATACTAGGCACAGGCATCGGCTGATTAATATCGCCACCGATGGCATCTGCCTGAAACTTAAGTTTACCTATCAGATACATACCCAATGCACCGAAAATGACTATCCACAGGCAGAGAAACACTTCACGATCAAGAATATGCCAACCATAAGCCAAATCGGCTACCGAGAGGAACTTCAGGGAGAAAGCAAGTTCTACGAAACCGAGCACTACCTTGATATTCGTCATCCATGAACCTGACTTGGGGGCTGATTTCAACCACGAGGGGAACATGGCGAAGAGAGCGAAAGGAATGGCTAATGCCAATGCAAAACCGAGCATGCCGATGGTTGGTGCCACCCAGTTTCCGCTGGATACGGTCTCCACAAGCAGCAGTCCAATAATTGGTGCGGTACAGGAGAATGAAACAAGTACCAAAGTAAAAGCCATCAGAAAGATAGAAAGCAGTCCAGTAGTATTACTTGCCTTACTATCTACGGAGTTGGCCCACTTGTCGGGCAGTTTGAGTTCAAACCATCCGAAGAAAGAGAAAGCGAAGACTGCAAGCAAAAGGAACAGGAATATATTGAATACGGCACTCGTGGAGAGCGCATTGAGTTGACTGGGTCCGAAGAGAGCTGTGATAATCAGTCCCACAGCTAGATAAATCACCACAATGGAAATTCCATAAATCCAAGCATCACGGATACCCTTCTTCTTGTCATCCTTGGCACGTTTCAAGAAGAAACTGATTGTCATCGGTATGATAGGCCATATACAGGGCATTACCAATGCAAGCAGTCCACCAACGAGTCCCATAAAGAAAATATACCAGAGTGACTGGTGCGCCAGGTCAGCATTTCCTCCAAAGGCCTGAAGTTGCTGGACAACGGGTTTCCAAAGGCTTTTCATATCCAGTTGTGACTGGGCTGACTGGAGAGCGGCTGAATCGACAGCAACAGATGCCACAGCAGTATCGCCACTCATCTGGGCAGCCTGCGCGGTAGCGATGCTGTCGGCTTTTGCCTTTGCAATGGCTGCAGTCTGAGCTGGTGTAAGTTTGGTTTGGGCAGCGGCGCCATCCACTGCAGGACTCTTGCCACTCTTATTAATATCCACCGATGTAGGCGGCATACAGTTCTGGTCATTACAAGCACCGTATTCCAGATGCGCCTGAATCTTAAAGACTGGCTTTGTGAATTTTACCTTTTGCACGAACTGTACACTCCCCTCAAAGTAGCGGAGTTTCATATTAAACATCTTGTCGAAGGAAGAAAGTTCATGTCCCTTGGCCATCAACTTTCCCACTGGCTGTGCGCCATCCATCTTGTCCACATTGAAAGTGGCGGAGATAGGACCGTCATTCCCAAGTCCGGTAGAGTAAACATGCCATCCCTGATCAATCTTTCCACTAAAAATAATCTCACCTACAGCTGTACCGTCAGTTTTCAGTTGAGAAGAAAACTTCACAGGTTGCATCATCTGTGCATGAGCGAATATTGCGATAAAAAGCAATATTCCGAACACCATCGTTTTTTTCATTTTTGTCTACAAGTATTATAGTTATATCTAGGTTACAAAGGTACAAAAAACAAATGAGAAAAAAGCAGGAAATATTCATTTTTTAATCAATTATGACTCTGTTTTTCTCTTTTCGAAGTGAAAGTCCACCATCCATGACAAATAGTTATAAATTATCCAAGTCACCACAGTTGTAAGTACATACACTATCGCCAAGGCTATGAACACCCTATAATAATAGCCGGAATAGGGAAAACTTACTTTTCGAAGTAGCACACCTGTAAGGAGTGGCATGATACCACACAAGAAATAGTATGTGATACTGTGCGAACCCATATACGTAATTAACTTTACACGAGGAATCCACTTACTGATATTTACAAGAAGAAGGATACTTACAAAACTATCCACCAGGAATATGGGATAATTATTAATAAGTAGTGGGCATATCATAATTTTTACATCATATCTGTATTCCATATACTTGATCATGATAAGGGCTATGGCTGCCAACAGTGTACCGCCTATATGATTCAACTTAAGCAGTTGTGCTTCATGACGATGATATAAATAACCTGCATAAAGAAACAACATAGCCATCAGTGATATATTATAGTTCCATATTTCCACATCCACGGAATTCAGAAATACGGAACTGATAAAGAACGCAATACATGAAAAAGGCAAAATATACTTACAGTACTTCTCGGATAGGTATAAAAGTAAGGAGAACAGAATTTCCGACACTGCCAAAGCGGCAATAAACCAGGAAGCCCTTCCTAATATCACATTCTGCAGCATCTGTGTCACACTTTTATCCTGCAATGCACATTTGCCTACTGCCAGTATCAGCGTAAAGATAAAGTATGGCATGATGATTCTGCTCAGCACGGATTTTAATCTGTGCTGAAGTTGGAATGAATGCTCCCTATACATCAGATATCCTGAGACAAAGAAGAATATAATAAGTGCATTACTTGCATATAAGTTATAATCACTGATCTCACTCTCGGAATAATACACTTCCGTGTGATATAACAATATAGCCATCATGCATAAACCGCGGATAGTGTCTATCCATATGATTCTGTTCTTCATTGATTTATTCCAATACATAAATTGATGCTGCAAAGTTAAGATAATTATCGATTTCAACGCAAACTTATGCGTTTTTTTCTTTGAAGTTACCGAAAATTGCTGTAACTTTGCCGCAAAACATATATAATATGAAGAAATTCTGGATGACAGGAGCAGCGCTTACCATCATTGCTCCTGTGAAATTATCCGCACAAATGGTGCAGAAAGCTACACCGGAACATCCTAATATCATCTTTATTCTGGCTGATGATATGGGGGATGGTGACCTGCATTGTTATGGCAACAACTATATTCAGACACCCAACATAGACAGACTGGCTCAGACAGGTACCCGATTTGAGCAGGCTTACGCAGGAAGCGGTATCAGTTCACCGTCACGTTGTACACTGATGACGGGCAAGAACAGTGGTAAGTCACGTATTCGTGACAATCAGTGTCCCGTAGGCGGAAAAGTAGGCATCAAGATCAGTACCGACGGTGATACCACGTATATCCATCGTGCCAATCTGTTGCCGCAGGATACGACCATCGCTACGGTACTGCGTACAGCCGGTTATCGCACATGTCTGGTAAACAAGTGGCATCTGGATGGCTACGACCCAATGGCTGCACCTAATCATCGCGGCTTCGATGAGTTTTATGGTTGGACCATCTCCACCCCGCAGAGCAACGGACCGTATTATTATTATCCTTATTACAGATTTCATGGCGATTCGCTCATCCACGTCAATGAGAATGAAAATGATGCCCATGTCCGCCACAATACAGAGATATCCACAGACGATGCGCTCGCCTTTATTCATCGTGAAAAGGACCATCCCTTCTTCCTCTATCTGGCATACGATGCACCTCATGAGCCTTATCACATCGATGATACATCCTGGTATGACGACAAGGGCGACTGGAGCATGAATACCAAGAGATATGCAGCACTGGTGAGTCACATGGACTATAACATCGGACGGGTACTGGGAGCTCTGCAGCAACTGGGACTGAGTGAGAACACACTCATCATCTTTGCCAGTGACAATGGTGCCGCTGTCATGGCACCCATCAAAGAACTGAACTGCGGAGCGGGACTGAAGGGGCACAAGGGCCAACTCTATGAGGGTGGCATTAAAGTGCCTCTCATCGTGAATCAACCAGGCAGGGTGCCTGTGCAGAAACTGAATAATATCGTATATTTCCCTGACTTCATGCCTACACTGGCAGCTATCACCGGCAGCACCAGGAGTCTACCGCAGGATATAGACGGCATGGACATCTCGCCCCTATTCTATGGCAAACAAGTAGATACTGACCACCGATATCTTTACTGGGAATTCCCTGGTAAGCAGCGTGCCATCCGCTATGGTAAATGGAAAGCCGTGACGGTAAGTCCTAAAAAACCGCTGGAACTCTATGACATCAGCAAGGATCCCTGCGAACAGCACGATCTTGCTACTGAGAATGCCAAACTGCTCCACCAGTTGGACGCTAAAATGCTCACGATGCACCATCCATCACCCTACTGGCCATTACCCGGTGAAAAGTCAACAGAAAAAGACATAACCAACAACAAGTAAAAACAATAAATTAATAATATATGTACAAACATCATTACTTATCAATTGCCCTCATAGCGTTGTTGGCAATTGCAGGGAAATTGTCAGCCTCGGCCCAGACAGAAATATTCAAGGAGACCTTTGACAAAATGTCAGGTACAGGCGGCAACGATAACGAATGGTCAGGAAGTATTGCTTCCACCACAGCCACTGCTGCAGATGCCGATGTGGACGGATGGGTATTCACCAAAGGAGGTATAGCCGACCAGTGCGTGAAACTGGGTAGTGGTTCGGGGCTAGGCTCGGCTGTGACTCCTGCTCTCTCTGCTTTAAAAGGAGATGCGACACTCACCTTCCGTGCAGGTGCATGGACAGGAGATGGCACTACGCTCAAACTGAGCATATCAGAGGGAAGCATCAGTCCCGCAAGTGTCACACTGGTTTCGGGGAAATGGACTTCTTATACAGTGAGCATCACGGGCGGTACTTCTGCCTCTAAGATAACGTTTCAAGGTGGCGGAACCAGTAAATGCCGTTTCTTCCTGGATGATGTGGTGGTAAATGGCGAGGCAGCCATAGTCACTCCTACCGTAAAGAGTATCACAGCTTTCAATGCACTCACCGATGGTACTGTGGCGCATCTCTACCTGAGTGATGCTGACATGGTAAGAGTAACAAGTGCCGCCAGCGGAAAGAGCATACTGGAGGATGCAACAGGACAAAACCTCACATTCTATCAGGTAGCTACAAATCCATCCATGGTTGTAGACCAGCACGTAGCTGGATACATCACGGGGGAGAAATCAACCATCGACGGTGCTTCTGTACTCATGCCGACCACTGCTACCAGTACTTATATGCTGGTGATTGCCAATCCAGTGACAGAACCTGCCACTGCCGGCATCAGCGGTGCCCAAGCATCATCATCGGCAAGTATCAGAAATTCTACTTATACTTCCCTTACAGGACAACGCGTGCAACATCCTCTGAAAGGTTTGTATATCGTAAATGGTAAAAAGATCATTATAAAATAAAGATATGAAGAAGATAGTCATCCTATTCATCGGTCTGCTTACAGCATTCTCTGTTACAGCACAGACAAAGACCAACATACCGGTAGCCATCCATCTGAAGAATGGTAAAACCGTGACATTTGATAGAAATCAAATAGACAGTACCCGATATATATTCACACCTGAAGGTGACTCATTGGGCGTAAAGGTATATGTAAAGGGACAGGAATCCGCTGATTTCCTCCACTCACAGATCAGTTATATTGAATTTTACACTATCACTCCAAGTGAGAATGTGAATAAAAACAATACTGCCGACCTGGCGAAGAATCCGGAAGGTTGGCGAATTGAATTCCCCAGAATGTATCAGGGCAGTGACCCTACATTTGAGGTGACCCACTCCACTGCCAGTTACGGCATCACCTATTCACTGGAATGGGACGGTACCAAGAAAGCCAATCGCTGGACCTGCTATGAGATGTATGCCGGCAACATGGCACAAAACGTAAAACGTACAGATGACTTCCGTGAAGACTCCATCATACCAGCCACTTACCGTACTACACTCTCCGACTATTCCGGCAGTGGATATTCACGCGGACACCTCTGCCCCTCAGCTGACCGACTCTGTTCACAGGAACAAAATAGTCAGACCTTCTATCTGAGCAACATGCAACCCCAGATACAGGAGCACAATGGAGGTGTATGGAATGATTTGGAGAATAAGATACGCACATATGCAGGTAAATGCGACACGCTCTATATCGTGAAAGCTGCCACCATCGACAATGATGCGGATATCCTTACACATACCACCAGTGGACTTATCGTACCCCGCTATTTCTATATGGCACTCATGATGTATACCAAAGCCACCAATACATACCAGGCCATCGGTTTATGGTCGCCGCATGCTGCCAACAGCACCACGGAATATATCTCTATTGATGAGCTGGAAAAACGTACGGGTATAGATTTCTTCTGCAACTTACCCGATGATATCGAGGCGACAGTGGAAAGCACCTTCGACAAAAGTCTCTGGTAATGACAAATACATCATATAAGTATCAAGGGTAGTGATGCCCTTAATACTTCTGATGTACTAATTCGCGGAAAGCGGATTGTGTGGACTGGGTTTTCGCTACCAATTGGTCGAACACCTGGTCCACACTTGTATATACAGACTGCTGGATATTCACGGCAGTGGCACTGGCTATCTGATTAATAATCGGGGTAAGTATCTTCATGCCCTTACTTTTGGCGGCATCCGCTTCAGTAAGCGCCACCCCGCCTGCCAGCAGCCGTTTGCCCAAATCTGGCGTAAACAGTGATGCCGGCGAAACGCCCAGATGAAACCAGTCTATGGAGTTTTTTACTCCGTTCAAACTCTTCAGGCCCTCCATCGGACAGTCCACCGGATTACGTCGCACCACATATTTGAATCCACTGATCTTATAATTACCACCTGCAACAGCATAGCCCGCCAATTGGTTCACATAGTCACGCCGCTGATCATTGATGATATTCACCGTCTCATTCACAAACTTCACGATAGTAACCTTGAGATCTGTCAGTGGCAGCGTGGCAGCGCAGATGCCCTGATAGCTCGACTGCATACCCAGGTCGTCACTCGGCAGAAAACCGCTGGAAAGTCCCTTGACAGACTGCAGGATACTCTGACAGATAAAATCGCGGAATGCTTCCTTACACCTTGTCCTCTCCTGAGCAAGCAATGTCAGTTCACAGGTATTCGCAGAGTCTACACTGGCATCAATCTGAGGTAACATCTTCTGCCGGGCCATCAGATAAGTTTGCGTTACACTGTCCTTCAGGTCGGTGTACCACAGCGAGCGGCGCAGTGTACGGAGCTCCATATATCCCATCAGATGTTGTCGGGAGAGATATTGAGCATGGATAAGCAGTCGGAGTGTATCCCGCAGTTCAGGATGATGCAGATAATAGGCAGCTGCCTGTTTGGGCGTAGCCAGAGAATCAGCAGGAACAGATACAGACGACTGTGGCACTGCTGCATACACGGAAGCTACGTCTGTACATAATAAAGCCAGTGAAAAGCCGGCCACCACAAATATGCGTTTCATCAGCATCATACCAGATTATTTACCAAGATAAGATAAAAAGAATCAGAATTCAGCCTGATGTTTGCGTGAATAGATATCCATATTATCAGAAGCACGGAAAACAATTCTGTCATGTGCAGGAATCGTGATCTTCTCCTGAGTTGCAGGATTGATGCCATTTCGTTCAGCCATCTGCCTCACCTCGAAACGTCCGAAGTCTGTGATAGACAACACGCCATCACCATTCGTAATATTATCAGCAATAATGCCCAGCACAGCATCCACATATCTCTGAGCACCAGCCTTGCTGATACCAGCTTTTTCTGCCAAAGCAACAATCAGTTGAGTCTTCTCCATATTTCTGTTTTTTAATTAAATTGGGCTGCAAAGTTAATCAAATTTTGTTGAAAAGACCAATGAAAAGTTGTTTTTACTTAATAAAAATGCTTATTCGCTGATTAAATTTGCCAGCAAAGCAAATAAGTAATACCTTTGCAACGTAGTAAAACTAAAGATAACATAAATAATTCTCTTGCCCGAGTTTGCTGTGAAGCAAGCTCGGGTGTTTTTTTATCCCTTCATCCTTCATTCACAACGCATTTCTTAATTTGTCCGTTCACCCCCGATTGATGTTTCACCGTAAGTGCATTGTTTTTCAGCGGTTTGCAAGTGAAACATGGATAGACAAACTTTTGTTTCCATGGATATGCGTAGCAGGAATCATCATTCACAGTCAAGTCACTGTGTGAAGAAGCCATATAAATGGGGAGTGTTTTAATGATTACTACGGTTGCTACTTACGATAAATAAAAAATTATTTATCGTCCAAACGAGTGCTACTTATATGAGTTATGACTTGAAATATAGGACATTCTGACTAGACATAATGATGTTTATAGTTAATTAATTCATCGTGTAATGAGACAGGAAAAAATGGAATATTGTTGGCAGTTTCAATAAAAAGCGCTACCTTCGCACTTAAATATCAATCAATATACTCAACTGCATCATCAATGAAGAATATACTCATCATTTTATTAAGCGGTATCACTTTGGCTATTTTTGCATCGCCTGCACGTATAAGCGATGGAGTTTGTACCTCTTCCGATATCAAAGAGGTGCCATTTACGCAGGTGCATCTGAATGACTGCTTCTGGGCACCTCGCCTGGAAATCAATCGTACGGTGTCTATTCCGTCAGCATTCCGGGAATGTGAGAAGAATGGTCGCTTTGACAATTTTGCCATTGCTGCGGGACTGAAGAAAGGTGAACACCGGGGAGACTTCCCTTTTGATGATACAGATCCTTATAAAGTGATTGAGGGGGCATCTTATTCCCTGGCTGTGAAATATGACAAGCAACTGGATGCTTATCTGGACAGCGTGATTGCACTGATTGCCGGTGCGCAGGAACCGGATGGCTATCTTACTACTTGCGTAACCAATAAATGTTATCG
>DAIRCP010000093.1:0-11757 GCA_036796635.1 Prevotella sp. | reverse complement strand
TGCAAAGATAATGCAAATCGAGAGCAGAATCATCAAGCTTGCTTGAATGTTATGCCGAGATGCAGCTTATCTTATGCAAAGATAAATAAAAAGCCGATTGCTTGTTTGGCAATCGGCTTAAAATGTTATGCAAAGGTTTGCAGAAGTTCAATAATTAATATGAGCGGGCGATGATGACACGCTGGGTAGCGGGTTTGCCACTCACCATATCCGTACCAGGAGTCTGCTCGAAAGCAAATGGTACACAACGGATGGTGGCCTGTGTGTCTTCCTTAATCTTCGCCTCAGTCTCTGCTGTGCCGTCCCAATGACAGAGGAAGAATCCGCCGTCCTTGATGCGCTCTTTGAATTCATCATAATTGTCACATTCATAGATATGTGCATCACGATAAGTACGGGCCTTCTCGAAGATGGCCTTCTGGATATCATCAAGCAGCTCTTTCACCTTCTGTGCAATACCTTCCAGTGGCAGTGTCTCTTTCTCCAGTGTGTCACGGCGCATCACCTCTACGGTGCCGTTCTCCAAGTCACGAGCACCCAGTACCAAACGTACTGGCACACCCTTGAGTTCGTAATCAGCAAACTTGAACCCCGGACGCTTATTCTCAGAATCATCGTACTTCACGGTGATACCCATTGCACGCAGTTCATCCACAATAGGATTAACCTTTTCTGTAATGGCTGTCAACTGGTCTGCTCCCTTGGAAATAGGAACGATGACCACCTGGATAGGAGCCAATTTAGGAGGCAGCACCAATCCGTTGTCATCAGAGTGCGTCATGATGAGCGCGCCAATCAGACGGGTAGATACGCCCCAGGATGTAGCCCATACCAATTCAGGTTTGTTCTCCTTATTAAGATAGGTGACATCAAATGCCTTGGCAAAGTTCTGACCGAGGAAGTGACTGGTACCGCTCTGCAGTGCCTTGCCATCCTGCATCATCGCCTCAATCGTATAAGTATCCAGGGCACCGGCAAAACGTTCCGTCTCACTCTTCACACCCTGAAGTACAGGTACAGCCATCCAGTTTTCTGCAAAGTTGGCATATACCTTCAGCATCTTCTGTGCTTCTGCCTCTGCCTCCTCACGGGTGGCATGTGCAGTATGACCCTCCTGCCACAGGAACTCACTGGTACGCAGGAATGGACGGGTACGCATTTCCCAGCGCATCACATTACACCACTGGTTGCACATCAGTGGCAGATCGCGCCATGAATGTATCCAGTTCTTATATGTATTCCAGATAATCGTCTCTGAAGTAGGGCGGATGATAAGTTCTTCTTCTAGTTTTGCGGCTGGATCAACCTCAACGCCACTATGGTCTTCCTTCGCACGGAGACGATAATGGGTTACTACGGCACATTCCTTAGCGAAGCCTTCTACGTGTTCAGCTTCCTTGGAAAGAAATGATTTTGGGATAAGTAACGGAAAATAGGCATTTTGTGCTCCGGTCTCCTTAAACATCAAGTCCAGTTGATGCTGCATCTTCTCCCAGATTGCATAACCGTAAGGTTTGATGACCATACATCCACGAACAGCTGACTGTTCGGCCAAGTCGGCTTTGACAACCAAATCGTTGTACCACTGACTATAATTGTCAGCTCTCTTTGTTAAATCCTTTAATTCTTTAGCCATTTTACTATGCGTGATTTATAAATTTGCTTGCAAAAATACAAAAAAAAATTAGAAAACGAACAAGATTTGGAATAAAACACTTATCTTTGCAAGTAGAATTTATTGTTTAATATAAAATAAAGAAAGAAATGATGAAGTTTTTGAAAGTATTTTCTCTTGTACTCTGCTTGACTGTAGTGTTCGCAGGATGTACAAACACCCAGAAGGGTGCAGGTATTGGTACAGGTGCAGGTGCTCTGATTGGTGCTCTGATTGGTAACTTGGCAGGCAATACTGCTGTGGGTGCTGCTATCGGTGGTGCTGTAGGTGCTGGTGCCGGTACATTAATCGGCAAGAAGATGGATAAAGTAAAGGCTGAAGCACAGCAGGTAAAGAATGCTCAGGTTCAGGAAGTTACTGATGCCAACGGACTGCAGGCTGTGAAGGTTACTTTTGATTCCGGTATTCTGTTCGCAACAAATAAGGCTGACTTAAGTACCTCTGCCAAGAACTCTCTCGTGAAGTTCTCTCAGGTTCTGAAGAACAATGCTGATTGCGATGTTGCTATCTATGGTCATACTGACAACACTGGTTCTGATGCTATCAATCAGCCCTTGAGCGTTCAGCGTGCACAGAGCGTAAGCAGCTATCTTTCTAGTTGTGGTATTGCTTCTAGCCAAATTAAATCTGTAGAGGGTCAGGGTTCTACTAATCCTGTTGCTGACAACAGTACAGAAGATGGTCGTAAGCAGAATCGCCGTGTGGAGGTTTACATGTATGCCAGCAAGGCTATGGTCGATGCTGCCAACAAGGGTACTCTTCAGTAATTTTTAGATTTGAGACGTGAATTTTTCTAAGAATTTTAAGAAAATCATAAGATGGATGGTGGTAGCATTTTTTGCTTCCACCATCCTTGTTGTTGTGGCTTATCGCTTTATTCCTGTGTATTTTACCCCTTTGATGTTTATCCGATTGGCTCAGCAGGCAAAGGACGGTGAGGCATTGACCATGCATCACAGATGGGTGCCACTGTCCGAGATTTCACCTGACTTACCCCGTGCCGTGATTGCCAGTGAGGACGGTAGGTTCAGACAGCATCATGGCTTTGACTTTAAGGCTATAGAGAGTGCTGCTGAGCGTAACGTGAATCACAAGAGTAAAAAGAAAATGGGCGCCAGTACGATTTCACAGCAGACTGCCAAGAATGTTTTCTTGTGGCCGGGACGTACTTGGGTGAGAAAGGGTTTCGAGGCATATTTTACGGTACTGATAGAATTATTCTGGAGTAAGGACCGTATCATGGAGGTGTATCTGAACTCGATAGAAATGGGCGATGGTATTTATGGTGCTGATGCGGTGGCTGAATGGCACTTTAACTGCAGAGCCAGTGAACTGACCAGAAGGGACTGTGCACTGATTGCTGCTACACTCCCTAATCCACGTAAGTTCAGCAGTAAACATCCAGGCCCCTACATGAGGAAGCGCCAAAGAAAAATCCTCCACGAAATGAAGTTCGTGAAGGATTGATGCTTATCCAAAAATTTCCTTTATCCTAATTTACCTTGGTCTCCCAGATAACTGTCTTTGAAACCGAGGAAATAGAGTATTCCGTCGAGTCCTAGGGTGTTGATGCTTTGTTCTGCATTGGCCACCACTCTGGGCTTTGCATGGAAGGCTATACCTAATCCGGCTTCACTGATCATCGGCAGGTCGTTGGCACCATCACCTACGGCAATAGTCTGTGCCAAGTCCACCTTTTCCACCTGCGCAATCAGTTTCAGCAGTTCTGCCTTACGGTGACCATCCACAATCTCACCGACGAATTTACCTGTGAGTTTATTGTTCTCGTCTATTTCCAGTTCGTTGGCATACACATAGTCTATGCCATAACGGCGCTGGAGATGCTGACCGAAATAGGTGAATCCTCCACTGAGAATGGCAATCTTATAACCGCAACGCTTGAGTACCGCCATCAATCGGTCTGTGCCTTCCGTGATGGGCAGATGGTCTGCTATATCTTTCATCACACTTACATCCAATCCCTTGAGCAGGGCTACTCTGCGTGTGAAACTTTCCTTGAAGTCAATCTCTCCACGCATGGCACTTTCGGTGATGGCTCTTACCTGTTCACCAACGCCGGCACGGTCGGCCAGTTCATCGATGCATTCCGTCTGGATGAGCGTAGAGTCCATATCAAAGCAGATGAGACGGCGCATACGGCGGTACATGTCATCACGCTGGAGTGAGAAGTCTATTTCATTTTTGGAGGAGAGGTGCATGAGTTCCGCCTGCATGGCGTTGCGGTCATGTGGCGTGCCTCGCAATGAAAACTCGATGCAACTGCGTACATTCTTGGTGTTGTTGCGGATACTCTTACGTCCGGTGAGTCGGAGTATAGAGTCGATGTTCAGTCCCTGTTCCGAGATGACTTTGGTGGCACCGGCAATCTGTCGTGCAGAGAGTGACCGACCAATCAAGGTAAGTATCAGCCTGTTCTTTCCTTGCCTGTTCACCCATTCTTCATATTCATCATCGGTGACAGGGGAGAAACCTATGTTTACATTCAGTTCTGTAGTCTTAAACAGCAGTTCCTTCATTACCTGACCGGAGTTTCGCTCATCTATGCGGATGAGGATGCCCAATGATAATGTGGAGTGAATATCTGCCTGGCCCATATCCAGAATTTCTGCGTCATAACGAGCGAGTATGCTCATGATGGCAGCTGTCAGTCCCGGTCGGTCCTGTCCAGTGATTCTTATTAATATCTGTTCTTCCATTTCTGATTGTTTATTCTTTTTTTATTCCCAGTTTGCGCGCTTCATTCTGTGTGTCAATCGCGCGCTCGCGGTTATATTTCGACGGTGTATCGAGCATATCGAAGAGTTGGGTAAGTTCATCTACTGATGCTCCTTTGTGAAGCAGATGGGCAATACACAGATTCTCTACTGCCACATTGCTGGCAATGATATCGATATCTGTGCTGCCCAGCTGATTGCGGGCTAACAGATAGGCATCCTCGGAATTATGCTTAATCCATTGGTCTAGGTCTCCCAGTGTCTTGATACCGAAATTGCTGAAGATAGGGCGATAGGAGAGTACAGACACTTCACTTATCTCAGCTTGGTTGATAGCCGCTATGCGCTTATTCAGTTTGTCGAAAGGCCCTATACGTAGGTATTGGGAATATGTATCACTGTTGAATGGTACTTCGTCCAATTTTCCGTCGCTTACAAGTGCCTCCATTTGGTGGCGGTAATCATTGATGTTGGTACGTATTCTACTGAATTCCCCATCGGCTATTTCCAACATACCAGCCAATGCCATCAATGACCGCAGTAGTTCTCTTGGTACTTCAATACCTGACTTGTAACCTGTATCATGGTGTAGTGTGGACCATGCATGTTGTAAGGCTGTACACATCTGGAGTTCAAATCTGATATCATTAAGTTCCGGAAAATCGGGATCTGTATAGAGTGATTTCGGTATGCGGCAGATGTAATGCAGAGAACTGTATCCGAAGCGGTCCAAATCCAGCATCTTGCGCTTATCCACAGAATTCTCCCAGTCTATCTCGAAGATGTTTTCTGTCATAGCAGCAATCTTGTCAACATCTTCCCGATAGAATACGACGATTCGGGTACCCAGAATGTCCGTGATATCCAACAAATTGGCGTATTTGTGTCCTTTGCGTTCCAGTTTACCGGCCAGACTGTCTTCTGCTTTCACTCTGCCTCCGACAGAAATGACGCTTAATCCCATCTGCTCTATCTGCTGGTTGAGCAAGCATAGGGTCACTTCTTGTAATCTCTTGAAAAGAGGCTGTCTGTCTCTGTATTCCTGCAGCAGATGATTGCAATGCTGGTCTAAATGATATGCTTCAATGTCTTTCATTTCTTTATCTTTTTGTTGCTTTATTTTTTTTATTCTTTGTCTTTTTTGTATGGAACAAGTCACGGAGGCCATTGAAATCCTTTTTCATGATGAGGCCAATACCTTGTGTGTTCAGACTGGACTTCGTGAAGTAACGGTCATTCGTCTGATTATAAACTTTGATGGCGAGATTACCGTTAGGATAGAGCAGATACCTCATGTCGAAGTCTCCAATGAAGGATGTGCTGGCCGTCTTTGCATTATCCCGATAACCAAATTGTCCATTGATGAGCAGACGGTTGTTGAGCAGTCTTCCGGAGAGTAACCCTTCATATTCAGCATTGCTCCAGCCTTCATCACCTGTAGAGATGTTGGCACCGAAATTCCAGTTATTACTCTTGATGACATTCTTGAGCACGGAGTTAATCTGACTGGAAAGCGTACCGGACAGAAGACTCTTCATGGCCAATGATGTCTGGTTCTGACGGTCAGTCTGTGAAGTGGCATTATTGGCTGTCTGCGGATAGAATCTGCCAATACCCAAGAGATAAAGTACCTGTTGGTTCATCTCGTCTTCACTATTGATGACTGATCGTATCATTTGTTTTTCATCTGCATTCACGTTAGGCATATCCAGGTCGAAGGTTACATTGGGCGCAGCCGGTTGACCGCCGATATTCATCAGACAGTTTACTCGGGTGGTGTTGCTCGTAAAGGAATTACCGATGTTCAGGTCCGACAGCGATACGCCGTTGACGGTGTACATGGCCTGCAGATTCAGTGCAGCCTGATAGGGGTCGCCTCCGAAGACAATTGTTCCGCCTTGATTGAAATTGAAATGCTTTTTGATAATCTCCTGGATGGTGATGTCATAAGTACCGTCATTTACGGTATAAGTACCAAACATGTTGAAGGCACCTTTATTATAGTAGGTGGCACGTATCACACCGTTTCCATGCAGGTTGATATAATCGTTGGTTTTACTGTCCATCAGCAGTTTCAGTGTTGCTGTCGGTGTACAGTTTACGAGAAAATTAATATGCGTATTGGCGGCTATCTCGTTCTTTTTCTCCTCTTTTCCTTTGACGGGAGTCAGACTGAATGTGCTGTCCTGCAAAACAGGAGTGGCATCATGCCATGTAATGTACTGATGATTGGTCACCGCATCGGAGCTTGAAACATTGTATACAAAAAACGAGCCTTGCTGTGGGGTGGCATTCACATTGATGTCCAACTCACCGCTTTTGCCGTGTATATCTACCTTCCCCGAGGCAAACACGGTACCGTAGAAGGTATTACTACCGAAGTCATGGAAGTCATAGCTCAACAGGTTCTTTGCTTCTATGTCAAGGTCATAACTCAGGTTGGTGAGATGCTTATGATGGATACCACCACTTAACAGCCCCTGATTGTCGTACATGTCATATACAGGTAACTTGTTGAGGTGTATCTCATCGGGTTCCAACCTTATTGTGTCATTGCGTAACCAGTATTTACAGTTTAACTGTGTAATATTTGCATCACCGTTTACCACCAGTTCACCCGTCAGATTAATATTATTCAGCGGACCTGCCAGACGGACATCACCATTGGCATGTCCCTCTACCTGATTCATGAAACTGCTGGTAAATGATTGCATGAAGTCAATATGGGTACCGGCTGCACGGATGCCTAAATCAATCAAGTTTCGCTCTGGTGAAACATAACCGTTAATATAGGTGATGGCATCAGGACCATCGTCTGCAATAGCTTTGATATCAATCTGTTTGTCTTTTTTGTTCCAGTTCACGTTTGCATCCAGCACGCCCATTCTTCCATCCTGGAATTCAAAGTGGTTTACCATTAGTTTCGCTCTGGCACTCATATCTGTAAATGGAGTGGAAATATAAGCCTTTCCTGATGCTTTTCCATCGAAGGTAACTGCGTCAAAGTTGACTAACTTGAGAATATATGCCACGTCGATGTCCTGCAAATCAATGGTGAGTGAGTCTTGCTGACTTGTGGATGCTTTACCATTCACTCTGAGATATTGGTCATCATGCTGTACGGTGAAGTTGTCCACTGTAAGTTGTTTTGCGGAATAAGTAATTTCTGATGGAGCCAATTTCCATTCTGAATTGTCAATGTTCAGATTGGAAGGCTGTACCTTGATTTCAGCGGCCTGTTGGCCTTGTTCATTTTTGAAGAACTGTGCGATGGCATTCAGTCTACCTTTCATTCTCCGCTTGCCGTTGTTGTCCCATGACAGGGCAGTCACAAGATGATTGTTGATGGCATCCGCCTTTACTGTTGCATCGAAGAGTGTGCCGTCTTGCATACATTTGCTGAGGCTGGCGTGACAGTGGAGTGTATCATCCGGTGATGAAATGTCTACATTTCCGTTTTTGTAATTGATTCCTTTGTAGCTGAATGACGGAATGGAGCAGGAAAGGTCTATGTTCCGATGGGCATCATCTACCGTGCCCACCAATGTGATGGGTTGCTTGATTTGCAGGGGGACATTGAGGAATGCTTCCAGCCAGTCTGTCTTCTCTATATTAGCTACGATGGCGAAATTATTGTGGGCCTGATAATTGAAGGCCGGCCAACCGGGCAGGGTAGGTAATCGGCTGCCTACTAAGTTGGTAAAACTCTTGAGCAATGTACCGTATTGAAATTCTCCCATTAAGCGTGCGTAGCCGAAGTCACTCGTCATTTTCAGATAGTGCTGACTGTTGATGTAGCCGGATTCCACATTCAGATTATCCAATTGATACTGTTTGCTAGATGATTTCATCTGGAAATGATGGACTGCGAGCAGACCTTTTGCATCGTTGAAGGAGGTTGCCTTGAAGTTTGCATTGATATTGGCATCAAATACAGCATCTTTCCATTGATTTGTGATGTTCAGCGCTTTGGGAGAGAACTGTCGGATGGAAGCCTCCAGATTCACATCTTTGGCACGACCGCTGTTATTGATAATGCCTTTGATATCCAAATTGATATGTGGATCGGCTATACTTAGTCTTCCACCTACATGATTGGGCGTATATCTGCCGTCGATGTCAATGTTATGGTATTGGTAGTTATTGAAGTCCAAAAGCGAGATGATGCCATTCGCTGTCAGGTTTTCCAGACTGGATTTTCTGAGATTACCCTTTAAATAAATGTGTGTGGAAATCAATCCGAACCGTTTATCATTGAGCAGCGTGTTGAGATTTAGTCCAGATGTATTAACGTCTGCATTAAAATCTTTACTGTTCTGGAGCTTTGCAGCCAGTTTTACATTGCCTATACCTGTGGAAATCTGAGTATGAGTTATGATGTCTTTCACGCCCCTTCCATTTACGATACCTTTGATATGGATATTTCCTAATCTGGACACCACTGCGGGTACCTGAATGCGCTGTCCTTTCAGATTTTCTGAGATGAAGTTGATGGCATTTGCAGAGAGCCGGAAGTTGGATATGTTGGCATACCATGTGGGGTATCGATGCAGGTTATTGACCCTGCCGTTGGCTGAGATGGTGATGTCACCGGTTGTACTGCTCACATTCAGGCTGTAAATACGGATGTGATCATGGGTGCCCTCAAAGGATGTGGCCATTGACAATTTGCTGTGGAAAGACTTTAATGAAGGAAGTAAACATGCTATATCATAGAGCGTTACATCTGATTTTGATATTCTACCGTTAAATGCAATGGACGCAGGTATAATGCTGTCTCCTTGCATCTGGTAGCGTGCAGATATTTGAGGCATTTCTATATCAGTACCCGGCATTTTTAGGGAGAAATCTGATAGTCGACATCCCTTCTTGCTACCGTCAAATCTGAAAGATAAGTCTTGTAAATTCAGTCCGGATTGCTCTTTGAACGATAGTTTTTCAACTGCCAGATTTATAGAGTCATTTGTAAGATGTGGCAAAAGAATCTCAGCACTGATATCCTCCATGTGGAGATGAGCAGGTTGCAGACGATTCGGAGTAGGGGCTATATAATTGCGGTCGAATGCCACACTTCCATGGCGCATGATGAAGGAATTGATACGTAGGTTGAGCGGAGCCGATTTCGTTGTGTCTTTAGAAGCTAAAGAATCCAACATAAATTGATAGTTAGGTTTTGACTGTTCCGTATTCTGATAGAATGCACAATGTGCACCGAATAACTGTGCAGATGTAATGATAATTTGTCCATGAAATAGCGGTGCAATCTCCGCTTTCCCAGTCAGTCGGGCCACCTTAATCATCTTTTTGTCTTTCTGGTCATAAATGAGCACATCATCGATAATCAGACGGTTCAGGAATCCCAAGTCTACACGTCCAACGGTTACTTTCGTCCCAAATTTATGTTGCAGTGCATCACTCACCTGCCCGCCGATATATCCTTGTATGGCAGGTACGTGAAGAAGAGTGATAACCAATAAATAGGTACCAAGAAGGACCCAAATCACTCCGTTTATAATGCGTTTAAATAGTTTCAAATCTGTTAATTGGAGATGGCATTTTTTTGCACCTCGTCTTTTCCAAGTGCAAAAATACAAGAAAAAGTTATCATTTTAAAGAAAATACTTTCTTTTTTGCTGTAGGGATGCATATTTTTTTGTATTTTTGCAGTTGAATGCGTTAATTCAGGTTATATATGTAGTGACAATATACTTAGTTCAACTATATTATAGAGAGAGTTCAAACATAAAAAAAGTGTTATGACAAAAGTAATCAAGTTGCGCAAAGGTCTTGATATCCATCTTCAGGGTGAAGCCCAGAAGGAGAAGATCCAGCTGAAGTCAACAGGCAAGTTCGCTCTTGTTCCTGATGACTTTGTAGGTGTGATACCCAAAGTGGTCGTTAAAGAGGGCGACCATGTGAAGGCCGGTGATGCGCTGTTTATTAACAAAAATTACCCAGAAGTGAAATTCGCTTCGCCGATTAGTGGTACGATAGCTGCTATAGAAAGAGGCGAACGCAGAAAAGTCCTCTGCGTGAAAGTGAATGCCGATGCCCAGCAGGAGTTTGCTGATTTCGGCAAAAAAGACTTAACTCAGTTAAGTGGTGATGACGTGAAACAAGTCTTGCTTGATGCCGGCCTTTTTGGCTACATCAATCAGTTGCCTTACGCTGTTTCCACCAATCCCCAGGTCCAGCCTAAGGCAATTTTTGTTAGTGCACTGCGCGACATGCCTCTGGCTGCTGATTTCTGTTATGAATTGCAAGGTCAGGAGAGTGATTGGCAATGTGGTCTGAGCGCTTTGGCTAAGATGGCCAAAACGTATTTAGGCATTGGTGCCAGTCAGTCAGCTGCTGCACTTACGCAGGCCAAGGATGTGGAAGTGGTCGTTTTTGATGGTCCATGCCCAGCTGGTAACGTGGGGGTGCAGGTCAATCATATCGCTCCCGTCAATAAGGGTGAGGCCGTATGGACCGTGGATCCTACGGCAGTCTTGTTTATCGGCAGACTTTTTAATCAAGGGAAAGTGAATTTGACTCGTACAGTAGCATTCTGCGGAAGTGAAGTGAAGAAACCTGCTTATGTAGATATGCTAGTGGGACAAGAAATTGCCACATTGGTCAGTAACTCTTATGAAAGTACACATCACGTACGCATCATAAATGGTAATGTACTGACAGGTGTAGCCACCACGAAAGAAGGCTATCTGGGTGCACATACCAGTGAGGTGACCATTATCCCAGAGGGAGATGACAATCATGAGATATTCGGTTGGATACTTCCCCGTTTCAAGCAGTTCTCAGTCAACCATAGTTATTTCTCCTGGCTTTTCGGCAAGAAGAAGTATGTGGAGGATGCCCGTATCAAGGGCGGAGCCCGCCACATGATTATGAGTGGGGAGTATGATAAGGTATTACCTATGGATATTATGGGCGAATATCTCATCAAAGCTATCATCGCAGGCGATATCGATAAGATGGAACAGCTTGGTATCTATGAGATTTCTCCTGAAGATTTCGCATTAGCAGAGTTTGTCGACAGTTCCAAACTGGAACTCCAGCGTATTGTGCGTGAAGGATTAAATATGTTACGTAAAGAAAACGCCTAATAAATATGTCACTAAGAAATTATCTCGATAAGATTAAACCGACCTTTGAGAAGGACGGCAAGCTTCACGCCTTTCAGAGCGTGTTTGAAGGTTTCGAGAGCTTCCTGTATGTGCCAGCCACGACAGCGAAGAGCGGAACCAACATACACGATGCGATAGACTCGAAGCGAATTATGAGTATGGTGGTCATCGCATTGGTACCTGCCTTACTCTTCGGTATGTATAATGTGGGCTATCAGAA
>DAIRCP010000092.1:0-11818 GCA_036796635.1 Prevotella sp. | reverse complement strand
AATATTATAAAAGTAACACGTCTGTTCATTGTTGTACGGGGCAAAGGTACACATTATTTTTCAAATCCAACCATTTTTCACTCTTTTTTCTTGCGTTCTTGTTTTTTATTGTTACCTTTGCAGTATGAAGATACTTCGCTCTTGTGTCAATATTCTGATGCCGCTCCTGCTGGGAGGGGCCATTCTCTATTGGATGTACAGAGATTTTAATTTCTCCACCATCAGCAGGGTAATGACGGAAGATATGAACTGGACGTGGATGCTGCTCTCATTCCCATTTGGAATTCTGGCACAGATGTTTCGCGGATGGAGATGGAAGCAGTCACTGCAGCCGATGGGCGAAAAGCCAAGAAGCAGCGTGAGCATCTATGCGATATTCCTCTCGTATGCAGCATCGCTGGTAATTCCGCGCGTGGGCGAGTTTACCCGCTGCGGCGTGCTGAAGCGATATGACGACGTATCTTTCCCCAAGGCACTGGGCACCGTGGTGACGGAAAGGGCCATAGACTCCATCCTGATGCTGAGCGTGACAGGACTGACGCTGCTCTTCCAGATGAGCACCTTCGGCACCTTCTTCGATAAGACGGGCACGAGCATGGAGTCGCTGCTACGCCGATTTACGCTGGAGGGATATCTGGTATCCGCCATTTGCCTGATAGCCATTCTCATCCTGCTGCATTTCCTGCTCAAAAAGCTCAGTATATATAATAAGGTGAAAGCCACAGTGAGCGGTATCTGGCAAGGGGTAATATCTCTGAAACAGGTGAAGAACATCCCGCTTTTCATCTTCTTCACGCTCGGCATCTGGCTGAGCTATTTCCTCCACTACTACCTCACCTTCTTCTGCTTCGACTTCACATCACATCTGGGCATGGCCTGCGCACTGGTGACCTTCGTGGTGGGAACCATCGCCGTGATTGTGCCTACACCCAACGGGGCGGGGCCCTGGCACTTCGCCGTGAAAACCATGCTGATACTCTACGGGGTGAATGCAGACAACGCACTCTACTTCGTACTCATCGTACATACCGTGCAGACTATGCTCGTCATCCTACTGGGTGTATTCGCATGGGCGGCACTCACATTCAAAAAACGTGTTCAACCTAAAAAAAATCAATAATTATGGGAGAGATTAAAAATTTGAAACCTGAATGTATCTGGCGCAACTTTGACGCTCTGACTCAGGTACCACGTCCATCAGGACATCTGGAGAAAATACAGCAGTTCTTACTCGACTTCGCCAAGAAAGTAGGCGTGGAGGCGTTTAAGGATGCCGGCAACAATATCGTGATGCGCAAACCTGCATCACCGGGAATGGAAAGCAAGAAGGGGGTAATCCTGCAGGCACACATGGATATGGTGCCACAGAAGGCTCCCGACAGCAAGCATAACTTTGAGACTGACCCCATAGAGACTTACATCGACGGCGAATGGGTGAGGGCTAAAGGCACGACACTGGGCGCTGACGACGGTATGGGTGTAGCTACCATCATGGCTATCATGGAGGACAAGACCATGAAACACGGTCCGATAGAAGGACTGATCACTGCCGATGAGGAAACGGGCATGTATGGTGCCAATGACCTGCCGGAAGGTGAACTGAACGGCGACATCCTGCTGAACCTGGACTCTGAGACTTGGGGCAAATTCGTGATAGGCAGTGCCGGCGGTATCGACATCACTGCCACACTGGACTACCAGGAGGTGGAGACTGATGCTGATGATACAGCCGTGAAGATTACACTGAAGGGACTGCGCGGCGGTCACTCCGGTCTGGAAATCAATGAGGGCAGAGCCAATGCCAATAAATTAATGGTACGCATCGTGCGCGAGGCGGTGGAAGAATGTGAGGCTCGTCTGGCCAGTTGGCACGGCGGCAACATGCGCAATGCCATTCCTTTCAAGGCTGAGACGGTACTTACCCTGCCTAAGGAAAACGTAGAGGCACTGAAAGACCTGGTGGCTGAATGGAAAAATGACTTCGAGGATGAATTCAAAACGATAGAAAGTGAAATCATCCTGGAGACTGAGATGGTGGAAGTTCCGAAGACTGAAACGCCTGCCGAGATTCAGGACAATCTCATCGATGCCATCTATGCCTGCCATGACGGTGTCATCCGCATGATACCAGTTTACCCTGACGTGGTGGAGACTTCCAGCAACCTGGCCATCATCGACATAGAAGGCGGAAAAGCTGCCATCCAGATTCTCGCCCGTTCATCCCGCGAGGATATGAAGGACTACATCGTGAAGACACTGGAGAGCTGCTTCTCCATGGCCGGCATGAAGGTGGTGACATCAGGCAGCTACGGCGGTTGGGATCCTAACCCCGACAGCAAGATACTGGCCAAACTGAGGGCTATCTATAAGAAGCAGAACGGTGAGGATGCCATCATCCAGGTGGACCATGCCGGACTGGAATGTTCTGTCATCCTGGGCAAATACCCACAACTGGACGTGGCTTCCATGGGTCCTACACTGCGCTCACCGCATACCACACAGGAGCGTTGCAAGATAGATACCATAGAACCATTCTGGAACCTGATCAAGGAAACACTGGAAACGCTATAAGAAAACTCACCCGAATACTCAGAAGAGATGGCGGGGATATCATAACCAGACTGTGGGAGACGAGAAAAAAACGCTCGTCTCCCACTACTTTTTTACAGAAAAAGAATCATTTTCTGAAATATTATTGCTACCTTTGCAGCGATAAACCAAAATAAACATAAAAATGGACGATTATCACGCGGAAACATTTAATTCAATGGCGTGAGGATATAGCAGCAAGCTTATTTCCTCATGCTGATTAACATGCAGAAATAAGCGAAATGAAAAATTTTTGGAACACTACCGGTGGGCTACGGCAGATAGATGAGTGGCAGCCGAATTGCTGGATACAGGTCACCTGCCCAACAGACGAGGACCAGCAGATGCTGGAGAGCGAATACAACATCCCAGAATACTTTCTGAGCGACATCAGCGATACTGATGAGCGTGCGCGTTATGAATACGATGACGGCTGGATGCTCATCATCCTGCGTATTCCCTATGTCAAGGAGATACGCTCCAGAACGCCTTACACCACGGTGCCGCTGGGTATCATACACAAGGGAAACATCACCATCACAGTCTGCTTCTATGAGACCAACATGATGATAGACTTCGTGAGTTACCAGCAGAAGCGCAATGAGGGTTTCACCGACCATGTGGACATGATATTCCGCCTGTTTCTGTCATCGGCCGTATGGTATCTGAAACGACTGAAGCAGATTAACATGCTCATAGAGAAAGCCAAGCGCAATCTGGACCGTGAGGTGAACAATGAATCTCTGATAGGACTTTCACGTCTGCAGGATTCGCTCACTTACTTCATTACCTCCATCCGTGGCAACGAGACACTGCTCTCCAAACTGAAATTCAAATTACAGATAGATGAACTGGATGCCGACCTCATCGAAGACGTAAACATCGAGATGACACAGGCCAGGGAAACTACCAATATATATTCCAACATCCTCGAGTCTACGATGGACACATACTCGAGCATCATCAACAACAATATGAATACAGTGATGCGTACTCTCACCAGTGTATCCATCCTTATGATGTTTCCCACGCTCATCGCCAGCCTCTTCGGTATGAATCTGGTCAACGGAATGGAAGATAGTCCGTACGGATTTGTTGTGGCTATGATTATTTCTGTGGCCATATCTTTTATCTGTTGGTGGATATTCAGACACAAACGACTGGTCTAAATAGAGCCAAAAGTGCATTTTTTAGCGAAAAAATTAGGTGATTCCAATTATTCTGCGTAAATTTGTACGATATTTGTGTGATTAATACCAAATCTATAACTAAATAAGTTAGCAGATGGACTCTCAAGAAAACACCCTAGAACAGGGAAAAGAAGAACTGAAGAACGTAGAATCTACCTCAACAGAGCAGGCAGAGGAGACAGTGGAAACAGCTGCAGAAGCAGTTGAAAATGTAGATACACCAGCAGAAAATGCTGCCGTGACTACTGAAGAAGTTGCCGTGCCTACCCAAGAAGTCGCAGCTCCTGCTGAAGAGGTAGCAGCTCCTGCTGAGAAAGCAGTCCAAACAGCTGCCGAGGATTCTCAAGTGAACAACGCTGAAGCCGAACAGAAGGTATACAATACCAAGAAAGAAGTGCTGCAGCGAGTGAAAGAAATCGCCCAAAGCGACGATGCGCCGAAGAAGGATGAGATAGATTATCTCAAAACCATATTCTATAAGCTACATATCGCTGAGCGGGATGCCGACTACAAAGCTTTTGTAGACGGAGGCGGTGACCCACAGGCTTACCAGATTACGCCCGATGAGGACGAAGAGGTATTCAAGGCCGAAATGGGTCTCATCAAGGAGAAGCGAGCCAAACTGTTTAAGGAGCAGGAGGCTGAAAAGGAAGCTAATCTCCAGAAGAAGCTGAACATCATCGAAAAGATAAAAGCAATGGTTACCTCTCCTGAGGAAGCCAATAAATCATACCAGGACTTCAAGGCTCTCCAACAGGAATGGAGGGAAATCAAGAGCGTACCTGCTGAGCGCGCCAGTGAACTGTGGCGTAACTATCAGTTGTACGTGGAGCAATTCTATGACTTGCTCAAACTGAACAGCGAAGCTCGCGAATATGACTTCAAGAAAAATCTTGAAACGAAAACCCATATCTGCGAGAATGCTGAGAAACTGGCCGACGAGGAAGATATCATCAGTGCTTTCCATCAGCTGCAGGAACTGCATCAGGAATTCCGTGAGACGGGTCCCGTAGCCAAAGAACTCCGCGAGGAAATTTGGAATCGCTTCAAGGCTGCCAGCGCTATCATCAACAAGCGCCACCAACAGCACTTCGAAGAGCTCCGCTCCAAAGAGGAAGACAATCTGGCCAAGAAGACTGCACTCTGTGAGAAGGTGGAGGAAATAGCCAAGACTGAAAACAAGGGCAGCGGCGACTGGGAAAAGCATACCAAGGATATCATCGCCGTTCAGGCTGAATGGAAAACCATCGGTTTTGCACCTCAGAAAATGAACGTCAAAATCTTTGAGCGCTTCCGAGCTGCCTGCGATGACTTCTTCGGTAAGAAGGCTGAATACTTCAAGGGACTGAAAGAAACATTCAAGGTAAACGCTGACAAGAAGCGCGCACTGATAGATAAGGTGAACACTCTGAAAGACAGCACTGAATGGAAGAGTACCAGCGACAAGATTATCGCTATCCAGAATGAATGGAAGACTATCGGTATGGTTCCTAAGAAGCTGGGCGACCAACTGTGGGAGGAATTCCTCGGTGCCTGCAATCATTTCTTTGAGGCTCGCAACGCTGCCAATGCCGGCACTCGTAATGAGGAGCATGCCAATCTGGACAAGAAAAAGGAAATCATTGAGAAGCTGAAAGCTCTCGTAGAGGAGAAGGTGGACGATGTACAGGAGACTGTGCAGAAACTTGTAGAGGAATACAATGCTACCGGTCACGTGCCATTCAAGGAGAAAGACAAAATCTACGAGGAATATCATGCTGCCCTGGACAAGATATACAAGGAACTGAACATCAGTGTGGCCAAACGTCGCCTGAATAAGTTTAAAGATAACCTGAGACAGGTGGCTGACCGCGGCGAGAATGCACTGGACAGCGAGCGCTCACGACTGATGCGCCAGTATGAGGCTATCAAGAGTGAGGTTCAGACCTACGAAAACAACTTGGGATTCCTTAATGCTTCCAGCAAAAAGGGTAATAGTCTGATAGACGAAATGAACAGAAAGGTACAGAAGTTGAAAGATGACATGAACCTGGTTCGTGACAAGATCAAGGCTATAGACGCAGAAAACAGGAACAAGTAACATAGTACAGCTATAACATTAATAGTAGCTTTAATTAAATGAATAGAAAGAATCCCCACCCTTATGGATGGGGATTCCTTCGTTTTTATAGGATGCCTACTTCTTATAGGGCCTCTACTCCTTATAGAATTCTACTCCATTTTATAGGATGAATTTATCGATTACATGCGCCACTCCATCCTCTTCATTGGAATAGGTGATGTAATCGGCTGTATCCTGAATATCTTTGGGCGCATTCGCCATCGCCACTCCCAAACCTGCATAACTGATCATACTTTGGTCATTGTAACCATCGCCGCAGGCAATGATTTCCTCACGCGTGATGCCTACCAACTGCAACAGGCGCTCTATGGAATGTGCCTTGTCTATACCTAATGGTACACACTCAAGAAAGAAGCCGGCTGAACGGTACAGGCTCATCTGTGTATCCAACTGGGCCACAAGCCGCAGTTCCAGTTCATGAAGGGGAGAAGGGTCGCCCACTATCAGACACTTATTGATGGGATAAACCAGCTGACCGAGAAAATTGGTATATTCCACCACCGGCATCTTATTGATAAATGCCTCATGGAGCACATACTTGTTTTCTTTCTTCGTGGCTGCAATGCCCTCCCCCTGATAAGTGAGTATCTCCATACCGGCATCCTTGGCTGCATGATAGAGCACAGGCACCAGCTGCTCATCCAGTATCTGCTCGAAGAGCACTTCGCCCGTACGGCAATCGGTAATCTTGCCACCATTGAAAGCAAGGATATAACCTCCATACTTGCTCAGTTCCAGTTCATCGGCAAGTGCGGTGATGCCATACGTAGGCCGTCCGGAAGCCAATACCACTTTCACGCCCATAGCCTGTGCCTGCATCAGCGCATTCTTGGTCTTGGGGGTGATCTCCTTTTTCTCATTTGTCAATGTGCCGTCTAAATCCAGCACAATCATCTTATATTTCATCTTCTGTTCTGTTTTGCCGGCAGCAAAGGTACATCAAATATATGAAAAAACAAGCAATAGTAAACAATAAAAGTTGATGATGTGTCAAATTGAAAGCAAAATAATAGTTTTACTTATCAAAATGATACATATTTAACTTAAAATCAATCACAAAGAAATGTTAACAGATTTATTACTTACTTTTTGAATTATTTAATTTGTTTTTGCTTGCATTTTGATTACTTTTGCAATAAATAAATATCAAATTGATATGAAACACGAGAGATGAAAGAAATGGAATAATAACAAACACAAAAAGGCTTATGGAAGATTTGATTCTACAGCAGGATGCTGTCAACAGTTGGATGCAACGCTTCGGCGTAAGATTCGGACTCTACAAAAACGGTAATTTCAAGGAACAGATTTTCCCCTTCGACCCGATTCCCCGCAAGATAGAAGCTCAGGACTGGGAATATCTGGAACGCGGACTGATACAGCGGGTAAATGCGCTCAATCTATATCTCGCTGATATATATGGCGGTAAGTCGATCGTGAAAAGCGGTGTGGTACCTGAGGAATTTGCCATCTCATCATCGGGTTATCTGCCCCAGTGTGAAGGTATTGTACCGTCAAAGGGCATATACAGTCATATATCCGGCATCGACCTGGTCCACGGCAAGGACAAGGTATGGTATATCCTGGAAGACAACCTGCGTATTCCTTCTGGAGCCTCCTACCCCATGATAGCCCGGACGATTACCCGAAAAGTAAGCCCACAGACATTTGCGGACAACAACATACATGACAACCGCGGATATGCTGATCTGCTCCGCGAGATGATGGAGTATTTATGCGTGGATGATGGCATCGCTGTGATACTTACGCCCGGGCGATACAATTCCGCTTATTTCGAGCACTCATATCTGGCGGAAAAGACAGGAGCGATATTGGCTTACAACACGGATCTGCGGGTGGAAGGCGACTACCTATATTATATAGGCATAGGCGAGGAGAAACAGCGGGTGGGTGTAGTTTACCGCAGGATATCTGATGAATACATGGATCCCTTCTGCTTCAAGAGTGAATCACTCATCGGCGTGCCGAATATCATGCAGGTATACCGCAAAGGGAATGTGGCTATCGTGAATGCACCGGGCAACGGGGCTGCCGATGACAAGGGCATCTACTACTTTGTCCCGAAAATGATCAGGTACTATCTGAATGAGGAGCCGATACTGAAGAACGCACCTACCTATCTGCCCTTCTATGAGACTGACCGTAAGTACGTGCTGGAACATATCCGCAGTCTGGTCATCAAGGACGTGGCGGAAGCTGGTGGATACGGTGTCATATTCGGTGAGAAACTCTCAGAAGAGAAGCTGAAGGAGATGAAGGACCTCATCATCAAGGAGCCCCGCAGATGGATAGCACAGGAGGTGATAGACTTCCAGGACCTGCCCATCATGGATGGCGAAAATATGGTGGAACGGAAAGCGGACCTGAGAGTGTATGTGGTGAGCGGCGAGGAAACCAAAGTATGGCCATGCGGACTCACACGGTTTACCCGTAATCCTGACTCCTTCATCGTGAATTCTTCACAGGGAGGTGGATTTAAGGATACATGGGTGATGAAACTATAGGTATTATAAAAAGAAGAAAGGATAACAATATGACGACAACAGAGACCATTACACCTTCCAAAGCCAATCGACTGTTTTGGTTGGGCAGATATGCAGAACGAGTATATACCTGTCTGCATATAGTACGCAAATGTCTGGACAAGATGATAGACGATGACGAAAACGCTTATCGGGACTACTGCACCAAGTTGGGCATACCGGATGTGTATCCTACGAGCGATGACTTCTTCAGAGACTATCTCTATGCTGAAGGCAACGGCTATTCACTCATTACCTCCATGCGATATGCTTTCGACAATGCCATACTGCTGCGCGACGACATCAAGAGTGAAAGTCTGGCATATATAGAACTGTCGCTACGGGTAATGCGCGAGTGTGCCAAAGGCAATGCCAAATGTGATGACCTGCAGGCAGTGACTGATAATATGCTGGCCTTCTGGGGAGGACTGGAGGAAAGAATCATATCACGCAAATGCAAAGACCTGCTCTACCTGGGCCGCAACCTGGAAAGGCTGGAACTGCATGTGCGCTTCCATTATGACAGCAAGCGCATCAGCGCCATCTACGCCACTACCTGTCAGTATCTCTCGCGACTGCCGGAAGTGTACAGCAAGGAGTACTTTGCAGAGATACAGCATCTCATGAAAGGTTCTGAACTGAATATAGAGAATGACGACTTTGACAAAGACATGATAAGGGCCATCAATTCCCTGTTTGTCATCGTGCTTTGACAATTGTAACATCCACCTACTTTTTAACAGAAAGGAGTATATAGAAATATGGCGCTGTTTCATTACCAGTTTGTAACTGAAGTGAATTTTCAGAAACCGATATACAGGCATCAGTTCCTACTGCGCTGCATACCAAGAGAATGTATGTTTCAGCGAATCGTGGAAAGTGAATATACGGTAGAGGGAGCAACATGGCTGGCAGAAGGAACGGACGCTTTCGGCAACAGCATTGTATACGGGGCCATCGATACTTTCCATGACCGTTTCTCATTCAGTTCCGAGGGCAGGATAGAACAGCGGTGCTACCAACTCAATGACCCGCTGCTCCCCTGTTATAAATATCCTACGCCACTCACCCTACCATCCACAGACATGATGGCACTGGCAGCAAAAGTACTCAAGGAGGCACCGGCAGACGATCACCTGAAGCAGGCCCTGATGCTCAGCGAAGCCTTGAAGCATCAGTTTACCTACTCAAGCGGTACCACCGACACGCACACATCAGCAGCAGAGGCATTTCAGCAGCATCACGGTGTGTGTCAGGATTTCGCGCATATCTTCATCGCACTCTGCCGACTGGCAGATATTCCCGCCAGATACGTGAATGGATTTCTGCTTGGTGAAGGCGCATCGCATGCCTGGGTGGAGATATACGACAATGCCCGATGGAGGGGAATAGACCCCACACAGAACCATCTCATCAGCAATGGATACATCAAGATTGCACACGGGAGGGATGCCGATGACTGTCCGCTCAATCGCGGTATATACATGGGACATACTGACGAGAACATGCTCATCAAGGTAAACGTAACTTCTCAACAATGAATTCAAGACAACACATGAACCAGATAAAATCAATAGCAATAGCTGCACTCCCCGTGGATGAACACATCAGGGTGATGCGACACAGAATACAAGGAAAATATCCGGGCAAACGAATCTGTATCGTGACCGGTACGCACGGTGATGAACTGGAGGGACAATATGTTTGCTATAAGTTGGGGGAGATACTGCAGGCTAATAGTCATTTGCTTCACGGGACTGTAGATATCTATCCTGCCCTCAATCCCATGGGAATCGATTCCATACAGAGGGGTGTACCCGGATTTGACTTGGATATGAACCGTATCTTCCCAGGCAATGCCGGTGGATCTCTTACGGAATCATTGGCCCATAAGATCATCAATGATATGAAGGGAGCTGACTTTGCCATTGATATTCACGCCAGCAACATCTTTCTGAGGGAATTGCCACAGGTGCGCATCAATGTGAACACGGCAGACACACTGGTGCCTTATGCCCAACTGCTGAATGTAGATCTGATCTGGATACATGAGGCTGCCACGGTACTGGAGTCTACATTAGCATGGTCGCTCAACAGTATCGGGGTAAAGACGCTTGTGGTGGAAATGGGCGTAGGCATGCGCATCACGCCTGAATATGGCGACAGACTGGTGGAAGGCATCTTCAATCTGATGAGGCATGAGGGAATGTGGGACGGCATAGCACCAGACATACGATATCATCCGCTGATTGTACCCAGTGACGGTGTATCATTTCTGAATGCAGACGTATCGGGGGTATTCATCCCCAGCATCAGCTACAATATGAATGTGCGACGGGGCGATGAGATAGGGCGCATCGTAAGTTCACTGGAGGGAAAGGTGCTTTGTCGGGTATCAGCACCCTGCGACGGACTGGTCATGACCATACGCGCCTACCCCATCGTATATGAAGGTTCACTCTTAGCAAGGATTTACAACAGATGAAAAAGGAAATTATATTTGCCATGAACTCGCCCTTCCGCGAGCAGTTTCACATTTACGGTTATCGTTTTGGTAAGGGAGAGAAGACGATAGCCATCGTAGGCTCCATGCGTGGCGATGAAGTGCAACAGCAATTTGTATGTTCCCAGTTGGTGAAGAAACTCAAGCAACTGGAACTGGACGGTAAAATCGCGCAGGACAAGGAGATACTCGTCATCCCCTCCGCCAATCACTTCTCCATGAACATCGGCACCCGATTCTGGGCAATGGACAATACAGACATCAACCGAATGTTTCCCGGATATGACAAGGGGGAAACGACTCAGCGCATCGCAGCAGCACTCTTCCAGACAGTAAAAGACTACCATATCGGCATCCAACTGGCGAGTTATTATCTTCCCGGCGACTTCGTACCGCATGTACGCATCAATCAGACGATGATAGAATACAGCAAGAAGGCACATGCCTTCGGTCTGCCCTACATCTATGTAAAGCAGCCGTCACCCTTCGACACCACCCTGCTCAACTTCAACTGGCAGGTATGGAACAGTGAGGCATACAGTATCTTCAGCGGTACCACCGGAGTGATAGACCATGATCTGGCAAAACTGTCCTGGCAGGCCATCCTGCGCTTTCTGTTTCAGAACCGCATACTAAAAGGAAAAATCCACAGTGGCATGGTATCAGATATCATCACAGACCGGTCGCTCCGCACCATCGTAACTCCCAAGGCAGGCATTCTCTATTCCCTCTGCAGCCAAGGCGATGACATCAGAAAAGGAGATGCCATGGCCAAGATTCTGGACCCTTACGACGGCAGCACGCTGAGCGAGGTAACAGCCCCGATAGACGGCACCATCTTCTTTGCCTATAACCGTCCGCTGGTGAATGA